>DASSJE010000370.1:0-8528 GCA_035691365.1 Terriglobia bacterium
CATGGCGCGCGCTCTTCACTTCAACGGGAGCGTGACCTCCGGCAACAATGCGCGACGGGAAGGGATAAACGTCCTCAAAGGTGTAGCGCAGAAAAACTTCACCACTCGCGCCAATATCCAGCACGCGCTCTTCCGGGCGCGGCCGGAAAACCGATTCGAAAAGCTGAAACTTCTTGGTTCTGGATTTGTGGCTGAAGCTCCTCAACAGCGATTTAAAGTAAGAACTGTCCATGTTGGGTGCCGCCGATGGCTGCGCGCAAACAAGCCGCCGCGCACGGATGAATTGCGATCAATTATCTTGCAGCAATTTTTCCGAAAGCGCAGCTTTTTGTCGAAATTTTTGCGGGCCGAGGGCAACTCGGAAAAACTCGCGGCCGTTCTTCTCTTGCGAGGATTGGCCCGAAAGCTCTAGAATCATTGGAGCCACAAACTTGCCGGAACAACTTTCTATCCCCAAGCAAGTTGGCTTTACCTGCCGTGACACGGAGAGGTGTCCGAGTGGCTGAAGGAGCACGCTTGGAAAGCGTGTTTACGAGCAATCGTAACGTGGGTTCGAATCCCACCCTCTCCGCCACGTACCGTACGGTACGTGGCTCCGCCCCGTGCCGGATGGTACATGGCTCCGCCCCGTGCCGGATGTAAGGTGGCCCTGCCACGTACCGTACGGTACGTGGCTCCGCCCCATACCGAACGCCGCCTGGTTCTGCTATGTACCGCGTGGCTCCGCCATGTGCCGGATGTAAGGTGGCCCTGCCACGTATCGGATGGTACGTGGCTCCGCCATGTCGGCAAAACATTTTCGAGAAAACCCCGAGGCTGAGGAGTAAAATCCCGCCGTGCCCGAATTCTTCTACGTCTACGTGCTCCGCAGCCTCAGCGACCAAGGGTTCTACATCGGATCGACGCGCGACCTGAAAACCCGACTGCGACTGCACAACGGAGGAGCCGTGCGCTCCACCAGGCCTCGCCGGCCGTTCGATCTGATTTTCTATGAGGCTTACCGCAGCGAACAGGATGCGCAACGTCGGGAAATCTATCTCAAATCAACTAAGGGACGCACCGCCCTCAAGACCATGCTCCGCGAGTTTCTTCAAGAAAAGGACTGAATTACAGCCGCTCCGCCACGTACCATACGGTAGTGTGTCCGCCCCATGTTGCGTCGTACGCCCAACCAACCTTGCAGGCTGATTCGGATAAGGACCGGCTTGCACGGGATTTGTGCGTTTGGGCTATCCGTGCGCGAGGAGGCTCATGATGCCTTCCACCGGAATGCGCAGCCACGTCGGCCGATTGGCAAGTTCGTAGCGGACCTCATAGAGGGCCTTTTCGAGAATAAAGAGGCCGAGCCATCGGGCAAAGTCTTCGGGCGCGGTGGGGCAGGAAGCGCACCCCTTGATTGTTTCCTGGTAGCCCTGTAGGAAGGCGGAAGAAGCTCTGCGTTCCCAATCGAGGGCGTGCCCTTCGAGTGTTTTGATTTTTTCCGGATCGCCCGCTCCGGCTTCAAACAGCGCCGACCACGCTGCATAGTTGAATGAGCGCAGCATGCCGGCAACGTCCCGAAGGGGACTATGTTTGGCGCGCCGTTGCGCGAAGGGACGGGCGGGTTCTCCCTCAAAGTCGATGATGTAAAAATCCTCGCCCGCCACCAGCACCTGCCCGAGGTGCAGATCGCCGTGGAACCGGGTCTTCTTGAGGATAGTGCCTGGTGCCAGTTCGAATCCCGAAATCAAATTCAGGACGCGCTCGCGCCGGCCGAGCAAGGCCCGCACACGCGCATGCTGTTCCGGCGGCAGCATGCTTTCTGCGTTGGCGAGCAACCCGAAGGTGGTTTCGGCCTCGGCATGGATTTGCCGTTTCCAGCCGCTGACTTCTGCTGCAGTGATAGGCTCAGGCTGGAAGGCGGCATCTCCGCTTTCGATTGCGAAGGCCCGATGGAGTTCCGCAATCCGAATGCCGAGCCGCGTGGCAAGCGCCGCATATGCCCCGCTGCCGCCCTCGGCCGCGCCGCCCCGCAGTGTGGCGCCGAACAATGCCTTCAGGCAGCCCAGCGTGAAGGCCCAGCCGTCGCCCTGATTGGGAACAAAGCCCTGCATCATGACGAGGACTGTCGGCTGCGCCTCGGTGTCGAACTGCTCAATCGATCCCAGCAGCGGCGGCGTGTTGTGATAATGGGCGACGTCGGTGAGGTAGCGTGCCATTTCCAGTTCCGGCTGGATTCCGCGCTCCAGCTTCCGGTAGGCCTTCAGCACCATTTTCTTTGCAATCAGGATGCTGGAATTGCTCTGTTCCGCGCCAAGTTTGCGGATGTTCCGTTCGTCATCTTTCTGCAAGGGAATCCATGAGCAGGAATGCCTGAATCGCAGGTTTCCGCGGGCGCTGGCCAGCGACATCTCGTCTCCCATGGCGCGCACCAGGTCAGCGATAAAGCGGGCGTCTGACAGAGCATCACGCAAGGCCCCGAATTGCGTGCCCTTGCGGATGCGGGCAACGACATCGGCTGAATCGAATGAGGCAGGCGCGGGCGATGGTGAATCCCAGGCGGCGGCCAGGGGCATAAAGTAATCCTCAGAAAAGCCGCCAGCCAGGCGCACTCGAATAGTTGCCATCAGCCACTTGCCATTGTGGCCATCAAGGACAAACCAGCTTTGCAATTCCGCGCGCTCAATCTCCGTGCCTTTTGATGCGAACCATCTTTGCCTGGAAAGATAGGCAGGCAGCGCACGGTGCTCCAACTGCTCGCGGATTTGTCTACTCTCCAGGCTTTGCCAGCCCTCTGAGAAATCCAAAGCCTCAATTTCCGGCATGAATCCTGCCCCGTCGCAAACTGTGCCGGCAGCGCCCCGGCTCCGGGCGCCACCCGCTTTCTTATCATTGAACAATTGGCGGTTCGATGCAAACGAGATGGGCGGGCCTGACATGCGGCACGGCAGATCGAGCCACTGGCCGTCCAGGTTGTCAGCCGAGAGTCCCGCTGTAGGCCAACATGCAGAATCCCACAATCAGAAGCGCTATGGAAAGGACCATGGAATTGACGGCCCGCTTTCCTGCGCCCTTCCATTCACCGGTCATGAAGCCCCAGGCGCTCGAGGCCACGATAATCACCGACATGAAGAGCGGCCAGCCCACCACAGGTCCCATTTGGCCGATGTCCGACATTGCCACGCCGTAAATCGCCGAACTGCCGAACCACAAGGCGGCCATGATGAACCCGTAAAGCCAATAGACCTTCGAGCCGGGGATGCCAAAAAGAGAGAAGCTGCGGTTCTTGCGCCAAAGATAAATGCAATAGATCAAGTAAGGCACGAGCGACGCTGTGTAGAGTGGCGCCCAGATCACATTGTATTGCCAGACGGGGCTGGCCCCGAATTCGAGCGCGCGTTGAAGCGTTGGAGTGCAAAAAGCCGCCCCAAAGTTGCCCAGCGGAGAACCCAGGCCAGCCAAAATGCACAAGGTCAATCCCGCCGCGAAAGTCATTCGCTTTTCCGCCGGATTCGGCTTGGCCGCCATGGCAAGTGAAAGTTGTCTTTCCTTTTCCCGCCCGGCCAGAGCTGAAACTATAATGCCGGCCAGCATTAGAATGATGCCGATAAAGAAGAACAGTCCTTCGAGCGTGAAGACCCTGTCGGCGTGCTGCGAAAGAAACGGCACGACGGAGCCGAAAGCCGTGGATATACCGATGGCAATAGCAAAGTTCAAAGCGATGCCTACAGCGGCAATACCCAGGCCAAAGAAGATCTGCGCCAGCCCGAACCCGATGCCAAAAAGAATCAGCAGCGACCACTGGTCCGCGGTTGTGTGCTCGAAGAACCGAATGGTGTGGGGGATAGTGGCAAAAGTCAGGACCCACGGCAGGATGAGCATTCCCCACACACCCCACACCGACCAGATATTCTCCCATCGCCACTTGTGGGCAATTTTTGTGGGCACCGCAAAGCTGCCGTTCAAGACGCCGGCAAGGGCCGCGAGGATGATTCCGATTGAGACGCCTGACATAGTTTGATTTACCTTTCCCGCCGAATGGCAGCAACCCGGGGTTCAGCTCCTCCAGGCAAAAAGGCCGCCCTCATTAGAGCGCAACTGCTCAGGGCGGGCAGGGAAGCTGTTGCCTCTTGCCGTGATCGGAGGAAAGCGTATTCCTTGTTCATCCGCAATGCAAGCGCCGAGTTGAACGGCCGGGTCGATCGGCGCTATTTCACTGGCGTCACTCTGACCATCACAACGCCGTGCTCCGCGACGTCGGCCGAGTAAGCGCCGCTGAAAACCCCAAGGTCCTTGCGGGCCCACAGGTCGCGAACGCTGGCGCGGCCGCTGATGCCGATTTGGCTGAACTTGGCCGTGATCTTGATTGTGGATTGCTCACGATTGAACATCCCAACTGCCTTGCTGCCGCCGGCCAGTGGCTTCGCCCAGATTTCGAGCGGCCCTTCCTCCCACACGCGTTGGCCTTCCACGCCGAGCGGGTCCTGATCAACGGCGATAACCTCCGGGTTGGTGAGGGTGGCGCGTGTTTCCGGCGTCATTTGCGTCAGGTCGTTGCCGGTGATCAGCGGCGCCGCCAGCAGGCACCAGAGGCTCATGTGCATGCGATACTCGTCTGGCTTCATGCCGCCGTTGCCGATCTCCAACATGTCCGGATCGTTCCAATGGCCGGGGCCGGTGAACTGCGCCAGCCCTTCCTGCCCGAATCCGATAGCCACCATGCGGCCGTAGTCGTCCTTGATGTCGCCGGTGGTCCGCCAGAGGTTTGCGCCGGTCGATTGCGCCCACGTCCACACCCTGCCGCGCCCGTGAATGCTGTAAACAATGGGCCGGCCCGTTGCCATCAGCGCATCGTGCATCTTTTTAAAAGCGCCGGGATACTGATCGGGCCTGTAGACGTATCGCGCGCTGCACCAGTCATACTTGAGATAGTCGATGCCCCACTGCGCGTAAGTTTGGGCATCCTGCTTCTCGTGCTGGTAGCTGCCTTCATAGCCGCCGCAGGTTTTGGGGCCGGGCGAAGAATAGATCCCCAGCTTCAGTCCCTTCGAGTGGACGTAATCAGCCAGCGCCTTCATGTCCGGGAATTTTGAGTTGGGGTGGATCACGCCGCTGGAATCGCGCCGGCCCTCCCAGCAGTCGTCGATGTTGACATACTCATAGCCGGCGGCTTTCATGCCGCTCGATACCATCGCATCGGCTTGCGCGCGGATGATGGCGTCGCTCACCTTACAGGCAAAATGGTTCCAGCTGTTCCAGCCCATGGGCGGTGTTGGAGCAAGCTGCGCCTGGGCGAAAACGGACAGCGGAAAGCCGGCGACCATCAGCAACCCCATGACCACAATGAGAGCATTTCGTATCGAAGATTTTTGCATTTTTGTCTCCCGCTGGTTCGACAGTGATGCAACCGCGTATTCATTCCTGGAGTGCGGTAGCGCCAGCTACCACCCTGGACTGCGGCAGGGCGACCTGCCGGCTTTTCCTTATTCCAAGGCGGCAGCTTTGCTGCCGCACTTCATGGGCTTCGCCATAAGTCACAAAGTGTGTCACGCATCATGCTGGCGGCGCGATGCTCCAGAGTGCCCAATGGCAGGCGCGGTGTCAACGCTTGGTCAGGTCTTCAGGGCTGTCGGGCGGGAGGTGTTCCGGCTTGCGGCGCGGCAAAATCGTTCGAACGGGCTAGATCGGAGGGCTGGATTTTCTCGGGTTCGGTTTTTTCACGGTCTGATTCTAAAGGGCTTGCCGGGTTCGTTTTCGGGTTCGTTTTTTCCGCAGGTGCGAATCTAAAGGACTTCTCGGGTTCGTTTTCGGGTTCGTTTCGGCTAACATATGTAGTCTTTCCCTTTGTTTTCAACAACGTCTCGGCTTCGTTTTCCAAAATAAGATATCTTTTTTTATTTTGCGCCCTCTGAAGACGCCCTCAACAGACAAAAGCAGACTACCACACTAGGCCACTGGCTGTCAACAAAATTCTGCCTTGACCGGATATGCCGCGGCCAGGCCGTCCGCTGCCTGGCCCAGTCGTGGTTTGTGCCTTTGCAGTACTGCCGTGCTTGATTGCGTCGCCCGCTCCGATCCCGACCTTCCGATCCGGCTCAGCAGAAGACGAATCTCCTTGTCTCCTGGATTTTGCCCTCTCCCTATTTCCTACTCCCCATTCCCTGTTTCCCGCAGCCTTTTTCATCCTTCATCCTTCACGTTTCATACTTCGTGCCTCCTATTTCCTACTTCCTGATTTTTGTCTTTTTCCCTTGCACCACCCGCCGCGCCGCCGCATATTATCACAAGCCGGGCAGGGCAGAAGGGCTCTTTGCCCCTTCGGGTTTGGTCCAGCGGGGCCGGGATCTTTGCCGACCTGAACGCGCCGCAAAACACGCGATGAAATCACTACGCGCGACGGCGAGGGCCGTTGATTGACCTTGTGTCCTCCCAAGCCGTAAAATTCGGGCAGCAAGAACACCAGTTGTCGGAGCATCATAATAGATGTCTGATGTGTTGATTACCTTAACGGCAATTGCAGTAGCGGTTTTTCGCGAGAGGGTACGACCGGGTAATAACGAAGGCCCGTCATTTAATAGGCTAATGAGCCCGGACGGTGTCCTTCAGGAAGCGGTAGGGCGATCTTTCTTACCCCCCATTCAGAACCTGGGCATAAATGATCTCGTTGCCGTAGCCACCGCGGAATCGGGCCTTGATATTCTTGCGCCGCGCGAAGGCGAACTTGACCCCATGCTTTTATACCCAGGCGGCGGTAGCCGAATGTCTGCTACTATGGTATTCACTGGTCTACTTTCCTCCGCTCTTCTCCAGATGTACCTCCTTCGGATGCCTTGGGACGAAAGTACCTTCGTGCGAACCGTTCTTGAAGGCTTCGAGGAGCTTCAGCGTGCAGTGCGTGGTGAACGCATTCGTGCGCACGCAGTTTCCGGTATAGCTGGGATTACATTGCCAGAAGCCGTGCAGATGAGAACTCCTTGGGGTACGGTGCGGCCCGCTCCTCCAATCGAAACGGAACAGATGGCCTTGCCCCTAGGGCGCCCGAAGACTCGTTGCATTCTGGCCGAACCTCGCCTGCTTGCAGTTCGGTTTGACCGCGCGGCCTCTCCGAAGCCCCTTGATCAGTCCCAAGCCTCCCCTGAGGCTGCAAGGGTTCTCTTTCCTCTATCCTGCGCACTGGCTTCAAAGGAGAGCGCAAAGCCGGTTGCTCCATTCGTAACGTGGTCTACTCTCGTTGTGCCATTTCAGTCGGCATTTTGGTTTTCCACCCCTATCCCTCCTCCCACGCTTGGCTCCGAAGTGTACTTCGGTGACAGAATTGAGCAAGTTGAGCACTGGGCCAGCGTCGTTGACCGATCCCATGTTCCTGGAGTGGATATTGCGGCCAATAGGTTGATATCTGCGGTAACCAATAGAATTGACAGGAGCGACTCCCTCATAGACGCAGTTATGGTTTGGGAAAATTTAGTCGGCACGCGGAGCGAAGTGACGTTCCGTGTCACTGCTGCAATTGCAAAGTTACTTGAGTCTGACCCAACCAAAAGGCGAGATCTTCGAAAAGAACTCAGCGGGATTTATGAAACCAGGAGCAGGGTTGTTCACGGATCATCCGTGGAACGAGCCGATGTAGATAAGGCTTGTTCCAGTGCAATCGATGTAGCCGTGCGAGCATTGCGAGCCGCTTACCGCAAGGGCCGGGAGTGGCTCGAGCTAAGCAGCCAGGAACGAGCTGATGAAATATTGCTTGAGTGGGAATGAGACTGCTAATAGTGCTCCGAAGCAGCGAATTCGACCAGCGTGTGTCAATGTCCGAGAAGTAGGGCCGCCTACATCGCAAAGGCCGCGACGTAGGCGGCACCCGCCGTTTAAGCGACAGGAGGTGTATATGCCGGCGGGTGGCGCAGACACGCGTTTTGTCGTGTCTGATGTCATAAGGCCATCGGCTCCTCGATGGCGAGAGTAAACTGGCGTTGTGAAGAAGTCAGGAACTCTCAGCAAAGGAGGAGCCGAGACATGAACATTATAGGATGTGATTTGCATTCGCGCATGCAGGTAATTGCGATGCTGGACACGGAGACGGGCGAGGTGGTGGAGAAGCGGTTGGAGCATGAGAGCGGCGAAGCGAGGGCGTTCTATGAAGGATTGAAAGGGCCGGCGCTGGTGGGGATCGAGAGTACGGGCTACGCGCGGTGGTTCGCGGAGATGCTGGCCGGGTTGGGGCACGAGTTGGTGGTGGGTGAGGCGGCGAAGATCCGAGCCCGTGAGACGCGGAAGCAGAAGCACGATCGGCGGGATGCGGAGCATATTCTGAATTTGCTGGTGAAGGGCGCTTTCCCGACGACCGGCACCTCACCAGCTATCTGGGATTGATTCCGCAGGAGGATTCCAGCGCCGGGCGGCAGCGCTTCGGCCACCTGACCAAGCAAGGCAACCGGCTGATGCGCTTCTTGCTGGTGGAAGCCGCCGGGATCGCCACCCGGTACGACGCCGGCTTGCGGCGCACCTATCGCCGCCTGGCCTTTCGCAAGGGCGCGGCGATTGCGAAGGTGGCC
>DASSJE010000371.1:0-4757 GCA_035691365.1 Terriglobia bacterium
GCGCTTCAGCAGCCGTTGCGGCTGGGCGTGACAGTTTCGGTCCATTCGGCCACCAAGTACCTGTGCGGCCACGGCGACGCCATGGGCGGAGCCATCATCGGTCCGCGCGATTACATCTCGTTGCTGGTGCATGAAGTGATCCGCGATTTCGGAGGTGTAATCAGCCCCTTCAATGCCTGGCTGATTCTGCGCGGCATCCGCACGCTTCACCTGCGCATGCCCGCCCACTGTTCGAACGCCCGGCAGATTGCAGAGTTCCTGGCCGCGCACGCGGAAGTGGAGCACGTCAATTACCCTGGCCTGCCAGGCCATCCGGGACATGAGGTGGCCAGAAAGCAGATGAGCGATTACGGGGCCATGATCAGTTTTGAAGCAAAAGGCGGCTACGAAGCCGGCAAGCAGGTAATGGACCGCGTCCGGCTGTTTGCGCGCGCCGCCAGCCTGGGCGATACGCGCTCGCTGATCGTGCATCCCGCATCCACCAGCCATCGCGCCGTTCCGGCGGAAGATCGCCACGCCATCGGCATCACGGACGGGCTGGTGCGGCTGTCGGTGGGCGTTGAAGCCGCCGCCGACCTTATCGCCGATCTCGACCAGGCCCTGCAATATTGATTCAGCCTCCATCGAGGATTGGTGTAGAATCCCCGGCATGAAAATAAGACTGCTTGCTCTCGTTTTTTTGTGCACCATGCCGTTTGTTGCGTGGGCGCAGGACGTTCATTACCAGCCCGATTGGGCCTCGCTCAACAAGCGTCCTATTCCCGAGTGGTATGACCATGCCAAGTTCGGCATCTTCATTCATTGGGGGATTTATTCTGTGCCGGCTTTCGCGGATCCGCACGCCGAGGGCGGCGAGGCCTATGCCGAGTGGTACTGGAACCACATGCATGATAAGAGCGGGCCGACGTGGGCGTTCCATCTGCGCAACTACGGGGCCGGCTTCCATTACCAGGATTTTGCAGGCCGGTTTAAAGCCCAGTTGTTTGATCCCGACCAGTGGGCGCAGTTGTTTGCCGATTCCGGAGCGAAGTACGTGGTGCTGACCTCGAAGCATCATGAAGGCTTCTGCCTGTGGCCGTGCCCCGACAGTTGGAACTGGAACAGCGTTGACGTCGGCCCCCACCAGGACCTCGCCGGAGAGTTGAGCAAGGCCGTTGTGGTGCACGGGCTGAGGATGGGTTTCTATTACTCGCTCTACGAATGGTACAACCCGCTTTACCTCCAGCATTCAGAGCGCTACGTCACCGGGCACATGATTCCGCAGTTGAGGGACCTGGTGGAGCGCTACCATCCCTCCATTCTGTGGACCGACGGCGAGTGGGAACAGCCGAGTTCCTTCTGGCACTCCCCGCAGTTCCTCGCGTGGCTGTTCGACGATTCGCCGGTGAAGAATGATGTCGTCATCAACGACCGCTGGGGTAAAGAGACACGCGGAGTAGACGGCGGATTCTACACTTCCGAATACGGCCTGCGCCACGGCAAGCAGGTGGAGTATACGAGCGTGCACAAGTGGGAAGAGTGCCAGGGCATTGGGAAATCGTTCGGCTATAACCGCATGGAAACCGCATCCGACTACAAGAGCGCCGGGCAGTTGGTCCGACTGCTGGTGGACACCGTCTCGAAGGGCGGCAACCTGCTACTCGACATCGGTCCCACGGCCGACGGCCGCATCCCTGTCATCATGCAGGAGCGGCTGCTGCAGATGGGCGCGTGGCTCAAGGTGAACGGCGAGGCCATCTATGCCAGCAGGCCGTGGCGCCGCGCCGAGGAAGGCAGCGTACGCTACACGACACGCGGCGGCAACGTTTATGCCATCGTCGAAGGCTGGCCGGGAAGCGAGTTGACGCTTGCCGCGCCCAGGCCGGGCCCAGCCACAACGGTCACGCTGCTGGGGCCGGGGACGCAGCTCAAGTGGCACGAGGCCGATGGCAGGATGCACATCCAGGTGCCGCAGCCGGCCGATGATCTCATCGGGTCGCCGGCCGCGACTTACGTGTTCAAACTGACCGGAGTGCAATGAACGTATCGTCCCAAACTGAAGAATTGTAATTTTTACCTGCTGTACGAGATTTGGACACTTTTTTGAAAACGCGCGAAATGCGAATTGACAACTACTTTTATTTATTAAACGTCCCATACGTCCCATTTGGGGTGGTTTCAGGGCTTTTGCTAGCCTACTTAAGGCGGCTATCATAAAATCCCGGCCGCTCGCCCCGCAACCCCCGCCCGAGGTAGAAGGCGGGTGGCAGCGCGGCCCGCCGTGATTGCGGTCTGCGGCCTTTTCGCCGCCCGTCAAAAACCCGCGGACCTCAAAAACGGAGGACCGGCTACCCCCTCCAATCTCCCGTTCGCCTTCCATGAATAAAAACGGGAGCGGACGTTCTTCCCGCGAAAGAGCACGATCTCAATGGTGCCGAACGAACGCTCCATCTTCGCGGGCTTCAGCCGCTGAAGCAAGACCCACGCCGCCGAGGCGGGTGATGGGTCTTATTGTTTTCCCTACTTCCTACTTCCTATTCGCTACTTGCGCTCTTTGGTGAAGTGCTTTTTGTTTTCCCGACTCCCGACTCCCTACTCCTACTTCCCATTTCCCACTTCCGATTTCATCCTTCATCCTTCCCGGTCATTCTGAGCGCAGCCCTGTCCCGGGTGGGACGGGGCGCAGCGAAGAATCCCTGCATTTGACTTCCGTGACGCTTCGTCTTGTTCGCGGCTGGCGCCCCCTTCATGACATCAGGCGCTTGCCTTGCAGTGTCTGCGATTCCGCGCAGTGGAACGTTTGCAACAACGCACATGGCAGCCGGCCCATTGCAATGAGCCGAGCCTCCTACAAAAAAATAATACCGGCAGCTTGACCACCGCCACTCGCTGCAATGCGCTACGCTCGAGACAATTCGCGATTCCAACCCCGCTCAGCTTTGCTGATCGCAGAGACAAAGTGCGCCTCCGCGCCAGCCGCGAAGTGGCAAGCGACAATGCCTGGAGCGGGGCGGTGCGCCGGACAGGCGGGCAAGGACGGCGGGTATAGCCTGCGCCGGAATCGTTAAAGTGACCCCTGCCAGGAGGCAGAAGTATGTTGTGATGCGGGTCACGGAAACGCTTGAAACAACCGGCTAACGTTTATTCCGGAAGTGCGCGAGACTTCACTATTTCAGTCACCACCCGTTCACGCGTGTTTAGCAAGGGTAAGCACAATGAACTAACCGATTTGGGATGTTGCTTTCGGAGGGTGTTTCCTTTGTTCCCTTTTCGTCCTCATAGCCGCGGCCGCCATGTGGTTCTTGATGCTGGAGCGCTACGGCATATTCGCCCGCCGGGGAGGATTGAGCGCAGATGAAGATCAGAGCAGCAGTAGTCCATAAGAAAGGTCAGCCCTTTCAAATTGAAGAACTGGATTTGGACCCTCCCAGGGCGGGAGAGGTGTTGGTCAAGATCGTTGCAAGCGGCGTTTGCCACACCGATGAGGTCGCTCAGCTACAGTTTATTCCTGTGCCGCTCCCCGCGGTTTTGGGCCACGAGGGGTGCGGTGTGGTGGAAGAGGTCGGTCAGGGTGGTACGGATTTTAAAACAGGCGACCGCGTTGGGTTTTCGTTTGGTTTTTGCGGACATTGCGAAAACTGCCTCTCCGCTCATCAGCATGCCTGTGAGAATTTCAACGCCATCAATTTTGCCGGCGTCATGAGCGACGGGACGGCCCGTTTATCCCGCAACGGGGTCAAAATCTCGTCCTTTTTTGGGCAGTCTTCATTCGCCACTCATGCAGTCGTCAACCAGAACAGTACGGTTAAAGTGGATGATGATATCGATCTTGCCCTGGCGGCTCCAATGGGTTGCGGCATCCAGACTGGAGCAGGAGCGGTCCTCAATAGAATCAGGCCTGCCTTCGGTTCTTCCATCGCTATTTTTGGATGCGGAACTGTGGGAATGAGCGCCATTATGGCGGCAAAAATCGCCGGCTGCGCACAGATTATCGCTGTCAGCGGAAATCCTTCAAGTTTAAGACTGGCCCGGGAATTGGGGGCGACTCATGCGATTAACCGTAAAGAAACCGATGACATCGTTGGCCGCATAAAAGAAATAACCGGGCGCGGCGCCCATTATGCCATCGACGCCAGCGGTGTTTCGGACCTGGTAAGAAAAGCGCTGGCGTGTGTTCGCGTCATGGGGACAGCCGTCGTGCTGGGGGTAACAGGTGATCTGACCATCAATGTCCAACAGGAACTGATGGGAGAAGCGAAGTCATTAATCGGGATCGTGGAAGGAGATGCAGTTTCAAAACTGTTCATTCCCCAGCTCATTCGATACTACAAAGCAGGCCGGTTCCCTTTCGATAGGCTTATCAGGTTCTATGATTTCGAAGATATCAATCAGGCGTTTGAAGATTCACATACCGGCAAGGTCATTAAAGCAGTCTTGAAGATGGCTTAGGCCGCACAGTGGCGCTCCACACGAATGTTCGCGGAGCTTCTGTGCAGGTTATTCGTAATCGCTCTTCCCACTCATGACCCAAAACTCAGAACTGGAAACCCAATCGCAAATCGCAAATCACAATCCTTTGCCCGCCACATGCCACGTGCTACCTGCTGCCTTTTCACGCTTGTCATTCGTCATTCATAATCAGTGCTGTCCCAATGTTGATTTCAAAAGTTCCTGCAAGTACATGTAACAATTCGAGTTGGGTGCGAAAGTGAGCAAAATCGATTTGAATTCGGATATATCCTTGGGTCATTCCGAGAGTTCCCGAGGGATGGTGCATG
>DASSJE010000372.1:0-23896 GCA_035691365.1 Terriglobia bacterium
CTGGAACTGGCTTCCCACTTCGCCCGCAGCGCATCATGCAACCGCGAACGAACGGCGTTCGGAAGCGGGAAGAGTTTGCCGTCGCAATAAAGCTCGACTGTCTTTTTCGTCGTGTCAAAGACAACCTGGCAGTGGTGGCAGCATTTGAGATGAACTTCCAATATGTGCTTCAGTTCATCGTCCATGTTGCCGTCCAGATACCCTGTAATCTGTTGGACTGCATCTTTGCAATTCACGAATGCTTAACCTCGTTTAAGAATCTTGCTTAACTCCTCGCGAAGGCGCAGGCGGGCCCGAAAAAGGCGTGCCTTAACCGCACCTTCAGACAAGTTAAGCATTTCCGCTGTCTCCTCGGTGGAAAGACCTTCCACATCCCGGAGGAAAAAGACTGTTCTAAATATCATGGGGAGAGAACGGGCGGCAGTTTGCAGGATGTTTTCGAGCTCCGTCCGCTCCATTTCCTGCTCCGGATTGGGCCGCCAATCCGCAAAGTCTCTCGGGATCACCTCGCCGTCATCATTCGAGGCATCCTCAATCTGCACTTCTTTGCTGCTTCGGCGCTTTCGGAGCTTCATCAATCCCTGATTGATGGCAATCCGGACAATCCAGGTATAAAAGCGGGAATCTTCACGGAAATTCGGCAGGTGCTCATAGGCCTTCAGGAAGGTCTCCTGAAGCATGTCCTCAGCGTCCTCGGCGTTGCCCGTCAGGTTGAGGCCCAGGCGATAGATCTTCTTTTCATACCGGTTGACGAGTTCTTCAAAGGCCTCATAACTGCCGGCCTTTGCCTCCGTCACGAGGACAGATTCATCCTTGACAAGGCCAGTTTCGGGAGAGTTCGCCATTATAAATGCAGGATTCCTTTCGGAGGTGTTCCCTAAAGATTGACTACCATGGCTCATCGTCCAATGAGATGCAGTGGAAAGAGAAAGGATACCAAGTGCATCGCGGAATGGCAAATTTCCGCCCTGATTTCTGCGGCGCCGGCGCGCGGCGATGGCGCGCCCATTCCGTCCCGCAGTTGCAGAATCCGCAAGCCTCGGCCAGAATAGCAGAGCACCGCCGGCGGCCTATCCTGAAGGGGATTTGCGCCCGGCGCTGCGGAGAATCAGGAATGCAGCAAGAGCAACATTTATCGTCCGCGTTGATACGGCCGCTTCAACCTTTCGATTTTCACCGCACCCTGAGGTTTATCCTCGGCCCCCCGGCAGGCTTGAACGGCCGGGTCATTGAGCCGCTCATGGACCACTTCGAGGAAGGTGAGTACCGGCGCGCGGTCAGAATTGACGGGCGGCCCGTGCTGTACGCCGTTTCAGAGGGAGGGAATTCAAACACTCCTGCACTGAACGTCAGGGTGCTGAGCGGGCCGGATGGCGGGAGCGTGCGCCACCGCGTTCGCAGGGTGGTAGCGGCGCAGTTTGCCACAGACCTTGACCTGGCCCCCTTTCACCGGATGGCCAGAAACGACAAGGTCCTCAGCAGACTGGTGAGGCACTTTCGCGGCATGCGCATTCCGCAATCCCCGTCGGTATATGAATGCGTGGTGTGCGCCATCCTGGAACAACAGGTGAACCTGACGTTTGCCCATCAGGTGAAGAAAGCCCTGGTTGAAACTTACGGTGACAGCATTCAGTTTGAGGGCCGGAACTATTACGCCTTTCCGGAACCGCAGACCCTGGCCTCGTCAACACCTGCCGAGCTTCGAAAACTCCAGATTTCGGGACCCAAGGCCAGGTACATTATCGGCATTTCACGCGCCGTGGCGGAAAGCGGAGTCAACCTGGAAGGGTTCCGGTTTGTGGCTTCTGATGAGGCCCGCGCGCTGCTGGTGGCACACAAGGGAATCGGCCCGTGGACGGCGGAGTACGTCTGCCTGCGGGCGCTTGGAAAGCTGGATCACCTGCCCTCGGCCGATGTCGGACTGCAAAATTCCATCCAGCTTTTCTACCGCCTGCGCAAAGCTCCCACGCCTGCCCGCGTCGAGCAGTTGGGGAAGAAATGGGCGGGGTGGCGAAGCTATGCCACGTTTTATCTCTGGCTGACCTACTGGGAAAAATCCGAATGGAAACAGCGGCTGATGGCGGAAATCTATTCCGGAAACAGGACCCGAATGCAATGAAGGGCCAGCCTGAGTCCCTCGCACTCTCTGTCCTGGAGGAAGTGCGCCGCCTCATGGCGCAAACCTATACCCCCCGCATCGCCCGCTGCCTGAAGCTGCTTGCGGAGGAAGAAATCTGGTGGCGGCCCAACCGCGCCTCCAACAGCGTGGGGAACCTGGTTTTACACCTGCAAGGAAATGTGCGGCAGTGGATCAACAGCGGCCTGGGCGGGCAAGCAGACCGGCGCGACCGTGACCGCGAATTTGCGGCAACCGGGCCGATTGCACGGCGCGCCCTTCTGGGCGAATTGCGCAAGACCGTCAGGGAAGCGGACGAGGTGCTGGCAAACCTCCGCCGCGCCGACCTGTTGCGTAAGTATTCCATCCAGGGCTTCAGCGTTACCGGGCTCCAGGCCGCCTGCCATGTTGCTGAGCATTTCGCCTTTCATGCCGGGCAGATTATCTTTGTCACGAAACTCAAGCGCGGGAAGGATTTAAAGTTCACGCGGCTCCCGGCAAGGCAAAAAACCGGAAGATGAAACCAGGCCCCGCTGCGACCCAGGCTAGAATTGGCGGACCTTATTGGCAAGAAGCACCAGTGTCCCCGCAGGGATCTGAACTCCATTGAGGGTGCTCCCGCTTGCGTCAAAATACATCTGCCCGCGGGCGAGCATCGGTGTGGTGGGTGAAAGGGTGCTTAAACCGCTGGTATTTTCAAAAACCGTCTGAGCATCCGTTACAACCATAAAGGGACTATTGCTGAGAAGGCTTCCGCAGGGAGCCATCTGGAACGCGCCGGTCTTGTTGTCAGACCCGGGTGAGCCTGCCAGCGAAGAAAATACTCCCTGGACGGCCTGAAAGCGCGGATAGACCGAGTCTGCCTGCACTGTGGTTGTCCCGCCGGAGGCCTTGGAAAAGACCCCGTGCACCACCACTTCCTGCCCGGGCGCAAGCGTGTTGGCCGCAAAGGTGAGATTTCCGGTGGAGGCCAGGCCGTTCAGGTCGGTCGAAATCAGGAGCGGATTAAACGTGGTGGGCTGAGAAACGTAAACGGTAACAGCCGTGCTGTTGGGAATGTTCGAGGGGTCCGGAGGCTCCGTCTCGCGCACCAGCATGTCAAATTGCGTGACGTTTCCATTGGGATCTCTGGTCACATCCAGAACAGGACCCACGTAGGCCAGGAGTTTCTGGCTCAGGTACTCCCGGTCCTCCACCTGGAGTCGCTTGGCCACAACGTTGCCCTTCGGGTCCACATAGACGTCAGCTTCCACATAGCTGCCGGTCGTCACCTGGTCGATATCTGTCAATGGAACACCGCAAGCGCCGTTCATGCACAGGTCGGTGTTGTCATCCAGATCGATGGAGAGCGCCGGCCCGGCTCCTGAAGCAGAGGCGGTATGGGTCTGCACGACCAGGCTGCTGACAAAACCCGGGCCCGGGCTTGAACTGTTTACAGACCGCACAAACCCGAACTCGCTGTCCATTTCGCCAAAACCGGTCGTGCCCGACGCCTCGATCGGAAAACCGGAAAAGACCCAATTGACAGTCCCCGTCAACTGCCCCTGTGAATCCACGTTCAGCGATTGCTGAAGATTGAGATCAATCTTGATTGCGCTGACCTTGCCCGATGTAATGGTGAGGGCAGGATGCAAATTGATAATGACGGAATCGGTGGTAATGGTGGGAGAAAATCTCTTTACAGGAGGGCTCTGCGTCGGATCATAGGTGGCGGCTGAGTTCACAACCACCTTCATAATCGCCTGGTCGTAGGTCCCCGGCGGAATGGATGTCAGGTTGGCAACGGTCACGATGTCCCGCAGGGAGCTCATTTCAATCACCGGGGAGATTGCCGAGCTTGCAAGATTTGTCGGCCAGACGGCCACCAGAGATGTGGAGGGTTTGCCAGCTTTATGCAGGTTCAGCTCCGTCAAGAAAGCAGCAAAAGAGAGGACGTCGCAAGATGGCGAGTCGCCAACAAATGAGAACAGCGCCCCGTTCGTATTCGGCTTCTGTTGCAGATTGCTGCTTGAGGAGCCGCCGCAGGCAAGCGTCATCAAAGCCGTTACGGCTGCCAGCAGCAAGCCGGCAGCGGCCCGTTCGCGTCGAACCTTCGCGTTGCGCCTTGCGGTACCGGTCTTCCCACAGGAATCCCCTTTTCCGGTGAACCTGAATTTCAAAGGCATCAATCCATATCCTATTGACTTTACAATCGAATGTTCAGATGACAAAAACCACCCTCCGGGTTATCCGTCGCAAGTCCGTAAACTGGATTGCCGGACATCCCCAATATCCTGCAATTTCAATGTCCCTGTATGCAAATCATAATGAGGGAATGGGAGACAGGCATCCTCTTGTCACGCCCGGCCGCTATCAGGCCAGAATTCATGTGCCAACGCCGTCTCGCTCTGCCTGGACCGGCACCCGCTCTTCAGGCGGGAACACTATCATGCGCCTTGAATGAACCCGGCTTGGGGATTAGGACCCTTGCGATGTTTTCGAAGGCGAACCTGCCAACAGGCACTCATTCACGCTACCAAATACGGTAGCGCCCCTGGAAGCACTGACCCCTGCAGCAACCCGCTCCTACGCTGACCAGCCCAACACCGGTGGGCCGGAAGCATCCAAGATCATAGCACAGTCGTTTCCCTGCCGGCATAGAACTCGGCAGCTTAACCTGAAGGCCAACAGACGTCCCCGGGTTCCTCGGGAGCGTCTGAGGCGGGAAACATGAAGTCCGGCCAGGCTTCAGGAAGCTGCTCTTTCTGCCCTTGGAAGCCCCCGGGATCATATAATCCAGCCTCATACGGAAAGCCCCGGGGCTTCAGCGACCCCGAATTCTTCAGATGCAGCGTCACCGTTTCCGGGTAGCCGGAAGCCGGCGCAACGGCCAGGCTGAGTTCGTCGTCAGTGGTAAATGCATAAATGCCGGTACCAACCCCAAACCTCGAGCTCACGGCGGGCAGGAACCGCGCAAAGGAGGCTGGAAGATAGATGTGGTGTGGATAGGCATACTCGGCCTTGTAGCCTAACCTGCACTCGACGACCTTTCCCCAAAGGCTCACGGTCCCCATTGCGATCTCGACTGACATTCCGAGCAAGCGGTCACGTATCCTCATCAGGTAAACAAACGCCTCAAGCGGGTCGTTGAAGGCATAGATACCGCATGAGCAGGCCAGGTCCAGGAGACCCCGGCACCTGGCCCCCAGATCAAAGCTGTGTTCGGCTGAAAATTTTCTTCGGGGAGCCCACATCTTATCCAAAATGATGCTGCTGAGGCCCGGGCAGGCATCCGGTCCAGGAAAGGGGGTCCGGATCTTCCACGTGCGCCATCCCAGCAGCGGCTCAACAAAGTCCGGAACTCCCTCAACCCCTGTTTCAGGATGACTTTCCGGGCGGCATATCAACGGGCCGTTCTTCCGGTTCCTGAACCGGCTGAGAAGGTCTTTCAGGCTCATGCGGCACCTCCCTTGGGACAGGGTCTTTCAAGGGTTCTACGATTATTGTTCTCCTGGGTTCGCCCACGTGTGTCATAGGGGCCCTCCGAAGCGGCGATGGCCCTGCCAACCAGTCATCCCCTGGCCATTCGGGCTGCCGACAATGTCTATTTTGAACCCATCAATCCCAGAACGAAAGCAGAGAGTCGATTTTCTCTATCCTTTTCCGGGGTCGTGCCGCTAAAAGCGTGTTTTTCTGTATAAGGCAGAAAAAATCGCAAAACAGGGGAATAAACCGAAACCAGAACGCAGGCACAATCGTCTAGACTTAAGGAATATCCGGAGTCCTAAAAAATGAATAGCTGGAAGTTTGCCGTAAAATGGGTAGTTCCCTGTTTATTCCTGGCCCAGACGCTGGTCATTGCCCACCCATCGCAGCAAAGCGCCCCGGGCGCCCGGAAGGTCCGGCCGATCGGGGTTATAACAGAAGTTCAGGCCGGGCAACTGACTCTCCACACTGATGCAGGCCCCAGCCTCACCGTCAGCCTGCCGGAGGGAATTTCAGTTCTGCAAGTCCCGCCGGGCGCGAAGAGCCTGAAGCAGGCCGCGAAAATTGCTGCCAGCGATATCCACGTCGGCGACCGTGTCCTCATCGTCGGGCCGGTGTCTGAGGATCAGAAATCCGTCACGGCCAAATCCGTTATCGTCATGAGCAAGTCAGCCCTGGAGACAGCCCGCGAGGCCGAGCGCGTCGAATGGGAAAAACAAGGCATTGCCGGAATCGTCAAGGCCGTTGACCCGGCCACAAAGGGAATTATCCTGGCGGTGCCTAACACGACCCCCAAGCCGGGCGATCTGACGCATTCCATGGCCGTCACGCTGGCGCCTGGCGCAACGTTGCTGCGCTACGCGCCCAACTCGGTCAAATTCAGTGACGCCAGGCCTGCCCCCTTTGCAGACATCCATATCGGCGACCAGATGCGCGCTCTCGGAACGAAGAGCGCCGATGGCACTCACTACGCTGCCGAAAAGTTGGTTTTCGGGACCTTCCAGAATATCGGTGCGACGGTGATTTCCGTTGACGCATCAGAACACATCCTCACCGTCAAGGACCTCTCCACAGGGAAACCCGTTCTGGTCGAGACTAACGCCGATTCCAGATTGCATCAGCTTACGCCGGCGGTTGCGAACACGATTGCCAGATTCAATGCCTCCTCTGCCGGAAAGGAAGGGGCAGGCGGCGAGAATGCAGGCAAGACCGGCGAAGGGCCACGCAAAGAGGCTGCCTACCGAAGTTCCGGAAGCCAGAGAGGCCCCGGAGAAAATGGCGGCCCGCCGCAGGAAGTTGCGGGGAATCTCCAACAAATGTTGCAGAAGATGCCGGCGCTTTCACTCAGTGAGCTGAAAGCCGGCGAACCGCTCATCATTGTGAGCACCGAGGGAGTTAAACCAGGTCAGGTTACCGCCATCGCCATCCTGAGCGGCGTGGAACCCATTCTCAGGGCACAGCCAAAGGGCAGCAAAGAAGTTGGACTCGGCCCCTGGAACATGAGCGTGGGTGGCGGCGGCGGAGGCGGCGAAGCCGGCGGTGGCGAAGGCGGCCCCTGATCCAGATTGGCTATCCAGCCCTTGGCAGGTTTACAGAACAGTTCCCTCAGGAAGAAGAGTTGCGGAGGATGTTAAGATGATCGACTTGATTCAGAAATTCAAAGGGCCATTGTGGGCGTTGCTGATTTCAATCTGCTTTTCCGCTGCGGTTTTCGCGCAAGCTGGGAATGGCGGCACAGTGAGCGGCCAGGTTACAGACCCCTCCGGGGCCGTGATTCCTGCGGCGACTGTCACCCTGACCGGGCCGGACCATTCGACACAGGTAGCGCAAACCGATGAACAGGGGCGCTACGCCTTCCACAATCTTGCGCCCGGCACTTACAGCGTGGAAATCAGCACCCAGGGTTTTACTCCTTTCACAAAGCCCGCGCTCGAGGTTGCCCCCAACCATCCACAGGTTGTGAACGCGCAACTCTCGGTGACTATGGAAAAGCAGCAGGTTACCGTGGAGAGTGAGGGCGAACACCTCAGCGTCAGCCCCGAAAACAATGTTGGCTCTATTGTTTTGAAAGGCGAGGCGCTGAAATCCCTTTCAGACGACCCCGATGAATTGCAGTCTGAACTCGAGCAACTGGCGGGTCCGGCAGCCGGGCCCAATGGCGGCGAGATCTACATTGACGGCTTTTCGGGTGGCGACCTTCCGCCCAAGGAAGCCATTCTGGAAGTTCGGGTCAACCAGAATCCGTTCTCAGCCCAGTATGAACGGCTGGGTTACGGCCGCATCGACATCACGACAAAGCCGGGCTACCAGAAATATCACGGCGATTTCTTTACCTTCGGCAACGATTCGGCTTTCAACTCGCGAAACCCCTTCGTGGCGAGCACTCCGGGTTACCATTCGCAGATGCTTGCGGGAAGTTTCGGCGGCCCGATCAGCAAGAAAGCCTCGTTCTTTTTCCATATCTTCCGCCGGAGCACCGACAGCACCTCAATCATCAACGCCATTGTGCTGAACCCCGCTTACACCATCGGGGGCACAGCGTCTCCTGGTGTCCGCTTCAGCCAGGCCCTTTCCAGCCCTTCATCCCGGATGAACATCAGCCCGCGCGTCGACTTCCAGCTGTCCAACAATAATGTGATGTCTGTTCGCTATCAGCGGTGGTCTGCCGGCAACACCAATGACGGCGTCGGGCAGTTTTCGCTCTCCACCCAGGCTTATGATTCCAGCCGGGTCTCGCACATGGTTCAGGTGAGCGACACTCAGGTGCTCAGCGCGCGGACGGTTACGCAATTGCGCTTCCAGTACCGGCACAGCAACATGGATGAAACCCCCTTCAGCATCAACCCGTCCGTTCGTGTGCTCGACAGCTTTACCGGCGGCGGCAGCAGCGGAGGACCGTCGCTGGACACCCAGGACCGGGCCGAGCTGCATAGCTTAACGTCCATGAACCTGGGCAACCACGCCCTGAGTTTTGGCGGGCGCGTCCGGGACACCAAGCAGACCGTGAATACCCTCAGCAACTACAACGGGACATTTACGTTCTCCGATATCAATGCTTACGCCATTACCGAAGCAGGCCTCGCTCAGGGCCTGACGCCTGCTCAAATTCTTGCTGCGGGAGGCGGCGCCAGCCAGTTCGCCATTACGGCAGGCAGCCCTGCCGCGAAAGCGGGAAGGTTTGACTATGCCCTCTACTCGGAAGATACGTGGCGAATGCGCCCCAACGTCTCGCTGACGATGGGCCTGCGCCTCGAGGGCCAGAACCATATCAGCGACCACTTTGACGTTGCGCCCCGCATGGGGCTTGCATGGGGAATCGGTGGTGGAGGAAAGGCGCCCAAGACCGTCCTTCGCGCCGGAGCAGGCATCTTTTATGACCGCTTTGACGATGACAACATTCTGCAAGCGTTTCGGCTGAACGGCATTACGGAACAGCAATATGTGGTGAACTCGCCCGGTTTCTTCCCCGGGTCGATCCCACCGGTCAGCACCCTGGCGGGGGCCGCAACCTTCCCCACCATTTACCGGATTGCTCCGAACTTCCAGTCGCCCTACGTCATTCAAGGGGCTGTCGGGCTGGAAAGGCAGATCAACCGGAACATCAAGACTTCCGTCACTTATATCACCTCACATGGGATCCACCAGCTTCTCACCCGTAATATCAACGCGCCTTTGCCAGGAACGTTTGACACCGCGGATCCGTCCAGCGGCCTTCGCCCTTATGGTGACATTGGAAACATCTACCAGTATGAGTCGGGCGGCCTCTTCAATGAGAACCAGTTGATCGCCAATTTCAACATCCGCATGGGCGCCGCGGTCTCGCTTTTTGGCTATTACACGCTGAGCTATGCCAATGCCAACGCGGTTCAAGGCGAGGAAGGAACCAGCTACTTCCCCATGAACCAGTATGATCTCGCCCAGAGCTACGGACCGGCTCCATGGGTCACACGAAACCGGTTCTTTGTGGGCGGTTCGTTTGGGCTGCCGATGGGCTTCAGCTTCAGTCCTTTCGTGGTAGTCAGCTCCGGCCGGCCTTATAACATCACCATCGGGCAAGACCTCAACGGCGACTCCATCTTTAACGATCGGCCAGCCTTCTGCCCGGCAAGCTGCGCCAGCCCTGTCCAGACGGTGTTGGGGACCTTCAATGCAACCCCGACTCCCGGCGATCCTCTGCTTGTGCCGCCCGACTCTCTCACGGGCCCTTCACAATTTTCAATGAATGCCCGCGTCTCCAAGACATTCGGCTTCGGCAAAGAGGTTGAAGGCGGCGGCGGTGGTGGCGGATTCCATGGCCATGGCCACGGAGGTCTTGGCGGCCGGGGTCTCAGCAGCGGCGGAGGCGGTCCCCGCTTTGGAGCCCCCAGCGGCCGCCGTTACACCCTCGAGCTTGGCGTCATGGCCCACAATGTTTTCAACAAGGTCAACTATGGAACGCCGGTTGGGAACATCAACTCCTTCGCTTTCGGCCAGTCTCTTTCACTCGCGGGTGGGTTCTTTAACAATCAGTCCGCAAACAGAATGGTCAATCTGTTCCTTCGGTTCAACTTTTAGGATCGGTGGGAAACACGGGCAGGATTTCCGTGCTTCCCGCAACACTCTCGAGTTGCCGGCCGGAGGCTGAGGAACCAATCCCCGCTTCCGGCCAGGCCCGGTTCAGAGCGGGCGCTGCACACAATTCGTCATCGTTTTCCGCGCACTCGATCATCATCAAATTTGACGGCGCCGCAACGTCATCCTGCAACAAGCTCCCAACTGCAAATCCATCCGGAGGGTTGTCACAACACCACGCCGAGGTATATAATTCCCGGTTTGTGAGAGCCCGAAATGAAGATTCTTGTCTACGCCCTTCTAGGGCTCATCATAGGCGTTCCAGCAGCGTATTCCTCATCCGGCACCCAAAAGAATCCTGAACAGCCCCTTGAGCAAACCTCGCCGCTCACTCGCGCCACGCAAGAGTTCAAGGTTCTGACGGGCAAATGGGGCATACGGCCCGACAGTCCGCCGTCGGCGCAGAAGCAATTTGGCCCCAGGATGCAATGGCACGGGCGTCTTTATGAATATTTTCGGAATGACTCGCTTGATGCCATCCCTCACGAAGTGAATCAGAATGGCGGAACAAAGTCGCCGCTTCACCGCAATCAATTCGGATTCAATATTTCCGGGCCCTTCGTCGTTCCGCGCCTGGTCAACAACGGGCAAAACACCTTTTTTACGCTCTCCTATGAAGGAGTGCGCGAAACCATTTCGCGCGCGTCGCTGCACACGATCCCAACAGCAGCCCAGCGCAACGGGGATTTTTCAAAAACCGTGGACCAGGCCGGCGACCCACTTATTATTTATGACCTGGCGACGACAACCCCGAATCCGGCGTATGACCCTTCTCTTCCAGTCACCACCGACAACCTTCAATACCTTCGCTCGCCGTTCCCGGGCAACATCATCCCGGTCGCCCGGCTGACGCCGAAAGTCCAGGATGCGCTGTCTTTCTATCCCTTGCCCAACGCGCATGTCGGGCCTTTTTTTCAAAACAATTACTTTGTCAACGCTCCCCAGTATGACACCGCCGATGGTATTATCGCGCGGGTCGATCAATCCATCGGCACACGGCACCGGCTGAGTTTTCAAACAGCCGTTTCCAACGGATTCGTCACCGCCCCAAAATACTTTCCCAATGATGCGAGTCCCACCGCTCCTGACCAACATTATTTGCGCTGGCGGGCCGAAATCGGTTATGTCTTTACGGCTACTTCACGGACCGTCAACGCGGTCAATTTAACCGCCGAATCAAATGCCACCCAGGCGGGAAGCAGCGAAGAGAGCCCCTTCCCCGTCTATCAATTGGCGGATACATATCTTTCAATGGGCACAGCCTTTCCCAATTCACACAATGCCCATAATCTGGTGGAGGCGCGGGATTCGATCTCCACACAGCAGGGGAAGCATTCACTCCAGTTGGCCTTCACGGCCGACCGCTATCAGGTGAACTCCTACACGCCGCAATACCCTTCCGGGTACTTCCAGTTCTCCACGGGATTGACGAGTCTGCCCGGCATCATCAACACGGGCGATTCTTTTGCCAGCTTTATCCTCGGTCTTCCGCAGTACGCGGAGCGAACGGTCATCACGTCCCCATCATATTTTCGCAATTCCTCCCAATCTATTTCCGGTGGCGACAGGTATCAGTTCTCAAAAACTCTTACGGTTAGCCTCGACTTTGACTTCCAGCGGCACACGCCGCGGGTGGAAAAATACGACCGGCAAAGCACCATCGATCCCTGGGCGCTTGATCCCGCAACCCTTCGGTACGGCGCGCTTGTCTTCGCGGGTCGCGGCCCCATCCCGCGAGGACTGCGGCCTGCCAGCGACAAGCTCGACTATACGGTGGGCCTGGCATGGAACCCGGGTGGTGATTCCAAAACGGGCGTTCATGCGTCCTACCGGCACTGGCACGGGCACATGCCGGTCTATAACGGTCAGTGGGGCACCCAAGGATTTAATGCCCGGCAAACCTTCACATCCACCAACAACCAACTCTCTCCGGCAATCGATCTGACGGGCGGTATTCCCCCTCTGGCCACCCCTCTGCCGGATCTCAGCCCCTCAGCCGCCGATAACACCGTCGCTGATTATGTGGATATGACCGGGCGGGTCCCCGTTTACCGGTCTGCATCACTTTCGGTTGAGCGCCAAATACCCTTTTCAATGGTCATCACAGTGGGAACAGACTATAGCGCGGGCAGAGATATTCTGGTTGGCAGCGACACCACCACCCCCATCGCCATCAACCCGCGCTATCTGAGTTACCGCGACAGGTTGAATGACGAAGCATTTCGTCTCTCGTTGCAACCCTATCCGCAATTCAAAGGCTTCGAACTTTACGGCCTTTATCCTGCCGGCCGCTACCAGCGCAAGGCCGGGTACATCCAGGTCCAGAAGCGCGAGTCCTACGGACTTTCACTCTCCGCCACATACGAATACTCGAGCCAGTACGACAATTATTCCGGGCCCTACGGCAATCAGGACCTGATTAACCTCGGCAATGACTGGTCGGCAACGTCCTATAACACGCCGCAATACCTTCAGCTCAGCTATATCTATGACCTGCCCTTCGGCACTGGAAAACCCCTGCTCGATTTCGCCGGCTGGGGGCGTCCCATCGTGAGCGGATGGTCCATCAGCGGCATGGCGTATTGGAACGATGGCAGGCCATTGGCGATGCAGCCCGAGTTCAACAACACCGGCAGCGTGATTTCCAGCCTCTACGTCGACGTCGTGCCCGGCGTCGACCCGCGTGTTCAGAATCCCGGCCCCGCGCAGTGGTTCAATCCTGCTGCTTTCGCACAGCCGCCGGATTTCACGCTGGGAAGCGGCCCCAGGACGATGGCAGGTCTTTTGGGACCCGGCCGGAACAGTATGGACGTCAGCCTGGACAAGCGCATGCCGGTGGGCGGCACTTCACTGGACTTCAACGTTACAGCCTTCAACTTCATCAACCATGCAAACTGGAACTATCCCGACACGGTCATCGGTCCGGCGAGCGCGCCCAACATTGATGCCGGAAGAATTATTGGCTCCGAAGGCGGGCGCGTAATCCAGCTTGGTTTGATAGTAAGTTTTTGATGCGAATCACCGTCAGCACGCTCTTCTTCCTTCTCTTCAGCGCCTTTGCGTCCGCGCACGCGCAGGCGCAGAAGCCCGGCACATTCTCCATTCCCGCGTGGATTGATCACGGCGAGTGCGCAAAGAATCCTGCGTTCGATCCGACGCTCAATGGCAGGCCGACGAAAGTTACTGAAAAGCTGGCGCCAGACAGTGACCAGATCATCCTGGTCGTTTTTGATCTTACCGGCGATATTTCACGGATTGATGACGCCGAGCAGGCCGTGATCAGCACCATTTCCAGGCTCCCCGGCAATGTATGGATTGGCGTATTGAGGGCCCAGGACGGGTTGCACGTTCTGGTTGACCCCACCCCGGACCGGCAGAAGGTGGATGCCGTCATCACTTCCCTTTCGAGCAGCGGTACTCCAGGCCTGCTCGAGACGGTCCGCCCATCGCTCGAATTGGCTGACGCCATGATTCGCAAGTCGCCGGTGCGCGTTTCGGTGCTTTATATCACCGACGGAAGCATCTACAGCTACCGGGAGGACTACACCGACCCGGTCATTAACCCCAGCGATACGCACGACCTCAGCCGGCGTTTCCGGGATGTGCTGATTAATGAGAAGATCTCAAAACTGGAGCGGCATTTCAGGTCTTTGGAAGCGCCGTTGTTCGTGGTCCACCTCCATTACCACGGCGACGACCTTGATGTAGCCTACCAAAATGGGCTGGATACCCTCTCACGAAATATGGGCGGCATGACGGTGGTTTGCCGCTCCATCCCCGAGATCCCGCAGGCCATCTCCGCAGCCTTCGCCAGGATCACCAGCGGGTGGAACCTCATTCTGTCTGTTCCGTCCAAAGACCACCGCGACCTGCAAGTCGGCCTGAAAGCATCCTGCGGAAACGGAGCGCTGCAACTATCCTGGCGCCCCCATTTCCGTCCTAAAGTGGAGTAAGATATTGCCCATGCGGCGCTTGAACATAGCAGTGGTTTCGGGCCTTGGGGTCGCTCTGGTGGCTGCGATCGTCGTCATTCTCCATCAGTCCCAAAAGCTTGCAGAAGTGCGCAAGCAGCAGGACACAACCGTGCAGTCGTTACAGGAAAGCCGGGAGGCCCTTCAGCAAAGCCAGCTTCGGCTTGCCGCAGCGCTTCATCAGCCTCCCAGGCCCACAACCGACTTTAAAGCCGAATTACAAAAGCGCAACGCGACCATCCAGCAACTTACGCAGAATTTGAAGGCGGCGCAGGGCAGCATTGCTCAACTCCAGCAGGAACTTTCCGATTCCAGGGAAGAAAACCAGAAAGCGGCCGAAAATTCCAACCAGCGCTTCCAGGAGATGCAGGCCGGCCTCCAGAACCGTCTCGACGAGGTACAAAAGGAACTCAATTCCTCGCAGGCTGACCTGCAGAGTTCCAGCCAGCGCATCGCCTCCCTGCAAAAGATCAATGACCGGTTGCAGTCTCAAAGCAGCGAAGGGTCCCGGCGCGCCGCGGAACAAGAGCACCTCCTGAACAGCCTTCAGGACCTGGACCGCCGCCGGGAGTCTTATCTCACCACCATTGCCAACCGGTACCGCAATCTCACCAGCCAATTCCGTACCATGAGCGGAATGATGGATTCGAGCCGGGGGCGCGATTCCGGCTCGCTCAACGGCCAGGCGCTGGACCAGATCCAGAACGTCATCTCGCTCACTGATAATGATCTCCAGCACCTGAGTGAACTCAACGCAAAAGCCTTCCAACTGGAAAAGAGGCTGGCGAAGATCAAGTAAGGCCCTGTTCCCTCGTCAACATGCAGCCACAGTTGCATGCCCATTCTGAATATACGGATTTGTGTTTTGCAGAACGGAACCCGGCCCACGCCGCGTGCCGGCGGGTTGGGCCTGCGGACATGAGGAGACCGCCGCTAACCCCTCGCTATCACGGCACTTATCGCATCCCGTTCTTTTTGGGCTAAACGCTTGCCCTGGCTGTCTTGACGGCATAATGAACTGCCATTTAAGATGGTAGATTGGCCTTAACTCGCGTAACCCATCCGAGGGGCAGTGTCACCATGTTGAAGCAAATCAAAGTCCGGGGAGCGCGCCAGCACAACCTTCGGAACATCGATGTTTCCATCCCCCGCAACCGGTTCACCGTAGTGACAGGCCTGAGCGGCTCAGGAAAATCGAGTCTGGCGTTCGACATCATTTATGCCGAGGGCCAGCGCCGTTATGCGCAGACGCTTTCCGCCTATGCCCGCCAGTTCCTGGACCAGTTGCAGCGCCCGGACGTTGATGCTGTCGAAGGGTTGAGCCCTGCCATCTCCATTGAGCAGAAAACTACAAGCCGCAGCCCCCGGTCGACGGTTGGGACCATCACTGAAATTTACGATTATCTCCGGCTGCTTTATGCCACGATCGGCACACCGCATTGCCATCAGTGCGGCCGGGGCATTTCCCGGCAAACCACCGAACAGATCGTGGCGTCGATCATGTTGCTCCAGCATGAAGAAAAGGGAGAGGACGGGAATCCGCGCATCATGATCCTTGCCCCGGTCGTGCGCGGACGGAAAGGCGAATTCCGAAATCTCTTCGAGCAACTGGGCCGGGAGGGATTCGTCCGGGTGCGCGTGGATGGCCAGTTGATCCAGCTTGATGAGGAAATCCGCCTGGACCGGCGCAAGAACCACACGATTGAAGTGCTGGTAGACAGGCTGCTGGTCAAACCCGGAATTGAAAGCCGGCTGTCAGCTTCCATCGAAACGGCCATGAAACTGGCCAAGGGAATTGTGCAGGTCGCGGTGGTAAACGGCGAGGAGCATCTCTATTCCCAGGAGTGGGCCTGTGTGCAGTGCGGCAGCAGCATTCCTGCCCTCGAACCCCGCTCTTTTTCCTTTAACAGTCCTTATGGAGCCTGCGAGACCTGCCGCGGGCTGGGCAGCCAGTACACTTTTGATCCGGCAAAGGTTGTGGTGGATTGGACCCGGCCGCTTTTTGCCGGCGGGCTGGGCCCGGGATCAGGATCGCGATTTCTTCAGCGGGGCCTGGCCCGCCTGGCCGAACAGAATGGCTTTGACCTCCACACACCCTTTGAGAAATTTCCTGCCAAAATTCAGAATCTTATTCTCTATGGCCAGCGCCAGCGCGGCTCACGGCGCGGCAAGAGATTCGCGGGAATCATTCCGCTGCTTGGACGCTGGTACAAGGAAACAGACTCAGATAGTTATCACGAATGGTTCGCCCGCTACACTTCCGCCATGCCCTGCCCGCAGTGCAATGGCAAGAGGCTGAAGCCGGAAAGCCTGGCTGTCCACATCGCAGGACTATCGATTGCAGATTTCACGGCGCTGCCCGTCGGCGAAGCTCAAAAAACCGTCGCCCGCATCAAGCTGACGGGGCGGGAGGAATTGCTGGCGCGGCGCATCCTGAACGAAATTGCGGCCCGCCTTGAATTTCTGGCCACAGTGGGTTTGAGTTACCTGAGCCTGGACCGGTCCGCCGCAACGCTTTCGAACGGCGAGAGCCAGCGCGTCCGCCTTGCCACACAGATCGGGTCCAAGCTGCGGGACGTTCTTTACGTGCTGGACGAGCCGAGTATCGGGCTGCATCCCCGTGACAACCAGCGGCTGCTGGGGACCATCGAGAGGCTGCGGGACATGGGCAACACGGTTCTGGTGGTTGAGCACGATGAGGAAACTATTCGCCGCTCCGATTACGTGATTGACCTGGGCCCCGGGGCCGGCAAGCATGGCGGCGCTCTGGTTGCCAGCGGCCCGCCCGAAGCGGTGGCCGCCTGCGAGAGTTCTCTCACCGGCCAGTACCTTTCCGGGCGCCGCCACATCCCGGTCCCGGAAGCAAGGCGCTCGCCGAATGGGAAATCGCTCTCCGTGCTGGGGGCCCGCGCAAACAATCTGAAGAACATTGACGTCAAGTTCCCCCTGGGCCTGCTGGTGGTGGTGACAGGCGTTTCCGGGTCCGGCAAGTCAACCCTGGTGAACGACATTCTTTACAGGGCGCTGGCCAAAAAGCTTTACCGGGCCATCGACGAGCCAGGCCAGCATCACAAGGTGACGGGCATTGAGCGGATTGACAAGGTTATCGTGATTGACCAGTCTCCCATTGGACGCACACCCCGCTCAAACCCGGCAAACTACACGGGCGTTTTCACTCCCATGCGGGAGCTTTTCGCCATGCTGCCGGAGTCGCGCGAGCGCGGATATCGCGCCGGCCGTTTCAGCTTCAACGTCAAGGGCGGGCGTTGCGAAGCCTGCCAGGGCGACGGCATGCGGCGCATTGTGATGAACTTCCTTCCCGATGTCTACGTGACGTGCGAGGTCTGCAATGGGCGCCGGTACAACGCGGAAACGCTGGCCGTCAAATACAAGGGCTACTCGATTGCGGACCTGCTGGACACAACGGTGAGCGACGCCTTGCCCGTTCTCGAAAACATTCCGCAGATCCGGCAGAAACTGCAGACGCTGGCCGATGTGGGGCTGGGCTATATTCATCTGGGCCAGGCGGCCACTACTCTTTCCGGCGGCGAAGCCCAGCGCATCAAGCTGGCCCGCGAGCTCAGCCGCCGCCAGACCGGCCGGACACTTTATCTTCTGGACGAGCCCACAACAGGTTTACACTTTGACGATGTCAAGCAGTTGCTTGAGGTCCTGAACCGCTTGACAGATTTGGGCAACACCGTCATCATCATCGAGCACCACCTCGACGTCATCAAACAGGCTGACTGGATTATCGACCTCGGCCCCGAAGGCGGTGGGGCAGGTGGACGCATCGTCGCCCAGGGAACGCCGGAAGAGGTTGCGTGCGTTGAAAATTCTTTCACGGGCCAGGCTTTGGCTGCGGTCCTGAATCAGCAACCGGGAACCACTTCCGGTTCGGGCGCGCCGGCACTGGAAATCTAGAACCGTTCCGGGCGAGGCAATTACATGTAAGGGACGATGTGTGTCTTTGCTGCAGATGCAGTCCAGCGCTGAACAAATCCTATGACTTCTCAATCCGACCCGGAACTCAACAACGTGACGAGCAATTTGGCAGAGCAGCCGCCGGTGGAAATAAACGTCAAGCCGCTGCCGGAACAGTGGCGCATTCGCGATCTGCTGATTTTCATTTTGTATGGATTTTTCTCGCTGCTGGCCGCAAACATCCTGGTGTTTGTCGGGTACGCCTTCCTGAAGCCGCTGTTCCACTGGGATATTCCCTTGGTGAAGCTGCAAACGAACGTCCCCTTTGTGCTGGCGCTCCAGTTAATCTGGTACCTGCTTCTGTTTGCCTATATCTACCTTTTCATCAGGCTCTACTACAAGGCTTCCTTTCTGGGTGCGCTGAAGTGGAAGAGCTTGTCGGCCCACAGCACGGTGCGATACCTGCTGTGCGGCGCGGGCCTCTCCCTGGTTGTGATGATCATTCCTCCGCTGCTGCCGGAGAAAAAGGGCTTTCCGCTCGAAAAGATGTTCAACTCTCCAGCCTCCGCTTATGCCATTGCAGGGTTCGCCGTTCTGGTGGCTCCCTTCATGGAGGAACTCCTGTTTCGGGGACTGCTGTTTGCCTTTTTTGAAAAGCACGGCGGGCTCACGTTTGCAATTATATCCACGGCCATTCTGTTTGCAGGATTGCACATTCCCGAATACTGGGGCGCCTGGAACAATGTAGTCATGATTCTGGTTGTGGGACTGACGTTTTCGATAGTTCGGGGCGTGACGCATTCCGTGACCCCCAGTTTTGTGCTCCACCTGGCCTATAACGGCACCCTGATGCTATTGCTGTTTCTTCAAACGCAGCACTTTCATAAAATGCCGGCAGGCCTCCTGATTTTCCGTTGAAAGTTAAACTGTCAATGACGAAGGCCGATGCGCTGGGCAAAGATTCAGTTTGCCGGCAGCCCGCGCTGTGGAAGTCCCGGCACGGCGTCAGCCTTTGCGGTATTGCTTCACATCGATCCTGAGGCGTTTGATCTTCTGGTTCAGAGTGGATAGCGGAATCTTGAAGCGGTCGGCTGCTTCGGTCTGGCTCCAGTTGGTGCGAGCGAGCATGTCGAGAATGACTCTTCTTTCGAAGTCCTCAACAACTTCCACCAGCGACTGTCCGTCAACCTGCGCGACGGGGAACGCCGGAACTTTTTCCAGGCCGTTTTCATGCACCTGTTCAGGCAACGATTCGGGCCCGATGACGGGTCCGGCGGCAAGCACCACGGCACGCTCGACGGCGTTTTCCAGCTCGCGCACGTTCCCGGGCCAGTCGTGGTCCATCAGGAGCTTCATGGCTTCGGGAGAAAACTTCAGGCCTTCGCGCCCGTTCTCACTGCAGTACTTCGCCAGAAAATGGTCCGCCAGCAGCGGGATATCCTCTTTTCGGTCGCGCAGCGGCGGCAGGTTCACCGTGATCACATTGAGCCGGTAATAGAGGTCTTCGCGGAACTTGTTGGCCTGGACCATCTGCTTGAGGTCTGAGTTTGTGGCCGCCAGGATCCGGACGTCCACCTTGATGTTTTCCGTTCCGCCCAGCCGCATGAATTCCCGCTCCTGGATCACCCGCAGCAGCTTGGCCTGCGTTTCTACGCCGATCGTCCCGATTTCGTCAAAGAAGATGGTGCCCTGGTCGGCAACTTCAAACAGGCCTCTCTTCGTGGCAATCGCCGAAGTAAAAGCCCCTTTAACGTGCCCGAACAAAGTGCTCTCGAGCAGGTCCACGGGCATGGAGCCCGTGTTGACCGGAACAAAGGGTTTGTCGGCGCGAGGGCTTGTGGCGTGGATCGTCTTGGCCACGAGTTCCTTGCCTGTGCCGCTTTCGCCGGTAATCAGTATCGTTGCCCGGCTGGCCGCCACCTGCGTGATCAGATCGTAGATTTTCTGCATGCGCTCGCTCTTACCAATGACGTTGGGAAGACCGAAGCGCTTGAGCGCCCGCCGCAGCAGAACGTTTTCCACCCGCAGCCGCGAGCGGTCCAGCAGGTTGCCGATTTCAAGCAGCAGCTTGCCATTATCCCAGGGCTTGGTGATGTAAGTTTCGGCACCCTCGCGGGAAGCCTGGAAGGCGATCTGGCTCGAGTCATAAGCGGTGATCATAATCACCGGAAGTTCCGGCGAGTCCCGCTTGATGGCCCGCAGAACGTCGATCCCGTTGGAATCGGGAAGGCTGATGTCAAGCAGAACGAGGTCGAAGGGCTGTTTGCCCAGCTTCTCCAGCCCGGCCGCAGCAGTGGATGCCGTGGCCGTCTGGTAGCCTTCCAGCCGCATCAGGTCATCGAGGCTCGACAGGACATCGGCCTCGTCATCTATGATGAGGATGGAAGCCGTTTTAGAGGACATGGACCGGTTTCCTGGAGGCGGGGAATTCAAGGCGGAACGATGCTCCGCGGCCGACTGAACTGTCGACATAGATTTTCCCGGAGTGTTCCCGAATGATGCCGTAACTCACCGCCAAACCAAGTCCCGTACCGCGGTTGGTCGCTTTCGTCGTAAAGAAGGGGTCAAAGATCCTGCGGAGATTTTCTGGGGCAATGCCCTCGCCGCTATCGGCAATTTCAACGCACACCGTGGAATCAAAAGCCCGGGTGGTTATGGTCAGTTCTCCGCCATAAGGCATCGCATCCCGGGCGTTCATAATCAGGTTCATGAAAACCTGCTGCAGCTTGCCGGTATTTCCATGAATGTTGGGAAGGTCCGAATCGAGAGCCGTCTGCATATTGATCTTGGCAGACCGCAGCATCGGGGCGACCAGCGAGAGAGTTTCCTGAACGACCTTGTTCAATTCAAGTTCGACTCGTTCGCTTCCGCTGACCCGCGAGAATTTCAGCAGGTTATTGATGATCTCTGACGCCCGGAACCCCTGCTTGACCACCCTCTCCAGCACGGGCGAGTGAGGATCATCAGAGGGCAATTGCCGCATCAGCATCTGCAACTGGGAAGTGATCACTGCCAGCGGTGTATTGACCTCGTGCGCCACTCCAGCCGCCAGCACCCCGATGGAGGAAAGCTTTTCCGCCTGGACCAGCTGGTCTTCCAGCTCTACGCGGTCAGTGAGGTCGTTCATAATCAGCAGGCGGCCGATCACCTGGTCATCCTTGCCCAGCAGCGGCACCGTGGAAAGGTTCACAATCAGCGAACGCCCCACGGCGTTCTTGAGTCGGAATTTGTACAGATTCAACGACCTGTAGGGTTCGGAATGGCGTGGCAATTCCGAAATCAATTCCGGCGCAAAAACGTCTGCCAGCCGCTTTCCTTCAGCCTCGGCGCTTGGAATCCCGTACAACTTCTCCATGGAAGAATTCCACGACTCGATGTACTGCTCCGGGTTCCACGCCACGATCCCAACATCGATGGATTCAATGATATTTTCGCTGAAGTCCTTGAGCGCCTGATGTTCCAGGGCCTTGCGCTCCAGCGATTCGTAAAGCCGCGCGCTCTCGATGGCCATGGCGATGTAGCCGGAAACCGTTTGCAGCAGGTCAACGTCCTCGCTGGAGAGGAAATCGTCGTCATGCGTCTTGCCCAGCGCCAGATAGCCGAGCGTGCTTCCCTTCACCCTCAAGGGCAGATAGTAGTGCATGCCCAGCCTTTCAATCGTTAACCGGGCTGTGGACGAATCAGCAGGAGGATGCTTCACGCTCTCGAAAAACAGGTAGCCCTTCCCTCCCGCCATATGCCGCGAATCGAGGAAGCCCAACTGGAGGTCGCCGGCAAAGGTGAGGCCGCGGGACTTGGCCAGGCACAACTCGCCGGCATCAGAAGCCAGGAATACCGCCACCCGGTCAACTTCCAGGGTCTCTGCCAGCCGCTCGACTGTCTGGTCCAACAGCGAATCCACATGGACTTCTGAACCAAGATCGCGGGCAAATTCAAGCAGCGTTCTTCGATAGTCGTAGCGCTCGCGGTTGAAGAAGCGATCGAGCCGCATCTGAATTCGGGTGACCATGGGCTGGAACAACAGGGCCGTCACCACAATGGCCAGAAGCCATTCGCCCTGGGTGGTAATCAGCTCATTGTTGCGGAAGAAATCGGCAAACAGAAAGACCAGGCCAAAATAAAATCCGATAATCGCCGCCGTCGCCAGCGCATAAGCGATCCCACGGCGGAAGATCATGTCCACATCCATCAGGCGGTAACGGACAATGGCATATCCGAACGTCAGGGGCAGCAGCACCAGAGAAAAGACGGAGAGCTTCATCCACTCGCCCGGAATAAATCCCATCCCGAGGAAGTAAGGAATGGCGTAAAAAGCAGCAAAGGGAACCACCGCCAGCGCGGCGCCCCGGGTAACCCACTTCAACTGCTGTTTGGCCAGTGGAGTGTCCGCCCGGCGGTAAGAGCGGAAGAGGAAGGCAACTCCAGCTACAGAATAGATCCCCAGGAGGCCCATCTCCAGGCTGTCGAGAAGCCAGCGGAGGGAAAGGGCGGGCAACGGCAAGGTGACGAGTCCTGTCATCACCATGGCGTGGAGCGCCAGCAGGACCGCAGCCGGCGCATAGAGGGTCGGCGTCAACCAGGGCCGCCGTTCTACCCATCCGGGTTTCTCCGGAAAAGTGATACAAAAATGCAGAAACAGAGCGGGCTGCAGCAGCATCGCCGTCACGTTCAGCCAGTAAACCGAGGAATCAAAAAGGTTTAGCTTACCCGTATAGGAGAAGCAATAGAGGACAAACGAGGCCAGGCAGAAAAGGTAAAAGTGCAATGATTTGGACGCCGACCACCGCCGCAGAAAAACGAACGCCCCAATGATGAGGTAGAGAAACCCCACTATTTCCAGAAAACTGCGCAGGCCGCCGAATCTGCTTGCCGGAGCGAGAACCACGCTGGTCTCGATCGACTCGCCCTGCCGGACCAGGTCATAAGTCAACCGCGACCACACGCCACTTCCAAAAATAGCGTGGCTTGCTTCGGCCGTCGTTTTAACAGAGTGGCCGTCAATCGAAGCCAGAATATCGCCGGCAACAATCCCCGCCCGCTTTCCGGGCGAGTTTTTCTCCACACTCCAAGCCCGCAGTCCCTGGGGGGTTGTAACCCAGGAAACACCGTCGGTCGGAAGCTGGTAAATTCTTCTCTGTTGAAGGTTCAGGAAGGCAAAAATAACAAGCGTCACGCTCACGATTGCGAGCAGGAGGGTTAAGAAGCGATATGGGGCCCTTACGCTCATCGAACCTGTTCTATCCCGGAACAAAACAAGCACTTGCTGGAATTTCCCAGCAAATCAAGTTCCTTACCATAATCCCGGTCTTTCCCTTTGCCTTTCAGCCGATCTTGCGTTTTCTCGTGCTTCGTCTTGCCTTGCCGAAAGCAGCCGCTATGAAACTTGGAATATCCGGTATGAAAACTGGAATACCCCTTCTTTCGTATCGGCCTGATGGCCTACATACAATGTCCGCTAACCACGAGATAGAGGTCTTAACTCGATCTTAAGAAAAGAGTCAAGCTCCCGGAAAAGATTTCAAAACTGTACTGCAAACCCACCCCGGATGGTGCGATACGCTGGGGTGAGCAAGACAGACCTTCCGTCAGCCTGCCGGATGGAAACGCCCCCCTGGTTCAGGAGGTTCCTGAAATCAGCTATGGCGATAATCCGCACGGGAAGCATATCAATCTTGGGAAGTGGTTGGCGCACCTGCAATCCCAGGAATGGCTGAAATTCCATTCTGCTTTGCCCGAGAGAATCCACAAGGGTGATGCGCCCGGCGGGAAGCCAGCTATACGAACTGATAATCTGCGTATTCAAACCCGG
>DASSJE010000373.1:0-3959 GCA_035691365.1 Terriglobia bacterium
GCCGGCTCGCTTTTTCAGGTTCGTCGTTGCGGGTCGAAAGCGCGCGCATGGAAGCGAATCCACCCACGCCCATCGGGGTGATGGCAGCCTCGGCCCCTCCGGAAATCATCACATCTGCGTCACCGCGCTGGATGAGCCGGAAGGAATCGCCCACCGCGTGAGCGCTGGATGAACAGGCTGTGCAGGTGGCAGAATTCGGCCCTTTGGCGCCCCAGCGAATGGAGACAAAGCCGGATGCCAGGTTGACGATGGACGCCGGAATGAAGAAGGGGGATATCCTTCTCGGGCCGCCCTGCATCAGCGCTGTGTGCTCGCGCTCGATGACATCGAACCCTCCGATGCCGGAACCGATGTAAACGCCAGTTCTCTCCGCCAGCCCCGGGGTAATCTTCAGTCCGGACTGCTCCATCGCAAACTCAGCCGCAGCCATAGCGAACTGAATAAACAACCCCATCTTCTTCACGTCTTTTTTTTCAACGAAGCGAAGCGGATCGAACCCTTTGACTTCTGCGGCGAACGTGACGGAGAAACCTGTGGTATCGAAATGCGTGATCGGGGCCGCGCCGCTTTTGCCTGCGAGCAGGTTCTGCCACGTTTCCTCGGTTCCCACCCCCAGCGCGCTAACCAGGCCAACCCCTGTCACGACGACTCTTCGCGCCAAGTTCTTTCCTCCTGTGGGCGTGTGCCGTCAGTTCTTCGCCGGCTTGACGTGGGCCTGAATGTAATCGACGGCATCCTTGACGGTCTGGATCTTCTCGGCATCTTCGTCCGGAATTTCGATTTCGAACGCTTCCTCAAACGCCATCACCAACTCCACGATATCCAGCGAATCTGCCCCAAGGTCGTCAACAAAATGCGCTGTGGGAGTAACCTCCGCTTCATCAACTCCAAGCTGCTCAACAATAATCTGCTTAACCTTTTCTTCAGGCGAAGCCATTGATATATCCTCCTCACCCTTCATGGGGTTGGCTATTCTAACTTTGTGCAACGGGGGCGTCAAGCTCCCGCACCTACCTGCTTTCGTACAATGATGCAGCACTTTAAAGCAAAAAAACCGTCCGGCTCCGTACTGGAAAACTATTTCCTGGCGGACCCGCCCCCTCAACAATCAGGCCATGTACATCCCGCCATTCACGTTGAGCACGTGCCCCGTTATGTACCCTGCCTCCTCTGCAGCGAGGAAGCAAACTCCGTAGGCGACATCCCTGTCGGTACCCATTCTGCCGGCCGGGATGATGCCCAGAAGCTTATTGCGAATATCCTCCGGCAATCTGTCGGTCATCGGTGTGGCAATAAACCCCGGCGCCACCGCGTTGACGGTGATGTTTCTTCGCGCCACCTCCGCAGCAACGGCCTTGGTCAGCCCGATCAGGCCCGCTTTCGAGGCGATGTAATTGGCCTGGCCGGGATTACCGGCCTGCGCCACCACCGAGGCAATGTTGATGATGCGGCCGTACCGCTGCCGCACCATGCCCGGCAGCGCCTCCTTGATACAATGGTAGGCGCCATCGAGGTTTGTGCGTAACACCGCGTCCCAATCTTCGGGCTTCATCCGCAACAGTAAATTATCCCGCACGACACCGGCGTTATTCACCAGAATATCAATCTTTTTCCACGTTTCCAAAACTTTGCCGATGCCTGCCTTGACGGAATCGGAATTCGAGACGTCAACACCCAGTGCCAGGGCTTTGCGTCCCGCCGCTTCAACTTCTTTGGCCACGGCTTCCAGCTTCTCGACGTTCCGGCTGGCGAGCGCGACGTCCGCGCCCGCTTCAGCCAGCACCAGCGCGCACGCGCGCCCGATTCCCTGGGAAGCTCCTGTCACCACGGCAACGCGTCCGTTCAGGTTCATCGGCATGGTCAAAATAAACCGGCGGATAAGAGTTGCTTTTCCGCCCGGCCTTCAATTTCTTTACTGCCGCTGCACGGCGCCAGCCACTTCCGCGAGCGACACCGCGTCGCCCGCCTGCCAGGTTTGTACTTCACGGTCAATCTGCCGCATCAGCCCTGAGAGCACTTTGCCTGGGCCGGCCTCGATAAAAACGTTTGCGCCTTCCCGGCGCAGGGCCAGCATTGACTCCGTCCACCTGACAGGAGACGTAACCTGTCGCTTCAGCCCGTCGCGTACCTCATCGGCGGTGCGAACGACGGCCGCATCTGAATTGTTCACCAGAGGGACCCTGGGGTCGCTGATCGCCACGGCATCCAGATCAACCGCCAGTCGGTCTGCGGCGGGCTTCATCAGGCCGCAATGGAAAGGCGCACTGACGTTCAACAATATGGCGCGCCTGGCGCCGCGGGCCTTTGCAATCTCCACGGCCCTTTCCACTGCGGCGCGATGGCCGGCAATGACAATCTGGGTCGGAGAATTCAAATTGGCTGCGGAAACCACTTCGCCCCCGGCAGCCTCCCTGCAAATCTCATCCACAGCGCCGGCGTCAAGGCCCAGCAGCGCAGCCATGGCGCCCTGGCCCACCGGGACGGCTTCCTGCATATACTGGCCACGTTTGCGAACCAGACGCAGAGCGTCAGCCAATCCCAGCGAGCCGGCGGCCACCAATGCCGAGTATTCTCCGAGGCTGTGCCCCGCGACATAATCGGGCCGGACGCCCTTTTTTTCCAGCACCCGCTCCGCAGCCACCGAAACGGCGAGAATGGCAGGCTGCGTGTTGGCTGTCAACCGCAATTCTTCAGCAGGGCCCTCAAAGCAAAGCTTTGAAAGAGGGAATCCCAGTGTCGAGTCCGCCTCCTCAAAAATTTCGCGGGCCGGGCTGAAATTCTCCGCCAGTTCGCGACCCATTCCGGGCGTCTGTGAGCCCTGGCCCGGAAAAAGAAAAGCTATTTCGGACAAAAACAAATCTCCAGTGTGCCCGGGCTGTGCCGGTGCAGAATGCCGGTGTGCCGCCTGTTCCGCCGGCGGACGGCCTTCGCTACCAGCGCAATAAAACTGATCCCCACGTTACGCCGGCGCCGAAAGCGGACATCAGAACCAGGTCGCCTTTTTTGATGCGGCCGCTGCGCACGCATTCGTCCAGGCAGATGGGTATGGAAGCCGACGACGTGTTACCCACGCGATTGATGTTCGAATAGACCTTTTCTGCCGCAACCCCCAGGCGCTCCCGCACAGCTTCCGTGATGCGCTGGTTGGCCTGGTGTGGAATAAACAGGTCAATCTCGTCGGGCAGGACGTTCGCCTGCTCCAGAACTCGCCGTGAAACTTCTTCCAGACTGCGCACAGCCACCTTGAACAGCTCGTTGCCACGCATTTTGATGAAGTGCTCGCGCCCCCGGACCGTTTCACAAGTCGCCGGCCGCGCAGTCCCTCCAGCGGGAATATAGAGATGGTCAGCGAAGGCGCCGTTCGTGTGGACTTCAGAAGCTAAAATGCCCGAAGAGGAGTTGACTGCTCCCAGCACGCCCGCGGCAACACCGTCCCCGAAGATCACGCAGGTGGCGCGGTCCTGGTAGTCGAGATATCTGGAAAGCAGCTCGGCTCCGATTATCAGGGCGTATTTTGACTTTCCTGTTTTGACAAACTGGTCCACTACCGTCATCGCGAAAAGGAATCCTGAGCAGGCAGCCGCCAGGTCAAAAGCACAGCAGGTGCTGGCCCCCAGGTCGCGCTGGATGAGGGAAGCTGTGGCGGGCAACGGCATGTCGGGCGAAATCGTCGAGCAAATAATCAAGTCCAGTTGCTGGGGCTCGATGCCTGCCATTTCGAGCGCCTTGCGTGCCGCCTGCACTGACAATGTAGAAGTGGTTTCATTGGGAGCGGCCTGGCGCCTTTCTTTGATCCCGGTGCGCTCCGTGATCCATTTGTCGGAGGTTTCGACCATTTTTTCGAGGTCGAAATTGGTGATGACCTTCTCAGGCAGGGCCGAGCCCGTGCCCAGGATACCCGTAGCAACCATTATGGCTCCTGAAAAGCCCTCTTAATTCTTGCTGAGCGAAGCGAGGGC
>DASSJE010000374.1:0-4385 GCA_035691365.1 Terriglobia bacterium
GCCCGGCGAATTGAAACCGGCCGGCCTCGCTCGCCTCCTCAAAAGGCGGAGAAACGAAAACCGATTCGGACTGAATTCAAGTTCAACGGACTACCCTTCCTCGTTGCTCGTTCCTTCGCCCCGGTTGTCACACAGACTCCAAGGGAGAGGGCTTTGGAATTTTTGGGGGCTGCCATTGGCGGCACGACTGAAGTCGTGCCCTTTCGCAAAACACGCCGTCACGCCAGGTCGTGACACCTTTTCAGCTCGCAGAGGGCCTCAATTTTTGGGAGCGGACCGGGACGGCTGCGGTTAACCATGGAAATCAACTTCACTCTCACCGCCGACGACTACCAGGAATTCATGCGCGCCTACTATCAACACCTGGCGGGGTTCTGGCAGCGCCATCAACTTGCGGTCTTCGTTTCTTTCGGCGTCATCTGCATTCTGGGCGGTTTGAACTGGACGTACGTCGAGCATCGGGGAGCGCTTTACGGCTCCTTTTGCGACGCCTGCGGACTGTTCCTGGTGCTGTTCGGATTCTGGTCCTGCCGATGGAAGTGGCGGCGCTGGTTTGCCCAGAACAGCGACGCTTATCAGAATATTTTTGCCCGGTTTGATGAAGATGGGACGACCGTACGCAGAAGGGCGCAGGAAACCAAAACCCAATGGGAATACTACAAAGGTTATGAGGAAACCGAAAATCTCATCCTTATTGCCATGCCCGGCGGCACCTATCTGATTGTCCCCAAGCGCGCCTTTGGCGGATCGGACCTCGGCTCCTTCAGGCAACTGCTGCAAAACAGATTCGGCACAGCAGAGCGGAAATAATTCACAACAATTTTCTGCCGATCGGGGTCCCCGCGCAGTCTGGGCGAGGCAAACATGGGTAGGGCGGTGCCGTCCGCTACGCAACGCTGGCTTCAGCGGCTGAAGCCGCATTTCTCCGTTCCTGCCAGGATGACGCAGCTAAAGCTGCGTCCCCCTGAAAGGCTATCTCAGCTACGGAGGCCGATTCAAAATTCAAGAAAACCCGAATGGCGGGATGAGCCCGTGGCTACAAAAGCGGATGCCGGGCTGAAGGCGCTACGAAAACAAATAACCCCGATGCTACGGAAGGATGGGCAAAAAAGAGAAGGGCCGGATTCAGCAGATCAAACTCTGCGATTCGGCCCGTCCCTGCAAGCGTATAGTTTCTTCTGGAATTTCACTCCTTATCTTACAGGTATCAGGGGAATCCGCATTTCGGCAAGTCTGGCGTTTGTGTTGTGAGTTTCATTGCCGGCCACAATCCATGCCGCAACGCTCACACCGTGAGGCCTTGTGAACTCGATAGACTCGCTAATCTCTGCCATCTGCAAAGAGCGGACATATCCTTTGTCGCCTTCGAAAACACAGGTCAGAAAACTTCCCTCACCCTTGGCGTCACCCCGTCCCCTTACAAACACGTAGCCGTGCAGGATGTCCGGTTCCTGATGGGCGACTTCCACAATATTGATCCCGCCCGTGCCCATGTACCCGTAATACAAATTGTAGTCGCCGGGAGGCAGGGACATTCGCCCCCACTCAGCCGCAAAGGGAAGGGTAAATTTCCCGACAAAATGGGTTGAAGAGAGGCTTTGTGCCTTCATCCCGGTCGCTGCCAGCCCTAGAAGCATCACCAGCATTGAGACCGGGACGATCAGACTTCGAACTGTCTTCATCGCAGCACCTCCATACTAAAGGTTGCCGCGGGCGGCCGGGGAGGATTAACCTGCGCTGAACCTCGCATTCCGGCCGCCACGCAGCAACACTCCCTAACCATCTCTAATTTCGCGCCCCTCAGGGGGAAGCTTCAGTGCGCTGGATCGCACCTGATTGTGACCTCGGGCCGCATCCCGATATCGATGAATATCAACCACTTGCTTGCCAGAGCTGTTACAAACCCGAAAATAACGGGCGGAAGCCTGGCGCTACTGCGCGAGGCGGGAGAGGCGGTCGAGGTCGAGATCGCCGGCGGCGCCCCAACCGCGCTTGCCGGAGGGGATTGCGGGGCGGAATTTCTCATACAAATCGTAAGCCTGGCTGGCCAGCTCATCGTTTGAGAGGGACTTGGCCAGCCGTTCCATGGCCTTTTTTGCGTCGTCCAGGCGGTCCTTGAATTTGCCCTGCAAATAGCGCTCGACGCTGGAAGGAGAAGATGGCTTATCCTTGCTCAGCGCGCGCAGTCCTTCCGGCGTTTGAACGGCGGGCACGGCGCGATGCAAAAGATCGACCTTTAGAGTTTCGCCCTTTCGACGCTCGCGGCGGCGCTTCTTTTCCGCTTCGGGAGTGGGCTCGTAGAGTCCCAGGCTCACGCCTTTGCTGTAGGCATTCAGGCCGGCCACGGCGCGGCCCAGCGTGAGCGATTCCTCCCAATTGAAGCCCAGGCGCTCCGCAACCACCGCAGCCCATAACGTGAGCACCGGCGCCCGGTTAATTTTGATGACAGCAGCCATAAGAAGGCAAAGCCTCCGCCAATTTCTATGATTTCAGATTTTGCGCCGTAAATGAAGCGAAATGCCGAAGGCGGCCGGCGATGAGGGCACCACCGCTACAGCAAAGCCGCGGAATCCAGAACCGGAGGCCCGCGCTTCCCGCTGTGTAGCATCACTCCATTTATTTCCTGCCTCAGAAATCCGCAGAAGTGGCAAAATACGCGATGCAGGCGCTGCCCGTCGAAAATGTTGGCAACTGAAATTTGAAAAACTTTGGGAGGAGCGATGAAAAGATACCGTCTGCTGTTGATTACGCTGATGTGTCTGCTTGTCTGCGGCCCGCTTCTGGCGCAGTCGGCGCAGCCTGAGATCATCGATGGACACGTGCACTACAATGGCGACCCGGCCTTTCTTCAGAAGCTGCTGGCAAAGCTGGATTCGGTGGATGGAATGGCGTTCCTGCTGGTTTCTCCGGCCGATTTGAAAACCGCGGAGCCCTTCATCCACGCGCACCCCAACCGCCTGGTGGGGTTCGGGGCGATCAAGCTGGACGATCCCGATGCGCTCAAACAGATTGACCGTTTTCACGCAGCGGGATTTCGTGGCCTCGGTGAGTTGAGTTCGTCATTGCACAACTACGATGACCGCGCCTACTGGCCCATTTACGAGCGCGCCGCCAAATACCACATGATTCTTCTGTTCCACACCGGCGTCGTGGCCCGCGGAAATCCAAAGAAACCCGAGGACGTCAGCTTTGATCGCATGCGCGCCACGCGGCTGGACCTGATCGCGAGGCGCTTTCCCACGCTCACTTTGATTGGCGCCCACATGGGGAATCCTGATTATGCTGAGGCTGCGGAAATCGGCCGCTGGGACCCCAACCTCTATTTTGATCTGTCGGGCTCGTCGCTGATCAAGAAGCAGAACGATTACACCTTCTTCAAATCCATCTTCTGGTGGTCGGGTGTGGTGAGCCCTCATACGCCCAGTTCCGGGCACAGTGCTTTTGAGAAACTGGTGTTCGGCTCCGACGTGTTTGGAGGAGATCTGGAGGAGTTTGACCGGGAAGTGAAGCGCTATCATGCGATGCTCGACGCCTGCGATGTGCCCCAGCAGGCCCAGCGAGATATCTTCGCCGGTACGCTTTGGCATGTTCTGCAGCAGCAGAAAGAATCCTCTGGTGGGAACTGAGCGGGAAGCCACGGCACGGGCTTAGTGGAACCGCGGACCACGGAACCGGACGTCCTGCCTGCTACAGCGCCGGCCGGTGGTATGGAAGGCGCAGGTCAGATCCATTTTTCAATCCAGGCGAAGGCGTCATCCTGCATGTCGGGGCGGAATGAATGGCCGTAGTCATAAAACTTGCCGCTGAACCGCTCTGGGATGCCGGCCTTGGCGTAAATCTCGCCCAGTTTTTTGACGGATGCTCTCTGTCCGTCGTGGGGATAAAGGCCATCGCGCAGGCAGTGCAACACCATGAAGGCGCCGGGAGCGGTCAAAGCGGCTGCGTCGGGCAGGTCGAGCGAGCGATAAAGGCCCGGGATGTAGACCATCCAGGTGTGGTTGCGCAAATAGTTGCGAAGCTGGGCGCGAAATTCCGTCATCCATCCCGCAGAGACGGCAACTTTGATGCGAGGATCGGCCGCAGCCAGGTAATCGGTGCGCAAGCCGCCGAGCGAAAGGCCCAGGCAGCCGATCCGCTTGGGATCGACTTCCGGCCGGCTGGCAAGATAATCTACGCTGCGGCGGTCGTCCCAATTGAGAATGCCCGGCCAGGTTGCGCCGGCGGCAAAGATGGTTTTGGCAGTGAGGTCTTCATAAAGCCCGCAGAGGTGGTTGATGGCGGAATACCAGGCGCGCGTATTCTTCGGGATTTTGGAAAGCTCCAGCAGGGCCGCCCGCCTGTCGCCGGGCGCGGTGGCCGGGTCGATTTCTTCTACGCGCAGCCGG
>DASSJE010000375.1:0-34737 GCA_035691365.1 Terriglobia bacterium
ATTCTGCAAATTCTCAGTGTCACGCTTTTCGAAAAAAGCCCGATTTTACTGGCTTTCTCGCAATACAACGACCGAATTCCCGAACCCGATCCTTCTATCCAGTTGGATCTGTTCAACATATGATGGGACAGCACTGATTCAAAATTCAAAATTCAAGATTAAGTCGGGCGGAAGGCGATTCCAGATTCAAAATTCAAGATTCAAGATTGCAGAAGCGCGCTCCGGAATGGGTAAACAGGCAGGCCGACGGCGGGCTCAAAAGCAGATTCTTCGGCCGGAAATCGGCCTCAGAATGACGTGCGGGGCGCTGCCGTAGCAGTGAGTTTATCTCGGCACGTTCACACCCCGATGGCGGCGTGAGGCCGCCGCGCTCCAGGGGCTTCTCCATACGTCAAAAAGTGTTGACGCGCCACCCTAAAAGCTCCCGGAAACCGTTCATTTTGCTGGAATTTTTCCGGGAACAAATTATGGGCTTGAATCTTCGCGAGGACGGTGATATTTAGTAGTACATGGACAAGCTAAGTCCACCGGAAGGAACGATCACTTGATCACACCGCTCTTGCGGTGCGGACCGATCTCAGCGGCCAACCGCTGAGCGACGGCCAGTGATAAAAGAAACAATGGGGGAGCTACTCAGCTCCCCCATTTGCGTTTAAAAAGAAAGCCCGGTCCCAAGCCGGTTTTTTGCCAGCCATGCAGTAGATCCCTTCTGCGCTCTTCAGGAACTGCGCGCGCCGGCCCATTTTCTTTTTTGATTATTCATTCTGGCGCTGGAATCGATCTGAAGCCCCAACCCGCCAATCCTCCCGAAGAATGGCAGGTTCCGGCCCGCTCGCCGATGCTCCGGCCGTGACCGCATTACGCGCATTACGCTGGATGATTGCGGTAAGGCCGCGCGCATGCCGGGAGCTATTCCGGCAACACCGGCAGGACAACGGTATTCACGGTGGATGGGTCGTCCCGTAATTTAATGTAGAGCAAAGTCCCATTCGGCCGCGGAACGGTGAGCGTGCTGCCGGCGAATCCGAGCGGAACGGGCACGCTGTGCGTGAACTGCGCATCCGACGCAACCGAATCAATGAGGAACAGATTCGTCCCGCTCAGCGTACACGGCTTGTCCGGAGAATCGGGGCAGTGCACCTCTTTGAGTGAAGGGATGCGGACCAGGCGCGCGAGCGGCTGCCAATCGCCTTTCGTCCCGTCCTCGCTCACCGGACGAAACTGAAGGGCCCCAAACGCGGACGGCCCGAAGCTCCTGGCCGGATCGAGCGTGGCCATCACCGTTTCAGCATCCTGCAACATCAGGTTGCCGTTGGAAATGCTGAGCAACACGTCGAATGATTCATCGGCTGTGGCTACTTCGATTTTCTCGCTTCGCGGAAATTTCTTCGGCGTCACCGTTTTCAGGAAGAACGACAGACGGCTGTCTTGCGGAAGCTGGTCCTGGCTTGCGAATCGAATTGCCGAAGGGCTCGGACCCGGCTGTATGCTCTTTCCGATCAGCGAGACTTGCGGACGCGGCGGCTCCACTGCCGATTGCAGGTCCAGAGTGCGGCCGTCCTTCAGGGCCACGTGCGCAGTGACGGTCTGCTCCGGTTTCAACGCGTCTGCGGGAATTTTTGTCGAGGCCAGCAAACGCAACTGGTCCTTCTGCCCGTCGCGCATCAGCGTTCCTGGAAGGAATTCCATTCCGTCGATTTTGACCGCCTTCACCTCGTCCAGCCTGGTCCCAACGAGCAGCGCCTGGTGATCGCCGGCATTCAATGTGAGGTGATTGAGGTGCGCCGCTTCGGAATAGGCGGGCAAAGAAAGTTCGTCCGGCGCCTGGAGGCCGAACTGCTTCACGCGCACGGTCATCATGCCCGCTTTCTCATTCTGCAGCGGGACGTGCACTTCCAATTCGTCCGGTTTGACGACCTTCCATGCCGTCGCGAGTTCGCGGCCCTGCGCGTCACGAATTGCAACCGAATCCACGCAAACCGCGCAGTCCGAGTTGAGGTGCAACGTATCCAGGCGTCCAACCACCAGCGCGCCCTGGTCCCCCGCAGGAACGGTCCACTTGGTCGAGTGCGCGTCCCGCACGTTGAAGCTCGGGCCCTCGAATGCTTCAAAACCCCAGCGCCCGTAGAGTGTCGCCTTCACTTGCGACAAGATCGCGCCGGCCGGAGCGGAGTGCGTATCCACCACAAATCCTCCTCGCGCGGGATCGGCTGTAGCAGGCAGGTCGATTGTCTTGCCTGATTTTTCAGGCACACGGAGCACGAAGTCGTGAGCGATGTTCGTTGAGAATACAAGCGGCGCGCCGCCCACAGGCAGCACCAGCGGCGTCTTGTGCAGACAAAACACCTGGTTCACGTCCACGGCCTGAAGCGGCGGCAACTGGGCAGCCTCCACCGCAGGCAGGCCCACCACGAGCACGGACTTCGGATTCCGGAACGAGGGCGGACTATTCAGCCGTAGATTCAGCTCATCCGCTTGCGGACGCGCCAGCGCGGGAATGTATTGGTAATCGGCGGTGTGCAGATTGCCCATCAGCCGCGCCACATCGACCACCGTTCCAACATACGGACTGAACGTAGTCGCGCCGACTACCGGAGTCGCACTCACCGCTCCGATCAGGTTTAAGGATTCTCCCGAAGTCAGTGCCGCGACCATCGACTGTGTATGAGCATCGCCGAGCACAAGTTGATCGCTGCCCTGCGTCAAGCATGACGCCTGCTGCTCCACCGGCTTGTCAAAACATTGCTGATCCACCTTGATGTGCAGAGTGCGTGCGAGTTCCTGCGACCGCGCCTTCAGCTCTTTTGGTTTCAAGTCGGACGTCCGCTTCACCACCGCCAGATACTTGTCGAGCCGGGAACGGTCCAGGCTGGCCTGATTCAGGTCCTGGGAAGCTCGAACGAAGATTCCCGGCCTTCCTTTAATTGCCGACCGCAGTGTGGAGAAATCTCCGCCGGTTTGCGGAGCCAGGAATAACAAGGCTTGAAGAGCGCCCTGTGGCACGCTGACGACAATTCCCTCTTCGCGCACCTCTTTCGTCCAACTGTCCGCGCGAGTGAACCAGTTATCGGGCGGCGGATTCGTGGTGCCGCGAAGGAACGCGACGACCAGCAAATAGTGGACCGATTGGCTTTCGGGAAACTTGGGATGAATCCACAGCCGGTCGCCTGCCTGCAGGTTCGCGACCTCGGAAATCGGCAGGGTTTTGCGGGCGCGCGTCACGCGCATTTCCACGCGCGGCCCGGCCAGGTCGAAGGGACCTGTCTCCCCCCGTGCCACAAACGCTCCCATGGCGAGCAGCGTGAAAAGAAAAAAGGTGCGGAAGAGAAGGGTGGCGATTTCCGCATAGGTCGTCTTGTGAAACAGAATCAAAATTTCGCTCCTTGATTGGGTAAAAGGGTTGTGCGATTCGGAATCTCGATTGTGAACTGAGACGCACATCCCATCGTCGAAGGCCAGAGAGGGACAATCAGTCAACAGAAACTGGCCTGATCAACCATCGATTTTAAGATGCGGTGTCATCTGAAGTTTCCATTTTGAGCTTCCAATTGACTAAACAGCTATTATAACTCCTGCATTGTCGTGTCAAGCACGAATCGCCCTGACCTGTTTGAGCTGGCAGTGCGCCTTGTCCTGGCCGTCTTGCGGAGCCGCTCTGCTGGTTTTTCCCGCTCCAGCCCGCGTTACATCTGGCTGAGACGCGAGAATGCAGGCCGATTAACCGAAGTGGAATTCCATCTGCTTTTCTGGAAGCAGACCGTGGGTTCCGGGGCCCGGAAAAACTGACGGGCAATCAGACCGGCAGGCTCCAGCCTTTGGCGCCGCGGTTGTCGGGAGAGAGGATGGAATACTGCGCATCCACGCCCTTTTCTCGCAGGGTCTGGCAGATGGCCTCGCCCGCTTCGGAAGCTTTGCCACTGACGAAGGCCAGAATGGACGGCCCGGCTCCGCTGAGGCAAAGGCCCAGCAGGCAGGGGAGCCTGAGCGCCAGCACTTCACTGAGGCCGGGCATGAGGGGCGCGCGATAGGGCTGGTGGAGGCGGTCGTCGAAGAGGCTGCGGTGGAAATCGACTTTGCCGGAGAACATCTGTGCTGCCAGCACGGCCGCCCGCTGGAGATTGTGGGTAACGTCCGCCCGCGAATACTGGGCGGGCAGCGCAGCCCGGGCCTTTTCGGTGGGCAGCGCGTAGTCGGGAATCACCAGCACAAGCTGGAACAGGTCCGGCACGGGAGATGAATAGGCCGTCACGCGCTGGTTCTCTTCCACCGCGACCGTGAAGCCGCCGTGCCAGGCAGCCGCAACGTTGTCGGGATGCCCTTCGATTTCCGTGGCCAGGGAGATGAGTTCGTCGTCGTAAAGGGCCCGTTCCGTCAGCAAGTGCGCCGCCGCGATGGCGCCCACAATGGCCGCGGCGCTCGAACCCAGCCCCACGCCCACGGGAATCTGATTGTTGATTTCCAGATCGAATCCGTAATCTTTGCCCCAGCGCTGCAAAATCTTCCTCATGCTGGCTGCAATCAGATTGGTCTGGTCGGAAGGAATTCTTTCCGGGTTGACGCCCTGATAGTGAACGCTGACGCCCAAATCAGAACGGCGCGTGACGTGGACGTCAAGATAGAGGCTCAGGGCCAGCGCCGCACAGTCAAAGGCGCACCCGAGGTTGGCGCTGGTTGCAGGGACTCGGACTGATCCGCGCTGGGGCATGAGGTTACCGGCGTCCAGGGGTGAAAGGTTCCGAGGTTTCCAAGGGCGCGCCGCCGGCGATGGCGGGAATCAGCAGCACCTCATCACCCTCATTGAAGCTGTATTGCAGGCCGCCCAGAAAACGGATGTCCTCATCATTCACGTAGATATTCAGAAAGCGCTGTGGCATGCCGTCTTCAGCGCAGAGTACTTTCTTCAAGCCGGGATATTTCTGGTCGAGGCCGTCAAAAAGCTCGCTGAGGTTCCGCGCCGCGGTTTCAACCGTCTCAGCGCCCTCGGTGTACTTCCTCAACGGCGGGGGAATACGAACTGTGATTTGCAAATGAGTCTGCCTCCGGTTCTATGAATCTTTGCGAGGACCTGTGGCCTGGGCGGGCCGGGCATCGCCGCGCCTGCGGGCATCAGGCGCTGGCCGCCGCGTGGATGTTCAGATAGCGGTCCTCAAACTCTGCAAGCTTGGGACGGATGGCTTCCTCCGCCTGGATGGTTCCGCTGACGGCCCCGATGGTCTTCAGCCCGTTGCCGGTGATGGCCAGCACGATGGATTCCGCCGGATTCAAAAGCCCGCTGCGAATCAGCTTGCGCGCCACGGCCACCGTCACGCCGCCGGCGGTTTCGGAGAAAAAGCCCTCGGTTTCGGCCAGCAGTCGAATCCCTTCAACCACTTCGGCATCGGAAACGTCTTCACCCGCGCCGCCGGTTTCCTGAATCACTTTGGAAGCATAGAAGCCGTCCGCGGGGTTGCCGATGGCGAGCGACTTCACAATCGTGCTGGGCTTCTGCGGAACAATTTCGCAGGTCTTGTTTTTAACCGCCGTGGTGATGGGCGAGCATCCCGTTGCCTGCGCGCCGTAGAATTTTGTGGCCGCGGGCCCAATCCAGCCGAGCTTCTGGAGTTCGCCAAAAGCCTTATGGATCTTGGTGATCAGCGACCCGCCGGCCATGGGAACCACGATGTTTTGCGGCGCCCGCCATCCAAGCTGCTCGGCGATCTCGTAGCCAAAGGTCTTTGAGCCTTCGGAATAGTAGGTGCGCAGGTTCACGTTCACCATGCCCCAGGAATATTTCTGCGAAATTTCAGAGCAGAGCCGGTTGACCTGGTCGTAGTTTCCGCTGATCTTCACCAGCGTAGCGCCGTAAATCCGCGTGTTGACGAGTTTTTCGGGTTCCAGATCGGCGGGAACGAATATAAAGCTCTTGAAGCCGCCTGCGGCCGCCTGCGCGGCAACAGCGTTGGCCAGGTTTCCGGTGGAGGAGCAACCCACCGTGTCAAAACCAAACTCGCGCGCTTTGGAGAGCGCAACCGCAACCACACGGTCTTTGAAGGAAAGCGTGGGGAAATTGACGGCGTCGTTCTTGAGATAGACCTCGCGGGCCCCCAGGGCCTTGGCCAGATGCGGCGCCGCGACCAGCGGCGTGAAGCCGGTGGAGCGTCCCACGGCAGGCTCGCCCGTCAGCGGGAGCAGTTCCCGGTAGCGCCACATGGTGGGCTGGCGCGTTTCCACCTGCGCGCGCGGCAATTCCTCGCGGAGGCGGTCGTAATCGTAAACCACTTCCAGCGGGGCCCAGCAGTCTTCACAGGCGGCGATGGGCTCAATGGGATAAGTTCGCCCGCACTGACGACATTTCAAATGCTTTTGATAGCTCACAATTCCTCCAAGCGGTATATACGTTCCAGAGTGGCTTGGGATGAAAAGGAGATTCGGAAGGGTAAACTAAAAAAGCCCCCCCGGTTCTCATCGGGGAGGCTCAAAAAAAAGCTACGTCCTCCGTCTCATCTCCCCCAATCACGGGCGGGAGTTAGCACCTGACCCCGGACTTACTTCCCGGGCGGTTGCCGTGGCGTCTTAGGGCCCGTCCCTCGGCCACTCTGGATGAGATACAGGTCTTACACAAACGAATTGTAAAGTGTGATGTTAGTCAATCTGAGCGGGTTTGTCAACTGGATTGCTCGGCAGGGGGCGATTTGCGGCCGAATGGCGCACCGCAAGGGCTGAAGTGCGATTCTGCAAAGCCGGCCACTCCTGGACATCTTCGATGCCGATTGCAGGCCGCTCCGGCAAATGCCCGCGGACAGGCAACATGCACATGCAAAAAAGCTTACCGGTTGCGGCGCACTGCCTGCCAGGCAGGGCAGGATGAGAGCCTGCCCTCCGGTGACTTGGAGGGCCATTTGTTACATTCCTGCCGGCACAGAACCGGCGGTGACGTTCCAGCCGTCAACAGCAACATATGGCTGCGCGCCTTGCAATTCGTCCCTGGAATAGCTAGCGGTGATTTCGCGCTCCTCGCCCGGCATTAGCTCAAAATAGTTGTCCTGCCAGAGTACCGGGAGAATCTCGTCGCCATGCTCTCCCTTGTTGACGCGGAGGTGAACGAAGAACGCCAGGTGCGATGACGGATTTTTGACCGTCACGCGGGTGACGTCACGCTCGCCATTTTCGTGCGTTGCTGAGTGGACATCTAATCGCACCTCGGGTAGCTCCTTCAAAGCCTTGAAGTCCGCATAGCCGCCGGTGGGCGTGTAATACCACTTGGATTTCTGCCAGTTGAGCACGTCCGGCTGGGTGGAAAGCCAGTAGAAGTTGGCGCTCACCTGTTTTCCCGCTGAATCCTTCAAGGTCAGACGGAGAAAATAGGTGGTGGAAAGGCCGTCCAGCTTCGGCACGTCAAAGACCCGCGTGCTGCTGTTAGCGGCCGCGTTAACGGCCTGTACCTTGGAAAATTCCTTCTTCAGGTTGAGGTCATAAACCGCGGCGCTCACTTCAAGGTTTTGAAATGGCTCCAGGTGCGAGTTCACCACCACGATCGACTGATCGTCATAAGAGTACTGAACGTGGAGCGGCTCGCAGGCTTTCCGGGTGCCGAAGTATCCGCCCGCCGGCCGCAAATAGTAATCGTAGAGGTGCCAGATCAATCCCGGCCAGGCGGTGTTCAGCATCCACTGGATGACGCCGGTGGAAACAAATTTGTTGCGGCGGTATCCCTCAAACATGGCCCGCTCGCCTTCGTAGGTCATCAACTGCGACTTTTCGGCGTAGTCCTCCACTCCGGTGGCCTGGCCATAACGCCCGTTCAGCGCGTTGTTGAACGTTGTCATGGTCTTGAATTCACCGCCGCCGGCATGGAAGTCCCAGACGGAGTTGATGGGCCAGAGGTCCTTTTCCGGCATCATCATTTTCAGCGAAGAAACGGGCGGCACGGCCGGGCCGGGGCTGATCTCTGTCGCGAACCCGAACGCCCCGCCGTATTTCGTATCCTGCAGCCAGTAGTTGGGTGGGACCCAGTCATAGGGGCCGTTCATCTTCAGGCCGGATGGGCCGGTCACTTTCGTCACCTTTGCGGTGGCCGAGGACTGGTGGGGGTTGGGCCAGTGGGTTTCCGCCAGCACCTTCAGATAAATCCGCTCGACGCGCGGAGGCGGGGCATTGTCGCTGCCGTAAAGCCAGGTGAGCATGCAGGGATGATTGCGCACCCGCCGGATCTGGTCGCGCAGCGAGTCGGCGGCGACGGTGTAATCTTCCGCTTTCCAGTTCTTCCATTTTTCCCAGTGGTCGCAGCAGCACCAGCCCGCCATCACCAGAATGCCGTAACGGTCGCACAGGTTGAAGAAATGGTTGTCAATAATCTTACCTTCCAGGCGGATGGTGTTCAGGTGCATGGCCTTGACGTACTGGATTTCCTCCTTGGTCCGTTTGGCGTCGAAGCGCAGCATCATGTCAGGAGCCCAGCCGGCGCCGAGGATCAGAATGGGTTTGCCGTTCACACTGAACTCGCTATAACCGTGCGAATTAATTTCGGAGGTGATTTCGCGAATGCCAAATTGCGCTTCCTGGCTGTCGGAGACGTTGCCGCCAGTCTCGAATTGCATTTTCAGGTGGTAGAGATTCTGCGGCCCCATCTCCCACGGCCACCACAGACGAGGGTGGTGGAAGTTGAGCTGCGAAAAACGGCCCGGCAGGAACTCGATGGCGCGTGTTTCGTGTGGCTGCAGCTCCACTTCCTGCTGGATGCTGACCTCGCCGATGCTGCCTTTGAGGACGCCGCGCACAGCATGATCGGTCGCATTCTGGAGCCGGGCGCGGACGGTGAGGTGGGCGACGTCCAGATTTGGCAGGTCAAAATTCGTCACCACCTGCGGGTCGCGCAGCGCCACGGGACCTGTAGCCGTGATGGAAACGCCCCGCCACAGTCCCATGTCTTTGTCGGGAGGCGCGGGGTTCCAGTCCACCCAGGTGATGCCCAGGTCGTCGGCATTGGGCGCGGAAACTTCAACGGCCAGCGAATTCATTTTGCCCGGCAGGGCCTCGGCGGTGACGTTGAAATCGTAAGTTCGCCACATGCCTACAACCTGTTCGGGCCCGGCAATCTGTTTCCCGTTCAGCCAGATGCTGGCGCGGTAGTTGATGCCTCCAAAGTGCAGCCAGATCTGCTTGCCCGCAAAGCTTTCGGGCAGGTGGAAACTGGTGCGGTACCACCAGGGAACTTTGAACGGGCTGCCCGCCGGCATGGGAAGATTGGAAAAATTCTGGCCAATCGGATACGTGGCGCCGGGTATTTCGCGCAGGTTCATTCCGTAGTAGGGATGCTGGTAGACCTTGTTTTTAACCAGTGCGGCGAGGACGGTGGCGGGAACATCGGTCTCGTACCACCCGGAGGGTTTGAAGCCGTCCTGCGAGATGTCGCTCCCCTGTTGGGTAACGCGCGCGGAGGATTGCAGGCTCCAGCCTTTGGCCAGATTCAGGCCAGGCGGCGAGTCATTCCGAGAAGTCTGGGCTTCGAGGAACGGACTTACCACGATCAGCATTGATAGAAGAATAAGGCAGGAACGAGTTCGCATCGCGCCCTCCCGGGCTTAATAGATGTGACGGCTTCCGGTTTAGCCCGCTATTATAACGCCGGCGGGCGAGGATGCAATTTGCGTTTGCGGGCAGGCCTGCCTCAGCGCGGCACCACCGGCAACACCAGCACAGAGGGATGACCGCTGTCGTGATAAATCACGTTGGTGGCCTTCACCGAGCGCGTGGCGTTTTCCGGGCTGGCGCCGGTGTTGGGATTACGGTCGAAGCGGGGAAAGTTGCTGCTGGAAATATCCAGCCGCAGCTTGTGCCCCGCCTTGAAGACGTTGCTGGTTGACCAAAGATCAATGGTGAATTTGTAGACCTGGCCCGGATTCAGATACTCGGGCTGGAGCTGCGAATTACGGTAGCGGGCCCGGATGATGCCTTCGGTGAGGTTTTGCGCAAAGCCGTTGGGCCACACATCCACCAGCTTCCCCGTAAAGTCCGTATCAACCGCCGAGGAGCTGGCGTAGAGGACCAGCCTCACGTGGCCGGTGACTTCAAAGTCGTGCCTGAATGCAGGCGTGGTGAATGAAAGCACGTCCGGCCGGGCCTCATCGGGACGCTGATCAACGGGACCCGGCATCAGGTGGGTGGCATCGCAGCAGAGCGGGCCTCCGAGCGTGGGCACAGGGTTCTCCGGGTCGTAAACGTAACGGTCACTGGGTTCGGATTGCGGCGCTTTCGTGGAAAGCGCGCCATTGCCCGTCAGCAGATTGGCCTTGCCCTCGGAATGGAGATAGTAGTCCGTGTCTTTTGCGCGCTCCAGCGGCCAGCTTGCTTCCTCGCGCCACTTGTCCTCGCCCAGCACAAAAAACTTTACCGGCTTTTCGTTTTCAATGCCGTTGTCGACGCCTTTCAGCAGGTGGTCGTACCAGCGAAACTCGATATCGTCCATGTTGAAATCGGCCTCAGGTCCGAAGTCCACTTCGCCGATTTTTCGTCCGCTGCCGGCATGGCCGCCGATTATCACCATCAGGCGCGTTTCATTCCGGGCAGCCTCGGTGCCGCCGTGCTCCCGAATACCCAGATAGTTCTTGAGCGAGCCGCCCTGGAAAATGTCATACCACGCGGCCACGATATACGCCGGGACCTTGATGTCCGGGTAGTGCTCTTCAATCGCCCAGCGCTTCCAGTAGTCGTCATAGGAAGGATGCTGGAGCCAATCGAGGAAGTAAGGCGCCAGCGCACCGGATTCGGTGGGCCATTGCGAGGCGGCGCCAAAGTTGAACAGGGGGTATTCGCTGAGCGGGAGTGTCCACATCCCTTTCCTTGCGTTAGTTTCGTCGCGAACCTTGCGGTCCAGGGTATCCTGTGCCAGGCCGGAAGTCCACGACTCATTGAACCACTGCTCGAACGCACCGCCCTGGTAGGTCCATCCGTCGTGATAGTTTGAAGCCGTAACCACCGGAAAGATGCCCGCCAGGTGGGGCGGATGGGCAATGGCGCAAAGCATCTGCGTTGCCCCCACGTAGGAACCGCCCACCATTCCCACTTTGCCATCGGAGTAGGGCAACCCGGCCACCCACTCCACCGTGTCGTAGCCATCCTGCGATTCGTATTTGAAGGGATACCACTCGCCCTGCGAGGTGTAGCGGCCGCGCACGTCCTGAACGATGGCCACATAACCGCGCTGGGCCGCTATCATGCCAAAATCGGAGCTGCCGTCCTTGTTGTAAGGCGTGCGTTCCAGAATCACCGGGAACTTGCCCGGCGCGTCAGGGCGATAAATGTCCGCGTATAACACCACGCCGTCCCGCATGGTGGCGGGAACACCGTGCTGAAAGATCACGTGATAGCGCTCGGCGGCGCAAAGCGGCAGGGCCGCCGTCATCATCAGGACAAATGTTGCAAACAGCCAGCGGGAAGGTCGCTTCATGTTCTGCTCCCATGAAAAAGTTGATTTTGCAGGGTGACGAAAATCAGCCCAATCCGTAAGGCGGCAAGTATATGCCACAAACGCCGGCATGGGAAGTGGGATCGGCGAATCCGGCTAGGCCGTGGCGGGGTCGGGCTGTTGGGGGTCGCGTTTGATCCAGCGATAGGCGGCGACGGAATTTTTCCAGAATACTTTCTCAGCGGCTGCGCGGCCCTTGCCCAGCACGTACTCGCGCACCAGCGTCAACTCCTGCGGATAGGTTTCAATGTGGTCGCTGTTGGGCCAGTCGCTGCCGTAGACCAGGCGGTCCTCGCCGAAAATGTCCCAGAGGCGGTCGAGTGAAGGCTTGTAAAAATCGAGGTCCAGGCGAAGGCGGCCGTCAATCCGCCGCAGAACTTCCGACATCTTCATGTAGACCTGCGGACGTTTTCCAAGCTCTTGAAGATTGGCCTCGACCTCTTTCTTCACTTTCGGGTCCGTGGGCTCCTCCATTTGCGGCAGGTGATCAATCACCACACGCAAGCTGGGAACCAGGTCGGTCAGCCGCACAGCCGCCGCGATCAGTTCCGGGCTGGGATTGGCCGTATCCATCTCGAGCCCTGCGTCGGCAAGTTCCTTGAGGCCGTGGACGAAATCCGGATTCCCAAGCTGCACGGTGATGTCCCGGCCCCACAAATTGCCGCAGCGGATGCCGCGAAACAGCGGATTGCGATGGAAACGTTCCAGTTGTTTTGGGAAGTCAGGTTTCTCGGGTTCCAGGTCGCCGACCGTTCCCACAATCACCGGAGCTTTGGCGGCGATGTCCAGCACCCACTGGTTGTCTTCGAGCCATGGGCTGGCTTCGACTTCAATAGCGCCCACAACGCCCTGGCCCTTCGTCACCTTCAGGTAGCGGTCCGGCAGCGCGGGCTTATAGAGCCTGGCGTCGTCCTTGGTCGGCCACGGGATGCCTTGCGGGCGCCTGGGGTCGAAAAGATGAATGTGGGTATCGATGATGGGTATGGGTGTGGATTGCGCCTTCATGTCGATGTCCAGGGCGGCGAGCAATGCCGCGACTCCGAGAAATGTTCTGCGGTTCACGGCGGTATTCTAACCCAGACTTCGGCCTGTGGTTCCAGGAATCCGCATCGCAGGGCGAAACAAGGTTAGGTTTGACCCAAGACCTGGCCGGTATGGGCAAGTAGTATGCAGAAGGCGTTGTGCATGGAATCTTACTGCGGGAAGCGTCCAGCAGGCCCGAATGGCGGTAAGCGCCCGTGCGGTTACGCCTCCTGCGGGCTTTGGAAATCCCGCAGGAGGCGTGAAACCGCAAAGGGTTAGAAGTAGAACTTCATAGCGAACTGAACATTGCGCTCGCCCTGTGAGGTAAGGACCTGGCCAAACTGCGCGCTGGTCACGCTGCGATTGGCAGAGTTAAAAGCGGGAGTGTTGGTGAAGTTGATGAACTCACTGCGGAACTGGAAGTACTTTGATTCTGTGATGTGGAAGTTCTTCATCACTCCCAGGTCCCAGTCGGTCAGCCCGGGCCCACGCACCGTTCCGTTGCCGCAAGTGCCGAAAGTTCCGACAGCCGCGGGTGTGAAAACGTTGGGGCCCGTGCTGAACCAGGTTGTTCCCGGCCCGACGCCATGGGGATAAGTTACCGCCCCGACGCAATCTGCCCTGGCGCCCCGGCTCTTGGTTTCCGAGTTGTCAGGACCGAAAATGGTCTCCGGAAAGCCTGTGTGATACGTGACGATTCCGGAGAGCTGCCAGCCGCCCAGTGCGCCGTTGGTCAGGCCATTCCAGTGGTTCCCGAATTTTTTTCCTGAACCAAAGGGCAACTGGTAGACATAGGAAGTGGTGAAGAGGTGGGTGTCATCGAAGTAGGACGGTCCCCATTCCGCAGCTTTGTTATAGAGGTTCTGCCAGTAAGCGGAATTCACCGCCGCCTGACCGCCCTCACCGTAGTAGCCGATGGAGTTGGTCAGGGTTTTCTGGTAAGCGTAGGAAACCTGAAGTTGAAGCCCATGGCTCATGCGCTTGGTGACGCTGGCCTGCAAGGCGTCATACCGCTGAGCGCCGTTGGATTCGGTGCCGGAGATCTGGCCGATCACGTTGTAGATGGCGGGATTGCCGGCCAGGTACGGACTGCCGCAGGTGGGAATGGTCGCTCCGGATTGAAGGACAGCATTCGCTGAGTTACATCCGGCCTCGCCCGCCAGACGCCGCTGGAAGTAAGGCATCGGAACCATCATATGAACTCCATGCTGGCCAACGTAAGCAACAGAAACCAGTGTCTGGGACGGGAATTGATGTTCGACGCTGAAATTCCATTGCTGAGTCATATCCGGCCGCACGTTCGGGTCCCACAGACGGATGTTGGTGTTGACGAAAGGATTGGAAGGAGCAGCCAGCACCGAAAGTCCCTGGCTCGAAGTTGAGCTGGGGAAGTAAAGCGAACTGCCCGTCGTATAATCGTTCTCGAATTCAGACTGGAACGGAGGGTTCAAGGGCAGCCGCAGGTTGGTGCCGGTGCCTTCCAGGAATGAAGAGATGGTATAGGCGCCGCGGATTACGGTGTTCTTGTTAAAGCTTGGCGTCCATGCAAAGCCGAACCGCGGCTCCCAATCGTTCCAGAAATTGTTATAGAGAGCGGAGCAATTGCTGTAGGGACAGTTGCCCTGGCCGGCAATGAATTCGGTCCCGCTGAACTCCTGGAAATTTGCCTGGCGGTTGAAGGCCTCAATCCAGGGCGTCGTATATTGGTAGCGGAGTCCGAGATTGAGCGTCAGGTTTCTGCGGATGCGCCAGTTGTCCTGAATGTATGGGGCGTAGAGCCAGCTCCGTTGCCCCCAGGTTCCCGCCGCAACACCCAGTCCCACCACGCCGGGCAGGCCGAGCAGGAAATCGGCTTCTGAGAATCCTGCAGAAGATCCCGCAGCTCCCGGCACCGGGCCGCTGGTGTATTGCCCGGTATAGTCCATCAACCCGAACTTTCCGTTGTTGCCGGCATAATAGGTGTTGATCCGAAAACGTTCCATTTGGAAACCAAGGTGGACTTCGTGATGGCCTTTGGTCATGATCAGGTCAACCGTCGGTTCAATCGTGGCGTCTGCAAACAGTTCTTCAGAGTCCGAACTGCCCAGGCTGTCGGCAAGGCCATTGGTGAAATTAAGGGCCAGCAATCCCGGACCGTGGACGTTAGCGTCCGCGATGCCGATGCTCTGGCCAAAATTCCCCAGGCCCGTGGTGACAGACCCGTCGTGCAGAACGATCCGGTTGATACCCAGCCTGGCGTCCAGCACCACGGAGGGACCGAAAGTGTGGGTCCAGTCAATGACTCCACCATGGAAGGGCGATTCGTTAAAGCCCTGTCCGAAGAGAGCGAACGAGTTTGTGGTTGGAATCGTCTGGAACCCCTGCGAATAACTCCCCCAGATATGATTCTTGTCGTTGGGCATGAAATCAATCTTGACGTCGCCCTGGTCATTATTGGTGTGGCTGGAGGTTGTGTTGAATGCGTTGAACTGGAGAGGGAAAGGATACGCCGACCCCGCCGGGTTGTGGATAGACGGCGGGATATACTTGCCGGACGAAAAGAGCGCGCTTGCCACAGGCGAGATCATGCTCGGGGGAATGATGTTGTCCCCAAGGCCGCCGTTGTTGGCGCTGTTAAAAGGCATGCGTGGCGCCGCCCCGGGAGCTGGAGGGGCAGTACAGGGGCCGGAAAATGAGGCGCAAGGGTTGAAGAGCTGAGTCCCCTTCTCAGCCAGCAACTGCGAGAAATCACCGTTGCGTTCCGCCGGCGTCATGACGGAAATGGCAGTTGCGGCCGGTGGGTTGTCAAGCCGCTCGCCTTCGTAATCGGTAAAGAAAAAGAGTTTGTTTTTTATAATCGGACCGCCAATGGTGCCGCCAAAGGTGTTCCAGCGGAGCCCGGGTTTCGGCAATCCTTGCCAGTTGTTCGCCCAACTGTTGGCGTTGAGTTTGTCATTGCGGAAAAACTCAAAAACGTCGCCATGGTACGCGTTGGTCCCGGAGTTGAGGGTTACGTTGACAATGCCGCCCTGAAACTGGCCATACTGCGCCGGCGCGTTGTTGGTGATGACGTTAAACTCCTGAATGGCGTCGGGACTTGGCTGATAAGAAGTCAGGTTATCGGAAATCTGGTTGTTGTTAATCCCATTCAGCAGGAAATTGTTGGCCTCCTCGCGGTTGCCGTTGATGTAAGGCCTGCCGCCTCCCGTTGTGCGCTGGCCATTCGTAAAGGAACTTGGGTCCGGGGTCGTCACGCCCGGAGCAAGCAGGGTAAGCTGAACGAAGTTGCGCGTGGCAAGGGGTAGGTTGACGTTGAAGTTCCGGTTGGTGACAAAGCTCTGGGCCATCGTGTTCGTCTGGAGCAGTGGTGGAGCGCCGGACACAGTCACTGTTGAACTGACCGCGCCAACGCTCAGTTGGATATCCACGCGGGCAACCTGGTTCATTTGCAATCCAAATGGGGGCTTGCTGCTCGTCGCAAACCCTTTGGCATTTGCCTTGACGGTATATTGCCCCGCTGGCAGGCGCGGAAAGTTGTAGAGACCCGAACCGTTGGTGGTGGCCTTCCATACGGTCCCTTGGGCCACGTTCGTAGCGGTAACGGAGGCCCCGGGCACCGCAGATCCGGATTGGTCCGTGATTATGCCAGTGATGCCGCCCGTAATTTCCTGGGCAACGAGTGGTCTTCCTCCCAGAACGACCATGACGATTGCAAAAACTGCAACCACGACCACGGGGAAATTGGGCCGAAGGCAGCCTTTCAGCTTACAACCTGCTTGCATAGATACACACCTCCATGGTGTTAGGTGTGACCCATGACCCTTGATGACAATGGCCGGTTAGGCCCAGACTTCAACGGAACAGGTAATAACGGGATGAGGTGACCTTGAAGACCGATGGCAACTGCTGCTTACCTGAAGAAAGCGGCATCGACGATCAACTGCACTCGAACTCGCGGCCGCTCCGATAGGAATGAAGATCCGCTGGACTCTTTTACTTTATCCGTTACCTACATCCATCAACCCGTATTTCGTAAAAAGAAAGCTTCAAATCTTTGCGCACACACAACATAATGCTTATGAATATTTACTTATCAGTGCCCACAACGGATGAATCCCCGTGTGATCGTTCACAATCGCCTCTCTATCAAGACAGAAAGCTCTACTTTGGGGCGTATACTATTCCCCGCGCCTTGCTTCAGGCATTAGAATCAGCCACACTAATGGGATTCAAGAGAGAGGCGATTGGTTACATGGTTTGCGAAGAAATTTTGCTTAGCCGCACAATCGCAAAAAAGATTGACTTCCTTTGGCGGTTCAGTGAGGCGCACGACAAAATTATTATGGGAGACGAAGAATAAAACAAAATGTCAGCCGAAAAATATTTTTCTCAAATCAATGGAGTCATTAAACAAATCGAGCAGACCCAACGGCTGGCCATCGAAAAAGCCGCGACGCTCATGGCCGAATCCATCCGGTCGGAGGGGCTGGTCTATCTTTTCGGGAGCGGGCATTCCGTGATTCCCGTTCTCGATATTTTCCCGCGCTACGGAAGCTTTGTAGGCTTCTGCCCGATTTACGATCCGCGGCTGATGTGGTTCAACGTGGTGGGCCCGGGCGGCGCGCGTGAACTGCTGTGGCTCGAGCGTGAAGAAGGTTACGCGAAAAATATTCTGGCCAGCTACTCGCTCGAACCGCGTGACACCATCATGGTTTTTTCGCACGGCGGGCTGAACGCCGCTCCCGTGGAGGTGGCAATTGAGGCCAGGAGCCGCGGCCTCAAGGTGGTGACAGTTTCTTCCCACCAGAATTACCAGCAGGCTAAGGCCACCCACTCCAGTGGCAAGAAGCTGCGAGACCTGGCGGACGTTGCCATCGACAATTGCGTGCCGCCGGAAGACGCGTTGGTGGGCTTGGAAGGAATCAAGGAAAGGTTTGCGGCGGGATCAACCGTGGCGGCCGTCACTATCGCCATGGCCCTGGTGGCGGAGGTCGGCTCGCAACTGGTGAAAAGCGGGCACAAGCCTCCCACCTTCGTTTCGCCCAATGTCGGGCTCGAACCTGACCACAACCAGCGCGTCTTTGTGGAGTTTGCCCGGCGCGTTTCCCGGCGCGTTCCCTGAGCAACCATGGAAGCCTGCGCGGATGCCCGCGCGTGGCAGAGCACAGGGTTGTTGCTTCGAAGCTGTGCATGAGGGAGGCGGTCACAAGATGAAAGTTATGAAGGCGCGGCCCGGCTGGTACGGAATTTTTTGGGTTGGACTGGCGCTCGGCTTCACTTGGGCCATCGTCGCCAGCGGCGCGCCCCAGGCTGCTTCTCCCTCTCATTCATTCTTTCCGGTGGCCGTATGGTATGGCGGTGGCAAGGCGCGCGCGCCCATGCTGGAGCCCGTGGATTCCACCAGCGCCGAACGCTGGGGCAAGGACCTCGACCAGATCAAGGCGGTGGGCTTCAACACCGTCAAGTGCTGGGTGGACTGGGCTACCGCCGAGCCCAAACCCGGGCAATATGACTTCCAGAATCTCAACCTGCTGATGCGCCTTGCGCAGGAGCGCGGGCTGCGCGTGATCGTGCAGATCTACACCGATTCCGCGCCGGACTGGGTGGGCCAGCGCTACCCCGACGCGCGATTTGTTGACCGTTCGGGGGCCGTCATCAATTCCCAGGCGGCGCCCGGCTTTTGCATCGATGATGAGGCCGTCCGCAACGAGGTGGTGAAATTTATCGAGGCGCTGTCGCAGGACGCCAACCACTACGACGCCCTTTACGGCTGGGACGTGTGGAGCGAGCCGCACCTGGTGAACTGGGCGGGATTTGATTACCTCAAGGACCCCGAGTTCTGCTATTGCCGCTATACCCAGGCGCGTTTCCGCGACTGGCTCGCGGCAAAATACAAGACCCTGCCAGCGCTGAACAATGCGTGGTATCGCGGATTTACGAGTTGGAATGATGTGACGCCGCCGCGGTTCTCCACCATCCTGTCCTTCACGGATTATCTCGATTGGCGGGCGTTCATCACCGACAAGCTGGCCGCCGACCTGAAAACGCGCGTGGATGCCGTCCGCAGCGCCGACCACATTCACCCCGTCACAAGCCACGCGGCCGTGCCGGGCCTGTTTACCGACCCACGTGATGGTTACGGTGAGCCGGATGATTTCCTGATGTCAGATAGTGCAGACTTCTTTGGCACCTCACTTTATCCCAAGCACGCTGAGTCTCCGAAACCCTGGTCCTACGAGCACTTGGCCGCAGGCCTCGACTTTTCGCGCTCCGCTGGGCACAGCCACGGCAAGGGCTTCTGGATTGGCGAATTGCAGGCGGGCCAGGGCGTCACGGGCATGCGCATCGCAGAACCCGTCACCGGACACGATGAAGCCTACTGGATGTGGCAGGTGATTGCCCACGGCGCGCGTGAAATCGCTGTCTACGCCTGGTATCCCATGAACGCAGGTTATGAATCCAACGGCTACGGACTCATCAACCTCGATGGCACGCTCACGCCTCGCGCGAAAGAGGCTGGCGCAACGGCCAAAGCTATCGCGCAAAGCGCCGCGTCCATTGACAAGGCCCAGCCGGCCCCCGCGCAGGTGGCAATCCTTTATAACCGGCTTTCTTACATGGTGGGCGGAACCGAGCCTTCGCTCTCGACGCTGGGCAATGCGGAACGCGATTCGCTGGAAGGCCTGCACCGCGCTTTTCTTGAGGCCCGGATTCCGGTGGATTTTGTGAGCACGCAGGACGTCATTGACGGCCGGGTGAAAGCGTATAAAATCCTGTTTCTGCCCTATGCGGTGATGATTTCGCGGCAGGTGGCGGACGGCATAAAGCAATACGTCGAGCAGGGCGGGACTGCGGTGGCCGGCGCCCGCCTGGCCTGGAACAACGCGCGCGGCTTTGCAAGCGACGTGATCCCGGGATTCGGGCTGGCGCAGGTGTTCGGGGCGCGGGAGCAAATGATCCGGCCGGTCAAAGCTGCGCGCCTGCTCGTGGAATCGTCGCCGGACCTGCCCGGCATGAAATCCGCCGAAGCGGTGCGCGGCGACAACTTTGAAGAAGAACTCGAGCCGCTGGCAGGAGGGCAGGTGCTGGCGCGCTTTGCAAACGGCAAGCCCGCCATGGTCGAGAAGACCTACGGCAAGGGAAAGGCCATCCTCGCGGGAACATTTCTTCCGCTCTCTTATGAGCGCGAGCATGATCCATCCACCGGGCGGTTATTGCGATCACTGGCGCAGGCGGCGGGCGTTCGTGCAGAGGTGAAAGTGTCAGGTGCAGGAACCGGCGAAGTGGAAGTCCGCCGTCTGGTCAGCCCACAGGAGCAACTGGCTTTTATCTTCAATCATGCTCAAAAGCCAGCGCAGGCTTCCATTTCGATTCGCGTTCCGTGGAGTGTCCGCGAAGCGGAGGATGTCGTGACCGGCCGCCCGGTGAAATTTAAAGCTGGCAATAACGAGGTGGTGCTCGAAAGGAATCTGCGCGGCGGCGAAATCTGGGTGGTGAAACTGAGTTCGGCGAGTTAAGAGCAAGCCTCACGCAGAGGCGCAAAGACACGAAGGTATAGTAACGACCTGATGCCGCGGGAAAACCCTCTTTGCGCCTCTGCGCCTTCGCGTGAAAAGCTCTTCAGAAGAAGCTTCGGCGTGACAGTGAAAAAATGAAACCACAACGGTCTGGCGCAGTCTGGGCAGTGGATATCGGCGGCACCAAGATTGCGGCCGCTCGCGTGAGCCGAAGCGGCAAGCTGTCTGATTACGCCGAGATTCCAACGCCTGCTGCCGGCGGGCGCAATGTAGTGGAAGCTGTAGTGGAATTGCTGGAGCGGATGCCCGCCGGAGGCATTGGCGCCATCGGTGCCGACGTTCCGGGCCTCGCCTGGCCCGACGGCCGCGTGTGGGCCCCCAACATTCCCGGCTGGAAGCGCATGCCGCTGAGGTCGATTCTCCAAAAGCGTTTCGGCCTGCCCACGCTGGTGGAAAGCGACCGCAACGCATTTGTGATGGGCGAAGCCTGGCAGGGCGCCGCGCGCAACTGCCGCGACGTTGTTTTCCTTGCCGTCGGGACGGGCATCGGAGCCGGCATTTTGACGGACGGACGCCTGTTGCGCGGCCACGGCGAGCTGGCTGGGTCAGTGGGCTGGATGGCACTGCGAAATCAGTATCAACACATTTACAAGTCGATTGGCTGCTTTGAAGCGCACGCCAGCGGCACGGGGATCGGACTTGCGGCAAGCAAGGAATTCGGCCGCAAACTCTCTGCCAGCGAACTTGCCGCCATGGCGCGGCGCGGCGACAGGAAAGCGAAACAATTGCTGGAGCTTGCCGGGCACGACCTGGGGCTTGCCCTGGCGAACCTGGTGGACGTGCTGAACCCGGAAGTTATCGTGATTGGGGGCGGCGTGGCGGCGGCCGGCAATCTGATTCTTGACGTGGCGCGCAAAACCATGAGGCAATGGGGACAGCCGCTCGCGGTGCGGCAAGTCCGGGTGGTGCGGAGCCGCCTGGGCGCCTGTGCTCCGCTGCTGGGCGCAGCCAAACTGGCGTTCGACCATTGCGATCAGCGGGCAGTGCGAACACCAAAGCATTAGAAGAGCGGCCTCACGCCAAGGCGCTAAGGCGCTAAGGCGCAAAGGGTCCGGCTTGTTACAACGCGATGACCAACAATACTGAAATCCGCCGCGTTGCTCTGGTGCTGACGGCCAACGCCTGCATGTTTGTTTTTGGCGTGGTGCTGCTGCTGATGGGTTCGCTGCTGCCCTCGCTGGAAGTGAATTACGTTCAAGCGGGCGGGCTGGGCTCGCTGCCGCTGGTGGGAATTCTGGCGGCAACCATCCTGGTGGGGCCTGTGCTGGACACCGTGGGCGCAAAGCCTGTGCTGGCCGCGGCTCTGGTGATGGTGGCGGGGGCCGTGGGTCTGCTGCCGTCGCTCCACACCTACGCGGCGCTGGCAATTGCGGCGCTCATTTATGGCTTTGGCGGGGGCGTGCTGAATACGGCCACCAACGCCCTGGTGGCGGACCTCAGCGCAGCCGGCCGGGGCGCCGCCCTGAACCTGCTGGGATTCTCATTCAGCCTGGGAGCGCTGGCGGCCCCGCTGCTGATGTCCACCGTGGGCGGAAGCATGGGGACGGCTTCGGTGCTGCACATTCTGGCTGCAGGCACCGCGCTTATCCTGGTCCCTGTGCTGATTTTCCGCTTCCCGGCCGCCACCTATGCCGGAACGCGCCTGCGGGAGCTGCTGCGAGTGCTGAACCATCCGCTGGTGTGGCTTTTTGGCGCGCTGCTTTTTTTTGAGTCGGGCAGTGAAAACAGCATGTTCGTGTGGGCGGGGAAGATTGTGGCCGGCATGTTCCACTCGATGCCCCAGCGCGCCAACTGGGCGCTGGTGGGACTGAGCGCCGCGATTGGCGCGGGGCGGCTGGGCGCAACGTTCCTGCTTCGCGTGTTGGGCAATCGAAGGACCATGCTGATCTCGACAGCCGTCACCGTGACCGGCACAATGATTGCATTTACCAGCCGCGCTTTTCCCACAGCGGTGCTGGGCATGGTGCTGATCGGACTCGGACTCGCGTCGATTTATCCCACCGCGCTGGGGGTTGCAGGAGACCGTTTTCCACGCCAGACGGGCACCGTGTTTGGCGCCATCATGGCCGTTTCACTGGTGGGCGGAACGGCCGGGCCAGCCCTTTGCGGCGCTTTGGCGGCAACGGGTCTCCGCAACATTCTGTGGGTGCCCATGATTGCGGCGGTGGCCGTGGCAACGCTGACGATTGCGGTGACGCGCGAAGGGCTGGACGAAATTCGTCTGGATTGAGCCTGGCCCTCCAGTCTTAAACTTCGCGACATCTGAAAAAAACAATCTCGAGTTTCCTGGAATAAATTTGGTGTGCTTCGGTATTTTATAAGTGAGCGGCTGCAAAATTCGCAGCGTGCTCATCCTATTTGCAGTTTGGGAGGCGGCGGTGCAGAAAATTGAACAGGAAAGAAGACTCGCGACACCCAGGATCAGCCGAAGAGGCTTTTTTCTGTCGTCGGCAACTGCGTTGGCCGGCTGGGCCGTGGTCCGCTGGCTGGAACCTGCAGCGGTCGTCGCGAAGCCCGGAAAGGCAGCAAAAATAAAGGACGTCAAGATTGTGGAATTTGCGGCCGACGGCGCGCAGAAGGGCCTGGTGGAAGTCCCCAAGATCGTGAAGAGCGACGCCGATTGGAAGAAGCAGCTCACACCCATCGAATTTGAAGTGACGCGCAAGGCGGGAACGGAGCGGCCCTTTACAGGCGCTTACTGGAACCTGCACGAGAAGGGATTGTACCGGTGCGTCTGCTGTGGCACGGCGCTGTACAGTTCCAGCACCAAGTTCGAGTCGGGTACCGGCTGGCCCAGTTTCTGGGCGCCGATCGCAAAACAAAATATCCGGGAAATATCAGACTACAGCTTCGGCATGCAACGGACGGCGATTTCCTGCCGCCGGTGCGATGCGCACCTGGGCCATGTGTTTGACGACGGACCAAAACCAACCGGCCTGCGATACTGCATGAATTCGGCAGCCCTGCATTTCGTCAAGCTGGCATAGGCCGGGCACTGTTGCCTCAGACCTGGATTTTTTGCGGGCCGGAATCCGCGACAGGGGGATGATGACCATGAAGGATCTGTGCGCCAATCTGTTTGAGAAAACCATTCCTCTTTGCTTGTTCCTACTGGCGCTGGCAGGGACAGGCTGCACCACCAGCATGCGCGGGCAGGTTCCCGCCTATGCGGGGCCTTCCAATGTCTCTACGACCAAAGGCAAACAGACGGCCATTCTGGCCGGCGGATGCTTCTGGGGCGTTGATGCTGTCTTCAAGCATGTGAAGGGGGTTGAAAAAGTAGTTTCCGGCTATTCGGGAGGAGAGGCCTCGACAGCCGATTATGAGAAGGTCAGTTTCGGGTCAACCGGCCATGCAGAGTCCGTGAAGATTACCTATGATCCGTCGCAAGTCTCGTTCAGCGAATTGCTCAGAATCTTCTTCTCAGTTGCGACAGACCCGACGGAGCTCAACCGGCAGGGGCCGGACGTCGGAACTCAATATCGCTCCGTGATTTTTTATATCGGTGAAGACCAGAAACAGATTGCACAGGACTATATCGCCCAACTGAACAGGTCGGGCGCCTTCCCTCGCCGCATTGTGACCCAGGTGGTCCCCTTTAAGGCTTTCTATCTTGCGGAGGCTTACCACCAGAATTTTCTCGAACGTCACCCCACATATCCCTACATCGTCTTTAACGACCTGCCCAAGCTTCGGGCGCTGAAGAAGGAATTTCCTGAGATCTACAGGAAATAGCCTTTGGGTGAGAATTGCGAGCGAGTAACCTTCGCCACCGGGGCGCTTCAGGATCGCGGCAGGCAGCAGCCGGCCGGGCAAACATCCGGCCATGGGCCCTGCGACCCCAGGCTGGGGCGGGCGGAATTCTCTTCCATTCTCTCCACAATAAGTTCGCGGACCATTCGGGCGAAGCCGGGATGAGTGCCGACAGCAGCGGCGCGAACCATGTTCAGATCAAGCTCCTCGCAAAGCTGGCGGGCTTCCGTGTCGAGATCATAGAGCACCTCCATGTGGTCTGAAACAAAGCCGAGGGGAACGATGACCACGTCGCGCGCCTGGCCCTCGTTCTTAACCGCCCTAATGTGCTCCAGGATGTCCGGGCCAAGCCACGGCTGCGAGGGCGGGCCGCTGCGGCTCTGATAGACTAGCGGGTCTCCTGCCCTTCCAAGCTCTGCGGAAACCAATCCGGAGGCTTCCCGCAACTGCTGCGCGTACGGGCAATTTTCCGCCATTCTGACCGGAATGCTGTGCGCCGTGTAGACGATGTGCGCGGCGGCCCGCCTTTCAGCAGGGATCCGGGACAGGGCTTCGGAAACCTGATCGGCCATGGCAGCGATGTACAGGGGATGGTTGTAAAAGGGCCGGATCTTGTCAATCGCCAGAGCCCCTTCGCCTGCGGCGACACGCGCACTTTCAATATTCTCCAGATACTGCCGGCAACTGGAATAGGAGCTGTAGGCAGAAGTGGCAAAAGCGAGCGCCCGTTTGACTCCGTCGGCCTTCATCCTGGCCACGGTGTCAGGAAGCAGGGGGTGCCAGTTACGGTTGCCCCAATAGACCGGCAGATGCGGGCCGTGGGCATCGAGTTCGGCTTCGAGCGCGCGGATCAGTTCGCGGTTCTGCTGGTTGATGGGGCTCCTGCCGCCGAAGTGACGGTAATGCTCCGCCACGGCCAGCATGCGTTCGCGCGGAACGTTCTTCCCGCGCAGGACGTTTTCGAGAAACGGAATTACTTCCTCTTCATTTTCCGGGCCCCCAAATGAGACCCACAGGATTGCATCGTAGCGCATGGATTTATCTTAGCCGAGGTTTAAAGACCCCAAGTTGGCAGCCTCCGGTCAGGCATTCAGTCTCCAGATGGAGAAATTGAGCGCTGCGGTGTATGCAACCCAGAGAAGATAGGGCAACATCAGCCAGGCCGTCGAGCGCGAATGCTGTAGAAAAGCAATCGTCGTGGTAAGGATCGCTAGGCAGAGAAGAAGAATCACGGCAAAGGCCGTGCCCGGGCTGCGCGCTCCAAAGAAGATGGCTGACCAGCAGACATTCAGAACAAGCTGCACGCCAAAGAGATTGAGCGCAGACGCACCACGGAGAGATCCAACCCGGCGCCAGACCAGCCAGGCGGCGACAGCCATGGCGAGAAAAAGCAGCAACCATACGAGTCCAAACAGCCAGTTGGGCGGCGTCCATACAGGCTTCAGCAGCCTGGCGTACCACCCGATGGACGAATACGCCAGCAGGGACTCGAAGCCTGCCGCAACCAAACAGGCTGCAATCGACAGTGCCAGCCCGAAAGTCTGCCGAAGCCTGGTCATCTTTTCTCTCATTGCTCAATATACAGCGTGCCAGGCGGACTACGCGAGAAGGCCAGGCGGTACGCGTTTAGAGGGCATCGGCTTTATTAAATAGGATCAATGGGCCTCACCCTCGGAGGAGGCTTTAAAATCCTGCTGGCCAACCGACGGAATCAGAGGTTTAATGTTGCCGTGTCCGGCCAAACCGATCCGAGGCGGATTATTCCCGGAAGCAAAATGAACGTCATGGCCATGCGGGGAGGAATTATCGGATGAACATCACGCAGATGCGGGCGAAGTTGTGGATTGACGTTGTTGCGGCCCTATTGCTGGCTCCGTGTTTGTATGCGCAGACCACAGGCAAGGTGGAAGTGAATTGGGGCCAGGTGCAGGAGGTATCCAAAACCACTCCGACGCTGCAAGTGGTGGTGAATCCGCCGCTGCGGCGAGGATCGCAAATCCACGATCGCGTGTTTGAGAAGCTGAAGGCGCTGGGCGCTGACGATGTGCGGTACGTTCCCTGGCTGCCCTACCCGAAGCTGGGCGTGGCGGAACTGGAACCTCCCGCGGACGGGAAAACGTCGTGGGATTTTTCGCTGATCGATCCCATGATGGACGATTTTATGAACGCCCAGGCCGGGCATTCGGTGATGATCAACTTCAGCACTATTCCACAGTGGATGTGGAAGACGAGTAAGCCAGTGGCCTACCCTGCCGATCCGGACCAGGTGGACTGGAACTATGAGCAGGGCACAGAACTGCGCGACCCCAGCATGAAGGAAGTGGCGGACTATTACGCCCGGCTGGCGAGTTGGTACACGCAGGGCGGCTTCGCGGACGAATACGGCAAGCGGCACGAGTCCGGCCACCACTACAAGATCCAGTACTGGGAAGTGCTGAACGAGGTGGACTTCGAACACGGCATGACTCCGGAGTTTTATGCCCGGCTCTACGACGCCGTCACGGCGGCAATCCGCAAAGTCGACCCTGGCATCAAATTTGTTAGCTCGGCGCTGGCGGCGCCTTCCGTGAATCCGAAATTCTTCGAATACTTTCTGAACCACCGGCACCACAAAGCCGGAACCCCACTGGACGTGATTTCCTATCATTTCTACGCCGGCCCTTCGCCCTCTCAGGACCTGAACGACTGGCAATACACTTTCTGGGACCAGGCCGAACGCTTTTTGGACACGGTCCGCTACATACAGGCGATTCGGCAGCGGCTTTCGCCCGGGACGCTGACGGACACCAACGAACTGGGCTGCATCCTGCCCTATGACACGGAAGACCACCTGGTGCGGCCGATTCCGAACGGCTATTGGAACCTGTGCGGCGCCATGTACGCCTATCTTTATGTGGAGCTGGCAAAGCAAGGTGTTGACGTCGCGGGAGAATCGCAACTGGTGGGCTATCCCACGCAGTTTCCGAGCGTTTCGATGGTGGACTGGGCAACCGGGCAGCCGAATGCTCGCTTCTGGGTGCTGAAGCTTTTGCACGATAATTTCGGCCCGGGCGACAAGCTGGTGAAGACCGATGGCAGTTCAGAAGCTGTCTACGCGCAGGGATTCGTGACCAAGTCGGGCCAACACAAACTGCTGCTGATCAACCGGCGCAATCGTCCGGCAACCATTTCGCTGCCGGGCGCGGCGGGCGCAACCGAACAATACGTGAATGAAGAGACGGCGGAATCCGGCGTGGGAACGGCGCGCCCGGCGCGCGACGAAACGTCGCTCGGCCCCTTTGAGGTGAGCGTGATTAGTATGAAGTGACGGGATTGGAAGAACCGGAGGCAGGATGCAGATCAGCGAAGTGAAAGTCCACGTGGTTCCTATGAGCGCTTCATGGCTGAGCGAGGGCGTTATTGCGAACCCGATGTCGATCTATCTGGAGTATAAGGCGAAGCGCTCGAGCTGGTTCGGGCCGATGTCGGCGGCGATTGTCGAGATTGTCACCGGTGACGGCCTGCGCGGCCTGGGCACAGTGGGAGGCGGTAAAGGAAATGCGGCTGCGGCCATCATTAATGAGCAGTTCAGGCAGCTTCTGATTGGCAAAGACCCCTCAAATATCGACCTGCTGTGGGAGCAGATGTTCCGAGCGTCGCAGTTTTATGGGCGCAAAGGCATTGTGATCGAAGTGATCAGCGGCATCGATTTGGCATTGTGGGACCTGGCCGGCAAGGCGGCGGGCAAGCCTGTTTACGAGTTGGCCGGTGGAAAGACAAAGGAACGTATCCCGGTTTACGTGACCGGCAACCTGACCGAACGGCACCTGAAGGAAGGCTTTCGCCACGTGAAGCTGGCCGTGCCCTACGGACCGGCGGATGGCCAGGAAGGCTTGAGGAAAAATGTGGAACTGGTGGCCAGGACGCGCGGCCTGATTGGCCCCGATGGCGACATCATGCTGGACTGCTACATGGCCCTCGACGTTCCTTACACCATTGCCCTGGCCAAAGCCGTCGCCGAGTTCAAGGTGCTGTGGATTGAAGAACCGGTGCCGCCGGACCAGATCGATTCCTATCGAAGAATCAAGGACGCGGTGACGGGAGTGATGATTACCGGAGGCGAGCATGAATACACGCGATACGGCTTTCGCGACCTGATCGAAAAATGCGCGGTGGACATTCTGCAACCGGACATCTACCGCGCGGGCGGGCTATCGGAGCTGAAAAAGATTGCCGCCATGGCCAGCGCTTATGACCTGCCGGTGATTCCGCACGGCGTAGGCGCGCCCACTTACCACTTTGTGATGTCCACCCAGAACGCACCGCGCGCGGAGTTTGTGGACATCTTTGCCCAGGGAGGCAGTCCGCTGCTGAAAGGTGAGCCGCAGCCAGAGCGCGGTTTTGTCGACCTCAGCCGATCGCCTGGTTTTGGCTACGACTTCGATGAAGACATTCTCTCTGGAAAATCTAAAGCTGCCCTCATCTGGTGATCTCCCGTCAAACTCCATCTCCGCTGAACCCGTGATGTAGATCACGGGCTCGTCCGTGAGAGGCTTGATAGCTTCGGGCTGGACTCCCGGGCCTATTGTGCCGGTTAACTCCCCTCGCCTGCCTATGAAAACCGGGACAAATCGTTCCCATGGAGGTCGGTTCTAGAAATTTCGATGCGGGCCTGCCGGTGGTTTCAGACGGAAGCCTCCATTACGGCACGATGCCACAGGATTTTGCCCGTCACGCGCACTTGCTGATTGAGGCGGGAGCCACCAGATTTTCAGGAGTCCATCTTTCCCGGTGCTTTTTCAGGCAGCGTTCTCCTGCGCTTTCTTGAAAATGTTGACGGCATTGTCGCGATAGATTTTTTTGAGCACATCATCTGGCAGGCCGAAGGCGTTCAGCGTCCAGTGGTAATTGAAGTTGAAATTTGCGGTGTCAACCAGCCCGCGACCGTAGAAGTGTTCATCCTCGCTTTCCAGAATGCGGAACGTGGTACTGAAAAAGGGCTTGCTGTAAGTTACGTCGGTTCCATAAACAACGCGGTCGGGATGCTTCATCAGGAACTGTCGGGTGAACCGCGGAATAGTAGCCGTTTCCGCAAAGCGGGCTGCGATGTCGGCATAGAGGTTGGGATGGCGGTCGAGCATCTGGCCAAGCCGAGTGAGGTCGTAATCAAGATTGGAGAGATGGCAGGCGACGAATGTTGTTTTGGGATGCCGCCCCACCGTCTTGTCCAGGCTGTCGATAAGCTGGTTGTGGTCGTACATTCCCGGTTCGAGATTGATGCGCCAGCTCCAGCCGTTCATGAGGCCGTCATTGTGGCTGTCCATGGGCTGGTAGGACCAGATGGGATCGGAAACATGTATGCTGATGGGCATTCCGAGCTGGCCGGCACGATCCCACAGCGTGTCGAGGCGCGGATCGTCCGCGTGAGGCCCATGAGGACCGCCAGGGTTGGGCGGCATAGGAGGGCGGGTGTACGTAGGCCCTCCATTTAATGGCATACGGGCGGCCCTGGAGCTTTTGGAGTTCCGGGGAAGTTTGCCGGAATACTGCCAGGTGAAGCCCCGGCCCTTGTCGTGAATTTCGCCCACGCCGACGGCGCCCGCGCGATGGCACTCCTCCAATGATTTCAGTGCCGTCTTTTCAAAATCGGGCTTGCCATAATCATTCATGTTAAAAAGGCACCACATGTGAGAGCGGCCGGGGTACGCGGCATATTGCCGGCTGATTTCCTTAAAGCGGTCCAGCGTGGAGGCGCCGGTGAAAACCACCGTCTGTTCCACACCGACATCGTCCATGATTTTCACCATCTCGCGGACGCTGATTTCTCCGCGCCCGTGGCAGTGTGCGTCATAGATGGGAAATTTGGCCTTGTTGATGGTCGTTACGGGAATCTTATAGATGGAATGCGGGACATAGTCATTTAAAAGGATCGTGGGCGGAGAGCCCGGAGCAAACTGTAGAGCAGAATCGTCGCTGCCGGCAGAGTGTTTTGTCTGACTAGAGGCGATGGCGGGTTTCATCCCGATCGCCATGCCGGCCAGGATAAGTTCTCTTCGATTCATTTCATGTCCCCCTTATCGGAATGTCTGGCCAATCGGCTTTGTCGCTGATCGGCCATGGATATGATGCGTTTGGCGGCTCGGTAGCGGCGAATGCGCGGTGGCCCTCTCTCTTGGTGGAATGACCAACCGCGTGGATCCGCATTCCTTCTGAATTGCCCCGGCCTGAGCGAGAAGATACACCAGAGCCGGTGGTGACGCAACGGCGGGCTTTTTTTGATCGATGTTTTTGGTCGTTTGACACGGTTGTAAGCGTCGTGTTAAAGTCCGCCGCAAGCAACAGTGGGTGTTAGTCGAAAAGAACACGGCGGGCGGCTCCGTGAAGATCGGGGTCCGGTTAACTTTAGGAGAATGGAATGATCTCATACAAGAAATTTGTGTATTGCGCACTCCTTTCTGCATTTGCAATTTTTTGTTGGGGCATCGCGGCCATGGCCCAGGTTCCTCAATATGATCTCATTTTGAAGGGGGGCCACGTCATTGACCCTGCCAACCACATTGACCAGATTATGGACGTGGCTGTCGCCAACCACAGGATAGCGGCCGTCAAAGAGGATATTCCGGACAGTGAAGCCAAGAAGGTTGTGGATGTCGCCGGCTATTACGTCACGCCAGGTCTGATTGACATCCACGTCCATGTGTCCAATGGCGGCACGCCACTGGACTGGTTTACTCCAAATGCCCGGCACCGTGAGGCGCCCGAGGGCATCATGACAGACATCCCGCTCGACTCCGGTGTTACCACCATGGTGGATGCCGGCACCTCCGGCGCCAACGATTTCATCCAGGAGATGATGAAAGTAACGGACCACTCCCAGGTGCGTGTTCTCTCGTGGCTGAATATCGTCGAAAACGGCATGTTCAGCGGCTTGGAGCAGGACCCCGACAACATGGATCCCAAGCGCTGCGCGCAGATCATCAATGAGTTTCCGAACTTGATTGTGGGAATCAAAACCGCCCATTATGGCGCCGGCATCAACCTGAACAGCCCTCCTACGCCGTGGGCCGGCATTGACGATGCCATCGCCTGCGGCCAAATCACCCATCGGCCCATCATGGTGGATACGTCCCCTGTTCCGGGCCGCTCCTACGCCGACATCATCACGAAGCGGTTGCGCCCCGGTGACGTACACACTCACGTCTTCGCCCAGCAATTCCCGATCATTCTGCCGAACGGCAAAGTGAACCCGATCATGTGGGAGGCCCGGGCTCGCGGCGTCGTCTTCGATGTCGGCTACGGTTCAGCAAGCTTTTGGTGGCGCAATGCCGCCCCGGCGATCCAGCAGGGTTTCCTGCCCGACTCGATCTCCACCGACCTGCATCTGGGCAACATTCAGGAACTCAGCCTCACGGGCATCATGTCGCGGTTCCTGATTATGGGCGAGACGCTGGAAGAGGTCATTCAACAGACCACGGTGAACCCTGCGGAAGAGATCCATCATCCCGAGTTGGGCACCCTTTCGCCGGATTCTGACGCTGATATTGCCGTGCTGCAACTTCTCCACGGGAAATTCTGCTTCCACGACGACGGCGATGCCCGTATGTGTGGCGATTCCAAGCTCACCGACGTCCTGACCGTTCGGGACGGAGCCATCCTCTACGATCCATCCGGCCTCAGCATGGTGGATTGGCAACATGCGCGGCCGCAGTATTTCGGGCATTGCCCCGATACAGCGAGGATGGTCAGGGGCCGCCGCCGTTGCCGCTCTTCGGCCGACGACTTCCCGCGCCGCATCACCAATTACGAACGTCTGGGCTCTCCATTTCCATTGAACCCTTGGTTGCAAGTGCCCGGAAACCTGGGGAACAATCCGCCTGGGGTGCCGCATCCGCCCGATTTGGCGCGTGGGTATCACTCGCCCTTCCCGGACCATCCCAGGGCCCAGCCGCTTGCGAATCCTGGAGATGCGTACCCTGTCCAGGAACAATCTTCCCATTAAGAGCGCGGCCCGCGATAGAATCTCAGGGTTCCGGCAGAAAGACTGAAGAACATTCACGACGGAGAAAATCCGGAGCGCGCCTGGTCAATCGCTTCGAATAATTTGATCCCGATCTAATTGCAAGAGGACTTATATGGCTCAAAACAAGACTTCCAGCGGAAAGCGGCCGAAACTCGCGGCCGTAGTTACCGCCATCCGCTTGTACTCGCATCCACAGCACATTGTGGACCGCTTCCTTGACGGTTATGGATGGAACGGCACCTTTCATCACCCCCAAATGGATCTCGTGGGGCTGTACGTTGATCAGCGTGGCGAAGGCGACCTGACTCAGGAGTTAATGGATCGTCATCCTGGGTTGAAGGTCTACCCATCCATCGAAGAAGCCGTAACGCTGGGCACAAGTAAGCTGGCTGTGGATGGCGTGGTAGTGGTCGGCGAGCATGGCAGGTATCCGCTGACCGCAACAGGACAAGCCATGCAGCCCCACTTTCGTTTTTTTGAGAGCATTGTTGACGTGTTCCGGTCCAGCAGCCGGTCGGTACCGTATTTTAATGACAAGCAGCTCTCTTCCTGGAATTGGGCCCAATCGAAGCAGATGTTCGATACCGCGAACCAGATGGGTTTCCCGCTTCAGGGTGGCTCGAGCCTGGCGGTGACATGGAGAATCCCGTCGGTTGAGTTCCCGACCGGAGCCAGCGTTAAGGAAGCTCTCTGCGTCGGATACGGCGGCGTGGACAGCTACGACTTCCATGTTCTCGAAACCATCCAATGCATGGTGGAACGGCGGAAGGGTGGAGAAACTGGGGTCGCATGGTTGCAGGCCTATCAGGGTGAAAGCTTTTGGAAGGCCTATGAGCAGGGTGTGTGGTCCCATTCACTGGTGAAAGCGGCACTGAGCCGAAGTTCCACCCTGATGCCCGCAAGCCGAATCTTTACTGACGTGTATCCTTCGGTGAAGCAGATGCGGGAGTTGATCCCCGATCCAACTGCCTATCATTATCAGCATCGTGATGGGCTGCGCTGCACGATGTTGCTGATGAATGGCCTGGTTCGCGACTTTGCCTTTGCGGCCAACATTGAAGGCGAATCGAAGCCCTTTTCCACCCAGATGTATCTGCCGATGCCCGATGGACGCACCACCCTGGCCAGCTTCTTCAGCCCGTTGGTGCACAACGCCGAGCAGATGTTCCTGACAGGCAAGGCACAGTATCCGATCGCCCGAACGCTATTGACAACCGGCCTGGTAATCGCCGGCGTCGATAGCATATACCAGGGCTTGAGGCGCCTGGAAACTCCGCAGCTGGCGGTGACTTACCAGCCGAGTCCCGAATCTACATTTTGGAGAAGCTAATGCTAACCCGTCGTCGTTTTCTTGGTTATTCGGCACTTTCAACCGCCCTGCTGGCGGGCCGTCCACTCCTACGATCGGGCTTCGCACAGCCACCAACGGGGTCGGCAGTGGCGCCTTTGCGCCTGGCAATTATAGGCAGCGTCTATCACCTGAGATCGAACCTGCAATCCATCGCGGACCGCTTTCTGGTCGGCTACCCTTTCGAGGGAGACTGGCACATGCCGAATGTCCAGGTTGTCTCCGTTTATGTGGATTCGCTGGTACCCAGGTTCGGCGGTCCTATGGCCTGGGGATGGAGACGGGAGGCGAACCGCGCGGCGCGGCACACACAGGGAGAGCCGGGCGCCCACGCGGGATCGTCCGCGCAGGAGCTCGAACCTGGCCCGCCGCACCCGCCCATCGCGCACGCCGTGAGGCAACGGCCTGGAGCGCGAAGCTTCGCCGAGGAGTTGCCCGAGAATATCGGGCCGAACACCGATCTGAGCCAGGCGCGATCAGAGGAATTTGGTTTTCGTCTCTGTAGCAACATTCCTGAGGCGCTGCGCGCCGGCACCGAACGGCTCGCCGTGGACGCTGTGCTCGCCGTAGCGGAGCAGGGCGATTATCCCACCAATGACAGGGGGCAGATTCTGCTGCCCTGCTATGATTTTTTCCGGCAGTGCGTGCAGGTCTTCCAGGAAGAAGGGCGCGGAGTTCCCTATTTCAACCACAAGCAACTCTCTTTCAGCTTTCCGGAGGCGAAGCAGATGGTGGAGACGGCGGAACGGTTCAGCTTTCCTCTGCTGGCCGGTTCATCTATTCCCGTGACATGGCGGCTGCCCGATGTCGACATACCCTTCGGGGCGCATGTGGAAGAAGCCGTGATGGTGGGCTTGGGCAGATTTGATGGCAGAGACTTCGACGCGCTCGAAGCCATGCAGTGCATGCTCGAAAGGCGCGAAGGCGGTGAAACCGGCGTGAAAGCTGTCCAGTTGCTGGAGGGCGACGACGTCTGGCAGGCCGGCAGGGAAGGGCGTTATTCCAGAGAACTTCTGAGCTCTGCCTTGTCTCGCAGTGACACTCCTTTGGGTCTCACGCTGCTGGACGGCCGCAACCAGGACCTGGTGGCGTCAGGCGCATTGCCGCAGTTGGTGAAAGACCCGGCAGCTTATTGCATTGGATATGCTGATGGGACTCGCGCGACCCTGCTAATGCTCAACGGAGCCATCATGGACTTCAACATCTCGGTGCGCGTAGCAGGCAAGGGGCTGGTTTCAACGCAGTTCTTTCTGCCCCCCACGCCCGACGTGAGCAACACGGCCTGTTTGGCGGCTAAGATCGAGCAGACGTTTACGACTGGCAAAACGCCGTATCCTGTTCAACGGACCCTGCTGACTTCCGGAATGTTGGAGGCTTGCCTGGATTCCAGGCACCGGCTCAACCAGCGTTTGGAGACGCCACACCTGGCGGTGAAATATCAGCCACCGCGCGAATCGCAGTACGCCCGCACGTGAAGCGTCTCGACGCACCATGGCGTTGGCCCCTGGCGAGAGGCTGATTCTGCGTTTAAATGTTCACCTCAAGGATATGGCTGGATTTCTGCCGGACTGTGGCGCCTCTTGCCGTATGCTATAGCTGGCCGGGGCCATTTATT
>DASSJE010000376.1:0-2723 GCA_035691365.1 Terriglobia bacterium
AGAGAATCAGTCCCTGGCTCTGAACGAAACGAAGTTCCGGAAAGCGGAAGAAATCTTCGTAGAGCTTTGCCAACCCCTGGCCCAGCCACACACCAAGCGGCCCTCCGACCACGGTCCCCAGCAACACCGCCGCGAGGGCAAACTTCAAATAGTGCAGAGCAATGGAGCCGTTGCTGTACCCGCACGCCTTCAGCAGGCCGATGGCCCCGCGCTGCGTGCCCACCAGCCGCGAAAGCACGATATGGATGAGGAGCGCGGCAATCCCCAGGAAAATGGCCGGCACAAAGATGCCGGTAATCCGGTCCTGCCCGATCTCGTCAGAGAGAAAGCGGTTGGAAATCTGGTCATAGCGGCCGTAGGCGCCCAGCCCGCCGTAGCGCGTGAGCAGCGCATCCAGCCGCGTGATGGCCTCTTGCTCGCTGGCGCCGGGAGCAATCGTAAGGGCCACATCATTAAACGCTCCCTCCATGTTGAAAGCGGGCCCGAGGGCCTTGCGGCCCATCCAGAAAACGCCAAAGCGCCTGTTGTCCGGGAAGACCTCAGTGCCGCGAATCTCATAGACATATTCGGGCGAGATGGCAATCCCGGCAATTCGAAGCCGTTCCCAGCGCCCGTTGATCACGGCGCCGATGGACTGCCCGACATCCAGATGATTGGCCCTTGCAAATGCCTCGCTGACAAGGACCTCGCCACGGCGTCCCGGCTCAATATAGCGGCCGCGGCGGATGCAAAGGTCGTTGAGCATCGGCGTGGGCCATTCTGGAATGGAGATCAGGCGTCCCAGTGCGGGTTCGGGCAGGTTGGGAACGTCAAGCGTCACTTCAACGACAACCCGTGTCTGTACCGAAGCGACCCCCGGAATCATGGCGATGTTTTCCGCCAGGGAGTTGGGCGCGCGCTTTAGATGTGAGAACACTTCCGCAAAACGATAGCGGCTGTAGTACTCCTGTTGCTCAGCCGCCACTGATTCATAAGCTCCGCGCATGGTCACATAAGTGGCCACGCCGCAGGCGACGACGAGCGCCACCGTGACCAACTGCCCGCGCATCAGGCGTAGGTCGCGCCAAAGCTTTTTGTCGAGCGCAGTCATCACTGCTCACCAGGAAAGCTCAGAGGGCTCAATCTTCTTCTCGTTCTCATGGACCTCTACGATTTCACCGCTGCTGATGCGGACCACGCGGTCTGCCATGCCGGCAATGGCCGCGTTGTGCGTGATGACAATCGTAAAAGTTCCGAGCTGGCGATTCACGCGCGCCAAGGCCTCCAGCACGGCCTTGCCGGTGGGGTAGTCGAGCGAGCCCGTCGGCTCATCGCAGAGCAAGACTTCAGGCCGCTTCGCGATCGCGCGGGCAATGGCAACCCGCTGCTGCTCGCCGCCGGACATCTGGGCAGGGAAGTGGTTGAACCTCTGCTCCAGCCCGACCAGGCGCAGGCACTCTTCAGGGCTGAGAGGGTTGTCGGCGATTTCGGTCACCAGCGCTGCGTTTTCAAGCGCCGTGAGGCTGGGAATCAGATTATAGAACTGGAATACGAACCCCACGTGCTCGCGCCTGTAGCGCGTCAGCTCGGATTCACTGGCCGAGGTGATGTCATGGTCAAGATAAAGAACACTGCCGGACGTTGGCACGTCCAGTCCGCCCAGAATGTTGAGGAGCGTCGTCTTGCCGCTTCCGGAGGGTCCCAGCAACACGACGAATTCCCCGGGGAAGAAGTCCATGTTGATCCCCCGCAGCGCGTGGACTTCCACCTCGCCCATCCGGTAAACCTTGGTGACGTTGCGGACATGAAAAACGCTGTCTCCATCACCGCGGGCGTGCTTGCTCCCGCGCTCGATGGAAAGCTGGCCCGGCCACCGCGGAACTGGCATGGCTGCGCTCCTGGACCCGGGTCATCTGCCGGAGCCGAACAATCTGCCGGGGACGAGCAGGTTCCGATAAACACCCTGGGATTCGGACGTTGCCTTGCTCACACCTCCAAAATAGCGTGTTTCCAGCCCGGCGGATGTGATGAAGGTCACCTGGAATCGTGCGGAATTTGGGCAGGCCGCGATCGCGATTGCGGCAGCAGCCAGCGCCGATTCTCGATTGGATATAGTGTAGCGCCCACCTTCAGACGGGCAAGCAATCGCCGCCCCTACGTCATCCCGGGCGAAGCAAGGAATCGGCTTCTGCCTTTTCAGGAAACAAGAGCGGGCACGAGAAGCCGATTCTTCCTGACAGCAGCAGGTTCCTCGTCGCCTTCGGGCTCCTCGGAATGACGGGCATGAGGGGACTTGCAGGGGCATGAGTTCACTCGTGCCGGATAAGGGTCCGTTTTAACGGGGGCTTCACCCCTGAATCAGGTCGGCCGTTCCAACAAAAAGAGCCCAGCGGCTGAAGCCGCCTCTGGCAGCCTGCTGCTTGTTGTCGGACCTGAAGGTCCGACCCCCTACCCCTGCCGGGCTTGGCCGCGGTTCTGCCATCGTGGCTCTGGCCGCTTCCCTTAGGGGGTCGGAGCTTTAGCTCCGACATTCGCCAGCGGCCTTGGCCCCGCGGGCTTCAGCCCCTGAAAAAAGGTAGCGGCGCGTTCATCGCGCCATTTCTGCCAATGGCGGCGTAAAGCCGCCGCCACCTGCGCTGCGGCAGAAAAAACTTGACAAACCTACGCTACCGTGCTAGTCTCTAAGATGTCGCGCCGGGCGGGGCGCAATCTGAAAGAAATAGGCAGTCTGTTTGGACTATTTA
>DASSJE010000377.1:0-2675 GCA_035691365.1 Terriglobia bacterium
GCAGGGCCGTCGAGCGTGATGGAATTGTGGTCGTAAATCCAGCAAAGGTTATCCAGCTTCAGATGCCCTGCCAGCGAGGCAGCCTCGCCGCCGATTCCTTCCATCAGATCGCCATCGGAGCACATCGCGTAAACGTTGAAATCAAAGATTTCCAGCTCCGGCCGATTGAACGTCGCCGCTTGCCACTTCCCGGCGATCGCCATTCCTAAACTGTTGCCAACTCCCTGCCCCAGCGGTCCGGTGGTGGTTTCGACTCCGGTGGTTATGTGCGATTCAGGGTGACCGGGCGTCCGGCTTCCGAGTTGCCGGAAGTGCTTGATGTCATCCATGGAAACGGCGGGTTCTTTGGTGATGCGCCCGTGCTCGTCAACTTGCCGAACTTCGGCCAGGTGCAACATGGCATAGAGCAGCATCGATGCGTGGCCGTTCGAGAGCACGAAGCGGTCCCGGTTCAGCCACGTGGGATCGGCGGGATCGTAACGCAAGAATTCCTGCCACAGGCAATACGTGACCGGAGCCAATCCCATCGGCGCCCCCGGATGCCCGGAATTCGCCTGCTGGACCGCATCCATGGCCAAGGTTCGGATGGTGTTGATACAAAGCGTATCTAGTTGCTGACCTGTGGCCAAAACTTGTTCACTGGCTACCATGCGATCTGCTCCTCCCGCCGGCTCGTCCTGCCGGGTGCTTGATCGGCCTTACCCCAAGTTAGAGTTCCTGCCCTATAGAAAGGGTTCAATACGCAGAAAGTGTACCAATTTCCGCCGGGGTGTGGATTGAGATGCGGTGAAAAAGCTGCAGGAGAGAGGAAAAACTTACTTCAACATCTGAATGTAGCCGTTCTCGTTATGTGCGGTGCGCGTGGTCTCGTGCACGAATTTGAGGAACTGACGCAGGTTTTCGCGTTCCGGAGGGGTCATATTATCGAAACGGATGCGAATCCCATTGGCGGGTGCGCTACGAGTGACCACTCCGCTGAGGGCGAATCCTTTGACCCAGATCTTTCCATTGGGCACCCAGAGTCCGATTTCCACCTTCGCCCCCGGCTTGACTGGGCTGGCAATTTCTACCAGGCATCCGCCTGCACTGGTATTCGAAAGGTTTCCCCAAACGGGAGTCGATTTTTCATCCACGCGTAATTCCACGGCAACGAAGCATTTGATTCGTGGATGCCGGCGCCGATCGCTTCCCCAGTTGGGGCTGAACAGGTCAGGCTCAAAAGGAGGGGTCGCCGACGGTGGCGTGGGCACGGGATGCAGGACAGCGGCTTTCTCGACGGGCGCGGTGGTTTTATTGAGAGTGAGGCCTCCGGCTTTGATCTCGCGCATCGCCGCAAGCAGCGCTTCCTCCCGCTTTTCGACCGGAGCCTCGCGGTAAGCTTGCAGCAGCTTGCCCACTTGCCGGACGAGGTCCGGGTCAGAAAGGATTCGGGTCCAGTCAGTTCCTGAAGCCACACTCATGCCCTGTTCGTCTTTCGTGTGCAGAATAAGTGCCTCGGGTAGATTGAACCGGGCGGTACCCGGATTCAAGATGACCTAAGTCACATACACCGGGGGCATAAGTACCAAGAATGGATTGTGTTCAGCACAGAATGAAACGTCGTGGGCGAGCCACCCAAATCATTGCTCGTCAAAAGTGAGTTGGACGATTTCGGTGGTCTCCGTTTGTGCGGCTTCAAACTTCCACTTTGCCACAGCGTCCAAAGCCGCGGAAACGAGCACCGGATTCCCTCCCAAAAGACGCGTGGACTTGACCTGGCCATTGGGCCGCACGATAGCCTCGACCTTCACCGTTCCGTGAATGTGCATCTTTCTCGCCAGTTCGGGATACGCAGGGGCGACGCGCGAGGTAACCTTTCGATCCGGGTGAGCGGCCTCCCCAGTGCTTTGGGCAGACATGGGGCTTAGGGTTAACGCGGCGAGTACAGCCGCGAATAATAGGACACACTTGTGCATGACACAGTTCCTCTTACGTGCTCAGATTACTGGCGTGCCTCCCCCCAGGCAACGCACCTAAGACATTGGACTTTGGGGCTATTCGCACTCCCTTATTCCAGCGATGATTTCCCCCTCTCACGCAGACCTTCAAAACCCGTTTCGTTGCCGCCGGGTCCTGGCGAATTTGCTGTTATCTGGCTAAATCTTTGCATCGCAAACTGCCGTAAGTGAATCGAACGTTGGGAGTTATGCTTATACGGTGAAAGGACGTTGGGCCTCCTCGGCAGGATGCTCACTCTCCCATATAAAGAATGGAACGCTCATTGAAAATTAGGTTCGCTTTAATTTTCAGCCTTCTTACATTTCTTACCCCCCTCGCCCTGCCAGCTCAAACATCAGGATCTCCCGGAGCCCCCAGCGTCACGCTGCCTGGGGCGCAGAGCCCATTTCTGGGGAGCGTGGCAGAGGGGAAAGCCACGCCTGACATCCTTCAGATCGACTTCAAAGAGGCCATCGATCGTGGCTTGCGAAATAACCTTGGACTGTTGCTGGCCGGCGATCAGACTGAGACGGCTCGCGGCGAGAGGTGGAAAGAGCTGGCCGAACTCTTACCCAACGTGAGCGGTCGGATCATAGAGGATGTCCAGACCCAAAGCTTGGCGGCGTTGGGTTTCGAGAAACTCGGGCCGATCCTTAGCCCGCCAGGCGCGCGTGCCGCCGCTTTCCCTCGCGTGGTCC
>DASSJE010000378.1:0-13940 GCA_035691365.1 Terriglobia bacterium
TTGCCTCAAAATTTTGAAAAACAGTGGAGGGCCTATTTCACGTCCACCATGCAAAGGGATTGTCACCGCACGCCCATCGGGATGGTTCCAGCGTTCGTGGCTTCCTGTCTGGCGTGTTTTCTTGAATTCTAGTTTTCGCGCAACCTTCTTGAACTCAGAGGCAGTTGCACCAGGCGTGAATGATCTCTGTGGTTTCGGCAGGGAGCGAAATTTTCTTTTCGCGGTATTCCTCTTCAATCATTCGGAAGACATTCTCAAGTTCAGCAAGCGCCTCCTCCCGAGTGGCCATTAGAGCATAGCAGCCTGAGATAGCAGGAATTTCCGCCACCCAGGAGCCATCGCCCTGTCGATAAAGCACCGTTTTGTAATCGCGCAGCCTCATGAGAATTCTTCCTTCTCCTGGCTCCCAGTTTAGCAGACCCGGCTAAGCCCAACAATAACGGACCGATTAGGAGGACACCCACGCAAGATACCCCGATACCTTAGAATTTATACCCAATCTTTCGCAGGAGTTCCTTGCGGGCTTTGATGTCGTCTGCAGTTTCTACGCCCTTGGTTTTGGCGCCGTCAATCACGCCGAGGATCCCGCGTCCCTGCGCGGTTTCCGCCACAATCACTTCCACAGGGTTTGCGGTTGCGCAGAAAATCCGGCAGACCTCGGGGACATTCTTCACCACGTTGAGGATGTTAATCGGGTAGGCCTTTTCCATGAAGATGATGAACGAATGTCCACAGGAAAGGGCGAGGGCGTTCTCCTGGGCCAGCCGGATCAGGTTCAGATCGTTGCCAGACCAGCGCACCAGCGCGGGCCCGGACGATTCGCAGAAACCGATTCCGAACTTGATTTCGGGAACTGTCTGGACGATCGCTTCGTGAAGGTCCTCGACAGTCTTGATAAAATGTGACTGCCCGAGGATGAAGTTCATGTCGGCAGGCTTGTCAATCTTGACGATTTTCAGTTCCATCTCATTCATTCCCTCCAGCAGTCTCAGGCACGCTTGAAACCACGTCCCCTTCCGGCCGCAACTTCCGTTCATCCGCAGCAGGGCGCGCCGGAAATCTGACCTCAGGATACATCCGGTCCACAACCACAAACATGATGGCAAGCACAACGAAAACAAACACACTGCCTTCGGGCCCCACAGACCCTCCGGTAAGCCAGGTGGGAGCATTGAGCTGAAAATGAGAATTCATCAGATGGCCTTGGACTAATACTCCGCTGTTCGGCACCGAGTAGATGAAACTTTCGGCATAATCCCAGGCGGCATGTAAACCGATCGCAAACCACAGGCTCCCTGTACGGCGAAGGCTGAAGCAGAACAGCAGGCCCACAAACCCGGCCGACAAAGCCCCCAGTTGATTTTCTCCAAGGTTACTGAGGTGGACCAGGCCAAACAGGACCGAGAGTGCTATCGCCGCAGGCCAGAACCGGATGCTGTCTGAAAGCGTCGCCAGCGCGTACCCACGGAACAGGAATTCTTCTGCAAAGCCAACCACCAGGAAAGCGGCCGCCCACATCCCGCCGAAGTAAAGGATACCTTTTGCCCCAAGGGCCAAGCGGCCGAAATAAAAACCGTGGCAGAGTCGGATCCCCAGCACCAGTGCCGATAAGGCCGCGAATCCAATTGCCGCACCCGCCCAAAATTCGCGCCCGAACGCACCACGGGCCGGCAAGCCGTAGTCACGAAAACTCTTCTTTTCCAGGTGCAGCATCACCCATGCAGCAAAAAGCGGGCAAAGAAACTCGATGCCTTCAGCAATCAGGATCAGCGTGGGCGGGAGGCCGTGCGAAAGGTTCAGCCTGAAGCCGGCGGCTGACAAGGACACCTGGATGATAAAAAAAGGAATTGCCGCAAGAATGACGAATAGCAGCAGCCGCCAGCCGGACCGCACGCCACCGGGTCCGTTGAGGATATGGTCAAGCATTGGCAACCTCACATGAGAATCATCAGCAAGGTTCTATTCGTTGACGCGCAGCACTGCAAGGAAAGCTTCCTGTGGAATGTCCACTTTCCCCACGCGTTTCATGCGGCGCTTTCCTTCCTTCTGCTTTTCGAGCAGCTTCCGTTTCCGTGTAATGTCACCCCCATAGCACTTCGCCAGTACGTTTTTCCGCATGGCGGGAACATTTTCGCGGGCGATAATCTTGGAACCGATGGAAGCCTGGATGGCGACTTCAAACATCTGTCGGGGAATCAGTTTCCGCATTCTTTCGCAGAGGGTGCGGGCGCGCACCTGGGCCTGGTCGCGGTGGCAAACAAACGAGAGGGCATCCACTACTTCACCCGCCACGAGCAAATCGACCTTGACCAGGTCGGACTCCCAATAACCGGAAAAATGGTAGTCCAGCGAAGCGTAGCCGCGCGAGACAGACTTGAGCCGGTCATAGAAGTCGAGGACCACCTCGTTCAACGGAACTTCATAGGTCAGTAACACGCGCTTCTGGGCCACGTATTCAAAGCCCTTCTGGATGCCGCGTTTTTCCTCCGCCAGAGAAAGGATGCCTCCAAGATAGTCGTCATGCGTCAGGATCAGCACGGTGATGACAGGCTCTTCGATTTTCGCAACTTCGTTGGCCTCGGGAAACCGCGTTGGATTATCAATCTCCTGAACAATCCCGCTCTTGGTGGTGACGCGATAACGAACACCCGGGGCCGTGGTAATCAGGTTCAGCTTGAATTCCCGCTCCAGCCGTTCCTGCACAATCTCCATGTGCAGCAATCCCAGGAAGCCGCACCGGAAACCAAACCCGAGCGCAACAGAGTTTTCCGGCTCATAAAACAGAGACGAGTCGTTCAATCGCAACTTTTCCAGCGCGTCCCGCAGAGACTCATATTCATTGGCTTCCACCGGATAAAGTCCCGCGAACACCATCGGCTTGATATCTTCAAATCCCGGAAGTGGTTCGGCGGCAGGCCGATCATCCTCCGTAATGGTGTCGCCAATCTTGGTGTCCGCCACTCGCTTGATGTTGGCGATCACGAAACCCACCTCGCCGGCGTGCAGGCTCTCGACAGGGACCGCCGCCGGGGTGAGGATTCCCAACTCCTCCAAAGTAAACGCCTGGTTGTTGGACCACAAGCGGATCTTCATGCCGGGGACCAGAGTTCCCTGCACTACGCGCGCCAGGACCACTACACCCCGATAGCTGTCAAACCAGGAATCAAAAATCAAGGCCTGCAAGGGCGCTTCCGGAGAGCCGGTGGGCGCGGGAATCCTGGCCACAATCGCTTCCAGCACTTCTTCAATGCCTGTTCCCTGCTTGGCGCTGATCAGGATCGCATCGCCCGAATCGATGGCCAGCGTCTGTTCAATCTGGCGACTGGTTTCCTCAACGTCGGCCCCGGGCAGGTCAATTTTGTTGATCACCGGGACAATTTCCAGATCATTGTTCATTGCAAGCTGCGCGTTCGCCAGGGTCTGCGCCTCGACGCCCTGAGAAGCGTCAATCACGAGCAGCGCGCCCTCACATGCCGAGAGGCTTCTGGAAACTTCATAGGAAAAGTCAACGTGTCCGGGGGTGTCGATCAGGTTCAACTGGTATTCGTTGCCGTCGCGCGCCTTGTAGAGCAACCGCACCGCGTGCGCTTTGATGGTGATTCCCCGCTCGCGTTCCAAATCCATGGAATCGAGCACCTGGGCTTCCATCTTCCGTTTGGCCACAGTCCCGGTCAACTCCAGCAGGCGATCGGCAAGGGTGGATTTCCCGTGATCAATATGGGCGACGATTGAAAAATTGCGAATATACCGGGCTTCAGTCATTTTGTTCTTGATTTGCCTTTAGCGGACAGGAACCTACTCAAGAAACATCTCGCGGGGCTGCATCGACGGCAGGTTTTTACTTAAAACTGTCATTCGTGGACCCTTTGAAAATCTAACAAAACCAAGATTTTCTGTCAATTTATACCAGATTCGGATGCACCAGATTCAGCGGAGCATACGCCGGGTAGCAGTGTTCAGGCTTTGCCGCGGAACATTGCGGTTTCCCAGCTTCTCGTTGCGGGAGAGCGGCGACACGCTCTGCAAGTGCCATTCCGCAGATGGGGGCACATCTGTCCCTCCCTGTAAGCGCATGAGTGGCGAATGGCCTAATCGTCCAAGCCTTTTCCATCGAGAATCTGTGGGGCATATTTTTCGACCCTCGCCGTCCGGGTTTTGGATTGTTTGGCTTGAGAAAAATAGAAGAGGTATCCTCTTTGCCGTCCCGGCGTCAATCGGTAAAATGCAGCTTTCAAATCAGGCTTGGCATTCAATTTCGCCTGAAACTCCTCAGGAATTTTGTAATCTGAGGTCTTTTTGAGCTTCACTTTCCAACCGGCTCTTTCAACTTCGACGGCTTCAAAAATGTACTCTCTCAAGGTGGGCTCCAGCCTGGAGATCTCTCGTACGCTGGTGAACCGGATCTGGCGCGCCGACTGCACGTTCTCCGTTTGCCGGATCAGGATACCTTTGGCGTCATTGAGCAGCGCGCCTTTAAAAAACAGAAGCGCACAGTATTCCTTGAACCCATGGATTAAAACTATGTTCTTTTCTTCAAACCTATAACAAGGCTGGCCCCACTTCAATTCTTCGCTCAGTCCACACCCCAGTACAATCGTTCGCAGTTTCTCAAATTCTTCGCGCCATTTCCTGGCCCTGCTTAAAAATGCATCGACTTTGGGATTCGTCTCTTGCAAAGGTCTATTTACCATTTTCATGCCTCACAGGCGGGCTGACATCTCAGCTCACCGCTTTCTTTACCAGCGCAGCAATCCTATTCTCTTCGGCGGCGGTCAATTCCTTCAGCGCGAAGGCGGTAGGCCACATTGCGCCCTCGTCAAGGTTCGCTTTGTCGCTGAAGCCGAAGGTCGCGTACCTCGTCTTGAACTTCTGGCCGCTTTGGAAGAAACAGATGACTTTGCCCCCTCTGGCATAGGCGGGCATCCCGTACCAGGTTGTCGGCACGAGGTGCGGAGCGCTGGCTTTGACAATGGTGTGAAGGCGTTCGGCAATGGCGCGGTCCGATGGTGACATCTCGGCGATTTTCGCAAGCAAGTCGCGTTCACCCGCCGCGCGGTCGTTCTGCGCGCGCGCTTCCGCCTTCAGCTCTTTAGCTCGCTCCCGCATCGCGGCTTTTTCTGCAGTCGTGAATCCGCTGGACTTCTGTGTTCTCTTCTTAGCGCTCATAAGAACCTCCTAGTCGTAAAGTGTGGATGGTAACTACCGCGTCGCCCACAAAGCAGTGGGTACCGCCTAAGCTTTCTGGACTCGCCGTTCAATCGTTGCTAACTATCGAAGTTCGTAGCCCGGCGCCTGCAATGCGCTTCGCGTCCCCTTCGCGGTCACCTTCCAACTGCGCACGGTTCGTTAGGCGGTGGCTCGTCAAGACAAGAGATCCAATTCGACCATACAGCGCTGCGCGCTACGTTGGCCCCAGGGAGTTGATTGGGATATCAACTAGTCGTTCGGCAGCATTTTGGGATTCCAGATGATTTCCCACAGATGCCCATCGAGATCCTTGAAATACCCAGAATAGATGCCCCATGGCCTAACGTGCGGCGGATCGGTCAACGCTGCGCCAGCCGCCTGGGCTTGGCTCAAAAGAGAATCAACTTCATCCTTACTCTCCGCCAGGTAGCCGAGACTAAATTCGAGGGAGCTCGCCGGCGCGTGAGATATTTTCGAATCTTTGGCCAGATCAACACGTGGATACAGCGCGAGGATAACACCGCCGTTGAGCTCAAAGAATCCTATCGCGCCGGCGGGTTCAGTGGCGCTCCCTTCGAATTCAGCGCCGAGAATGCCCTTGCATGGCAGGCCGAGTCCATCGCGATAGAATGCAATCGACTTTTCAAGATCATTCACGGCCAAAGTGACGACATTGATACATAGTTTCATGCCGACTCCTTTGCGGAAATGGATAGATGACCCGGGTCGAGCAGACACTCTTATTATAACCGGGAAGCAACGCGTGCTCTTGGGTGTAACCACGACCAGAGTTGTTCGAGCCGTGGTGGCCTCGCCGCGATGTATAACCCGCCATCAATCACAACGCGATTGATCCGGGCCGCAGGGAGGATTTTCCACCAGCGTGGTCCTGGGATGGACGGGCAGTACCAGAGCCGGCCGTGGCGGCTGGGAAAAATCAAAGTCCTTCATGAGGTCTCCGAGCATCGGACTGTTTTCCCGAACGTCAGGCCTGGAATCGGGCCGTCCATCGGTTTTGGGGTCAAGCCGCTGGCCATGGAGAAAAACGTCCTCGATAAATTTAATGTAGGCATCGTAACTGAGCGTCTGATGGTCAATATACCCCTTCCTGGCGTATGGGCTGATCACCAGTCCCGGTACCCGAACGCCGAGGCCCATAGAATCAACGCGGGGCGGCGCCACGTGGTCATAAAAACCTCCCCAATCGTCCCAGGTGATGAAGATGGCGGTGCTTTTCCAGTCGGGGCTCTTCATCGCGGCATTCACAATTTTAGTAACGTAGGATTGCCCCACGCTGACCTTGGCCGGAGGATGCTCGCTGTCATTGCCGTTGGGAGAAATCCAGCAAACGGATGGCAGAGTTCCGGCCTTGGCCTCCGCAAAATAGCGGCTGAGGTCTTCGATATCGGCCGCCTGATCGTCCTCGTGAACGTCGGAAAAACCGGGCAGCACGTTCCAGATGACGGGAACGCCGCCATTGGCAGATTCAGCCTTCGAGCGGGACTTGGGCATTCGAAACTTTCCGCCGGTCTTCTGGACGCCGGAAGGCGCCGGCAGCGCGCCGTGATCCAAATAATAAACCCAGCTCACATGTGCTTTGTGCAGCAGCCAGGTAATATCCGTCCACGCGAAAGGCGTGGGATCCTTAAGCGTACGATCTTTCGGCATCAGAGCGCTGACGCAGCTCATGGGGTTGTTCACCTGGCCGCAGGTGGCCGACCAGGCGGAAACAAGATATAAGTGCGACGGGAAACTCCAGGAATGAACCGCTTCGAACATCTGGTCCTGGAGCACAAATTCTTTGGCATAGGCCCAGTAGTTGGGGATGTCGCCCCCATCGTGATATCCCATCACGGGATCAGACTCTTTGGGATCATCGGGATGCTTGCAATAATCATGAGCCCACTCGAGCGGATACAACCCGAAATTCTTATCGGCCTGCACCGCCCTGATAAACCCACTCATCTCTCCGTTCTCAACCAACCCCAGAGACGCTTCTGCGGCGTGCGGACCGCCACAGTTTACGTCGTCGTGGTCGAGATATGGCTGGACGCATTCCCCCGTCTTGGGATCGGGATTGCACACCGCAGGTACGCCGTTCCGCATGGGAATGCCGTCCGCCCCGGGATACGTGCCGAAGTAGGAGTCAAAAGAACGATTTTCCTGAAAAATGATAATGACGTGTTTGATTGGTATGTTGTTCATGGCCGGCGCCGACTGTCCTTTGCCCGTGGCCGCAGCAGGCGCGGCGGAAACAATCAACAGGCCCGCGGCCAGGGCGATCGATGCCCAGGCTCCCATCCTCCAACCGCAGCGATAAGCCTGCTCCTTCATTGTGAGAATCCTCCTCTTTTTTGGACGTTTCCCGTTCAGCAGCAAAGAGTTGAGACAGCGCCGATGGTACACCCGTCCCGGAAACAACACAAGCGTAGCCGCAGTGCCCGCTTCTTTCACCCCGCCGCCTTCCGTTCTATGCTCTTTCCTGCTTCCTGTTTCCTGCTTCCCTCTAGTTTTCAGTCTGTCATACAATTCATAGCCGGTTATATCTCAACCTGGCTATTGCGTCTGAATGTCCGGAGTCGCGCATATCACAATGGAGCGATAATATGTCTTCTAAGAACGGCCTTCCAGATCGAGACAAGTCTGCGCGGCGGGTCGAACTTTTTCGCCCAAGAGTTAAGGTTCTGGGGCTCTCGCTCGCAGCGCTTGGCGATGCCGCCCTCCCGCAGATTCGGCTTTTCGGCAGCCCGGCTGACAATCGTCTTGCCTCAGCAGAGGCGGTGCGGAACGACCAATGGAAAGTCCTCGGCCCGGGTGGAGGAGGGTCAATCTATCTGCCCACCGTCAGCCCGCACAACGCCAATGACATGCTCGCGCACTGCGACATGCTGGGCGCCTACATCTCGCACGACGGCGGCAGTTCCTGGCGGATGTTCAATCTCCGAGGCCGCGTCCGGTTTGACCTGTTTGACCCTGTGGATCCGAACGTCATCTATGCATCGACCATCGGATTGTGGCGCAGCGCCAACCGGGGAAAGACGTGGCGGCTGGTCCATCCCGACCCTTTCTCGGTGACCGGCGTAGTGATCGCCGGCGATGAGGCCGGCGAGAGAATTTTGACGCGCCGCCCATCTCAGGGTTCAATCAGCACCCTGGCAGTGGACCCGGCGAATTCCAAAATTTTGTACGCCGGTTTTCTCGAAAACGAGACGCACACCTTCGCCACGTCGAAGGATTGGGGCGCAACATGGGAACGGAGTGCCGAACTGCCGGGTTACGAGGCGAACAGCGCCCACCCCTACGGCGGAACCCCACAGCGGATTTTCATTGACCCCGCTTCCCCGCCCTCCGACCGCACCATTTACTTTATCGGCACCAGCTCCATTTCTGTCCGGCGAAAAGGAACATGGCGCAAGTTTAATCCAGCCCCGGGCGTTGAATCCTTCAACGAATTTACTGGATTTACCGGCGGGTTTCCCGTCGGCGGAGGGAAACCCATCTTCTATGTCACCTCCCGGCAAGGCGCATTTGTTTCGAGCGATGGCGGCGAGAATTGGCGCGATGTCAGGCTGCCTGGTGTTGAAGGTCGCGTTCACTTCCAGGGCATCGCCGCCAGTTTCTTTCACCCTGAGGTGTGCTACGTTTCTTATAACAGCGGCCGGCATCAGCCGCAGCCGGTTTTTGGGTTCGCCAGAACCACGGATTCCGGCCGCACCTGGACGATTGCGTGGAACCAATCTCGGCAGAACCACCTGCAGATGGCGTGGATCGAGAAACGATGGGGCGGAGGCCGGAACACCGAGGACGTAGGGGCGGCGCCGACAGATCCCAATCGAGTGTTCGGCTCCGATGATATGCGGATCGTGCGGTCCGCCGATGGCGGCGCCATGTGGCAGGCGGATTATTCACGAGCCCTTGCGGATGGTGAGTGGACCAGCATGGGCATGGACGTGACCACCTGCTACGGCGTGCACTTCGATCCTTTCGACAAGCAGCGGATGTTCATCACCTACACCGACGTTGGCCTGATGCGCAGCGAGGACGGGGGGAAGGGTTGGGTGACCTCGACCACCGGCGTGCCGCGCATGTGGCAGAACACCACCTACTGGATCGTTTTCGATCCCCAGGTGAAGGGCCGCATGTGGGGCGTGATGAGCTACGTGCACGATCTGCCGCGAACGAAAATGTGGAAAGACCGCTCCGTTTCAACTTATATCGGCGGCATTGGCCGCAGCGAGGATGGAGGGCGCACATGGATCTGCAACCCCAACTGGATTCCCCCCACCGCGCCCACCCATATCCTGCTCGACTCGAAAAGCCCTGTTTCCGCGCGAGTGCTTTACGTGGCGGCGTTTGGCAAAGGCGTTTACAAATCCACTGATAGTGGCGACCACTGGGTTTTGAGGAACAACGGCATCACGCAACACGAACCGTACGCCTGGCGGCTTGCAATGGATGCGCGCGGCGTGCTCTACCTGGTGGTGGCGCGCCGTAGCGACGATGGCAGCTTTACTAACCCGGACGATGGCGCGCTTTACCGCTCGGATGACGGCGCCGAACACTGGAACCGTATCTCCCTGCCGCCGGCTATGAACGGCCCCAACGGACTCGCGATTGACGTCAAGGACCCTCGGCGCTTGTACCTGGCGGCCTGGGGCCGGAGCGTGCCGAAGGGCTCCAAAGACGGTGGCATTTTTCTATCGACCGACGAGGGCAAGACGTGGCGCAACGTGCTTGCCAGAGACCAGCACATCTATGATGTAACCGTCGATCCCCGGCATTCCAACGTCCTTTACGCGTGCGGGTTTGAGAGCTCGGCGTGGCGTTCCGTGGACCGCGGCGAGACCTGGCGGCGCATTCGCGGCTTCAACTTCAAGTGGGGCCACCGCGTCATTCCCGATCCTTACAACCCCAATATGATCTACATCACGACCTTCGGCGGAAGCGTCTGGCACGGGCCCGCAGCCGGCGATCCCAATGCTCCCGAGGATATTGCTGGACCGCCGGCGTTAAGGTACAGCCAGGATTGAGACTTGGCACAGGGGACTACCGGCGGAGTGGTTTTATGGCAACAGGATCAAGGGCCCTGCCAATGTGATAAAGAATCGCGGCGTTGATGATTGCGCCCGGCAGTATCGTCAGCGATGCAAAAGCACCGTAGAGCGCAGGCGTGCTCGCAAACCGCGAATACCATTGGACGAAGCCAACCCACTCCCAGAAGCGCCCTGCCAAAACGCTCCACGGTAGCGTGACGAATATCGCGGGGACACCCGAAAGCGCTGAGTTTGCAGTATCAAAAATGAGAGAGTGGAAGGCGACGAACTCGGTAAAGAGAAAAATGCTGAGGTAGACGACGACGAAAATCAGCCCCCATCTCGAATGCAGCTTCATACGCAATTCATCCGAAAAAACTGGGTAGCACGTAGTTGTATTGTACTCGAAAGCCCTGGAATTCAGATGCTGAGCCACGGGACTCTGTGAACAGAAGCCTGGTAGCGCTACCGGGAATCGAACCCGGGTTTTGAGATTGAGAATCTCACGTCCTAACCCCTAGACGATAGCGCCATTTTGATACGTATAGCCTTTCTAACATCCGGTTTCGAAGACTGTCAAGTCTCGGCCCGGACATTGTCCAATTCTGCAATGGCTCCGGCAATGAGCCCCGAATTCTGGTCAGTACCGGGTGGAAGATGAGAAGTTGAACTCGTTCACCTTCATGGCGGGGACCACCATTTCAAATGACTCTTCGCCCGCCGTGCGTTGCGGGATGCCCATGGTTTCAACCGCGTTCAGCATTTCGAAAAGGCTCTGGTTGAACCGCAGGTTCCTGACCGCGTGCTTGACCTCGCCGTCTTCAATCCAGAAGGTCCCATCACGCGTCATACCAGTCAGGATCTTTTGATAAGGGTCAACCTCACGGATATACCAGAGCCGCGTGACAAGCAGCCCGCGCGAGGTGGACTTCACCATATTTTCAACGCTCGACTTTCCGCCGTCCATTACGATATTCATAGGCGCTTCGCCATATTCGTTGGGAAGCGGAAATCCATGGCCCGTGGCTGCCTTTCCCATCTTGCGGGCCGTCGAACGCGCGTAAACCAGGTTGCTGACGGTTCCCTTCTCCACCAGCTTCACGCGTCGCCGCGGGACCCCTTCGCCGTCAAAGGGCGCGCCCGCCTGCAGGGGATGGAAAACATCGTCGCGGACGTTGATGTTTTCGCCGAAGAGTTTCTGCCCTACGCGGTCCGTCAGGCAACTGCGGCGTTCGTGCACCGACAACCCTCCGAAATCGAAAAAGAGAAATCCTAGCAGGTCCAGAACGGCGGCCGGCTCGAGAATCACGGTGTACTTGCCAGGCGCAATGTCCTTCTGGTCCCGGTTTTCGAGGGCCTTGGCTGCCGCCCGGTCCGCCAGGACTTCCGGCTCAAGCTCCAGGCAGCAAGGCGAGGTTTTCTTGGCCCAGCCGGAGCCCCCCTCTTTCAGCATGGTAATGGAAAACTCGGAGCTGGTTTCCTCGTGGAATGCTTCCAGACCGCGCGAGTTGAACAGACCCGTCACGTGAACGCCATTTGAATAGACTCCGGCGGCCGTCAGTGCGTCCTTCTCGGCGCGGGCAATTACCGTGCGAACAGTTTCCGCGCGAGCCTGGGGACTCAACTCCGCAGATTCGGCGTCAAACCGATCGACCGCCCGGTACAATTGCGGGCCGGCCAACGGCAGCAACTCGGGATTGGGAGGCTGAAGCCGCGCCAGCGCCAGGGCCGCCTCACAAACCTGCCGGATGGAATTTTCATCCAGCTTGTTGGTGCTGGCACGCGCCGTTCGCTGGCTGACCACCGCCCGGACAGACAGGCCCAAACTATCTTCCGCAACGTTTTGGTGGATGCAATTATTGGCGAATCGCGTCAGAGAATAAGAGGTCGAAGTGATAAAGGCTTCCGTTTCATCAGCGGTGGAGTATTTCAGGACCTTCTTATAGATTTCTTTCGCGCGTTCGCGTTTGAGCATCGTTATACCAGTCACAGACGGGCTGCACCGGGGTTCGTCAAGAGGATGTCAAGCGCCCGGCAAGCAATACCCGTTACTTAGAATACGCCACACCCACCTTGACTTTCCGAAAGCGCGCGGGAGAAGCCCCATGGCCGGTTCCCATGGTCTGCATCGGCTGTCCCTTGCCGCAGTTGGGAGTACCCCAAAGCGTCCATTCGTCCGGTCCGCCTATAGCGTCGCAGGAATTCCAGAATTCGGTGGTGATCCCTCCGTAGCTTGGATTTTTCAACATGCGGCTCCGCTTGCCGTCCTTGATTCCCCAGCCGATTTCGGTTCCAAACTGGAAGTTGTAACGGCGATCATCAATCGACCAGCTCCGGTTGGTCTCCATGTAAATACCATCAGCCGTATCAGCGATGAGATCTTCGAGAGAGCCCTTGCCAGGTAGCAGGCTGACGTTCGTCATGCGGATGAGCGGAATCCGGTTCCAGCCTTCGGCGCGCATGCTGCCGTTAGATCGCTCCTGGCCGATGGCCGCGGCGGTTTCGCGCGAAGTCAGATAGCCGGTGAACAAACCGTCTGTGATGATCGGCGTGTTGTGCGCCGGGACACCTTCGTCATCATAGGCAAAAGTGCCAAGGCCAGGCCCATGCGCAGGCGTGGCATCGGCAACCACGTTCACAATGTCCGAGGCGTACTTCAGCTTGCCCAGCTGGTCAAGCGTCAGAAAGCTCATGCCGGCGAAGTTGGCTTCTGTGCCCAGAACGCGGTCGAGCTCAATAGGATGCCCGATCGACTCATGAATTTGCAGCCCTACCTGGGAGCCTCCCAGGATGATGTCCATTTCGCCGACCGGGCACTGGTCACAGGCGTGCAAGGCTGCCGCTTCCTCCGCTATGCGCGGAGCATTCCCGAGCAGGTCCAGTTCCTCCACCAGTTCGTAACCTTTGGTCTGGTATTGCCCGCCGAAGGAGTTGGGATAGGAGCGCCGCTGGATTTCGTTCCCGGCAAAAGAAGTGGCGACGTATCCGGCTCCAGTCTGGTTCTTGATCTGACGGATTTCCGAGCCATTGTTGGAAAGGAAGAGCTGGTCGATGCGGTTGAAATCCATAGCTACTTCCGCAAGCGTGATGTTTTTCACCTTGCGCAGTTCGGCATCCACTTTCAGCATCAGGTCCAGGCAGCTCGAAACAGGAATTGAAAAAGGATCAACCTGGCAGGGACCCTCCCAATGATCCACGATCATTGTTTCCGCCGCCAGTCGAACGTCGTGTTTCTTTGCCAGTGTGCTGGCTTTGGCAATCTCGATGGCCTTTAGAGCAGCGGCCAGGATGCCCTGGCGAGAGAGATCATCGGTTGAGGCAAATCCCCAGGCGCCGTCCACAATCACCCGCACACCCAGGCCCAATGACTCCGATTCCCGAACCTGCGCGGTTTGCCCGTTTTTGGTGGAAAGATAGCGCTGGCGGATATCCATCACGCGGACATCAGCATGACTGGCGCCCTGCGAGGTTGCTGCATCGATTGCCAGCGCTCCGAATTCTTTCATTACACAAACCTGCCCATTGACGGGATTGTCACTTTCCCACCGTTACGTCGTCCGGATTTTCACGAGTTCTAAACAGTGCTGTCCCAATGTTGATTTCAAAAGTTCCTGCAAGTACATGTAACAATTCGAGTTGGGTGCGAAAGTGAGCAAAATCGATTTGAATTCGGATATATCCTTGGGTCATTCCGAGAGTTCCCGAGGGATGGTGCATGAA
>DASSJE010000379.1:0-29976 GCA_035691365.1 Terriglobia bacterium
GCTGAAGCGCGGCTGCCTCGATGGATGGTGGCCATTGCAGGCTTGGGAGGGCTCGTTTTTCTGGCGCTGGGCCGAGGACTGATGGCCGTCGCTTTTATCCTGGGAGCGGGAATTTCCATCCTGGGTTATCTCTGGCTGGCGCAAGCCGTGAAGGCTGCGCTCAACGCCAATGAGAAAGGCGTGCCCAGGCGCGTCCTGGTAAACCTTGTTCTGCGATATCCTGTGGCATTTGGAGCTGTGCTCCTCTTTTATGAGACGCACTGGCTTCCTTTCACGGGGGTGCTTGCCGGGTTATTTGTGCCGTTTGCCGGGGCCCTTATGGAATCGCTGAACCTGCTGCGAAAGTTGAGTCGGACAGAACACTATGGAGCATGAACTCTGGTTTACAGCTATTCTGAATAAGCTGTTTGCATACGTGATCACCCCACTGCTGGTGGCGATTTCGCGCCTTCCGCACCTGGGTTTTGTGCGGCCCGCTGACCCGCTACACCCCATCCCCAACTATGTTGCGGGCGAAGTCCTTGTGCTCCTGGTGATTGTCGTGGCAACGCTCATCCTTCGGAGAAGCCTCTCCGTGGAGAATCCCGGGAAGCTGCAGATGTCGATGGAGATTTATTTCGATTTTACCCGCAACCTTGTGGATGAAGTGGTTGGCCACGGCGGCCGCCGCTATGTGGCCATGGTCGGCGCGCTCGGCCTGTTCATTCTGCTGTGCAACATTGAAGGTTTGATTCCGACACTCATCACTCCCACGGCGACCGTTTGTGTGCCTTTCGGATGCTCGGTGGTGGTCTTTCTTCATTACAACTACCACGGTTTCCGCGTGAAAGGGATTTTCGGGTATCTCCGCCATCTGGGCGGACCGATGGTTTTGATCTCTCCGCTTTTCTTTGTCGTCGAGGTGTTCAGCAACGTTCTCCGGATGCTTTCCCTCACCGCGCGTTTGTGGGCTAACATGCTGGCCGGCGTGGCGCTGCCGATAGTTTTCGCCTCGCTCATCCCCATCGGTGTTCCGGGGCTGTTCATGGGATTGCACGTTTTCGAATCGTTCCTCCAGGCCTACGTCTTTATGATTCTTCCGGCGCTTTACATCAGCCTGGCGACTTCGGAGGAGCACTAGAAATAAAGTTGGTTGTTCTTCGTTTGGCTTTATCCGCGAGCGTGAGGCTTGTCCTGCCCCCGCGGTGACAGGTAACCACCCACTGGCGGAAATTTCATAGGGCCCTCCTGAAGTAAGGAGGAGGGTTCCAGGAGGTAGTAGATGAAAGCGAAAGTGCTTGGTTTGATGACCATGGTGATCGGTTTGCTTTACACCATGCCGCTGCTTGCGGCGCAGACAACCGGTGGCTCGGGCGGCGGTGGCACCGATTGGGTGCCGATTGGCGCGGGCATCGGAATGGCGATCGCCTCGGGACTTTGCGGATTGGGACAAGGGCGTGCCGCTGCGGGCGCTTGTGAAGGTATGGCCCGCAACCCTGGCGCCCGGCAGGGAATTTTTCTGTTCCTGATTTTGGGACTCATCTTCATTGAGTCACTGGCCCTTTACACATTCGTGATTATTTTCATCAAGGTGAAGTAGGGCAGTCACGATTGGGTCCGCGAAGGCATCGTGGACCCGCCTATGGCGATCGCAAGCTGCCAAGGCCTGCCTAACAAGGCTGTGATTGGTGTGAGAAGGCGCCCTTGAATCGCTGGTCCTTTACACGCTGGCGATCATTTTCGTAAGGGTTCGTTAGTCCTGCGCGATTTCGCAAATGGTGGGAGGCTCTGGTCTCCCACTTATTGCGTCTATATTCAGGTGTCCTTCAATGGGCCTGCCCTCTTTGTGTTACCTGGACAAGGCATATGATCAGCATCCGCTGAGTTTTCTATTGCCTTGCGGCGCCGGCGCCGTTACTATTTTTGTAAGCTTGGGCTGGCAGGGAATCGCGGGGTGCTTCGGGAGTCCGAAGCATGGTGTGTGGCTTTAACACCGAAATCGAGTTTGAGGGAACGCGTTTTCACGTTCAGACTGAGATCAGGAAAGTAGCGGATATCGAAACCGCCGTGTACGTCAAAGGCGCGGTGATCCATTCGCTCAGGATCTCGTACCCCGACTTATCCACCGCAGAAGAAGGCCGCGAGAAGCAGATTATGCAACTGCTGGAAGGCCAGCACCGGCAAGTGATTGAGCAGATTCGCGCGGGTGAGATCAGGCCACGGTCCGCTCCGGCTTCCATCGCAAACCCGCCCGGTCACCTATGATTCTGCAACTGAACGGCGAGCAACGCGAAGTTCCTGAAGGCCTGAATCTGGCAGGACTGGTCGAGTTGCTGGAGCTTCCGGCCGACCGCGTAGCCATCGAGCGCAATCTGGAAGTTGTGAAGAGAGCAGACTGGAACGAGACCCGGCTGGAAAACGGCGACCGGCTTGAAATTGTCCGGATGGTCGGGGGCGGCTCGCCCGGCCCTGCCCAGACGGGTTCCGGGGACTGTCCATGCACCCCACTGTAACCAGCACTTCCGGGCTTGTTCTTGTCACGCTGCTCATCAAGCTGGGCGTCATCGCCTCACTGGCCAGCATCATTGCCCGGTTTGACAAATTTCGCCGCCTGCTGCTGGTCGAGATCCGAACTCCCAAACAAAAGCTGCTTTTTGCCGCCTTCCTGGGCGTGCCTTTCATGCTGGGCGTTTTGACGCGTCTGGTGGCCGGCTATCAGGGCGGCGATCTCAGCCTCGAGATCACGGTGATTGGCGGCCTGCTGGGCGGGACCATGGTGGGGCTTGTCGTAGGCATGATGGTCAGCCTCCCGGCGCTCCTCATTCCCCACATTGTGTATGCCTCTCCGGCTGGAATCCTTCCAACCAGGCTTGAACTTCTGGCTGTTCCCATGGCCGTCCTCTACGCGGTGGTGGCCGGCTCGGCCCGCTGGCTCTGCCCCAACAAGGAGGAGGTCTGGAAGTTCTCTCCTTTCATTGACCTCAGCCTCTATCGGTCTATCAAGCAGCGGTTCAAGCAGCCTTCCATGGACTGGCAGGTCCTGTTCTTTCTGGTTTGCGTCGCATTGGAACTGTCGAGGATAGAAGTCGGGCGAATTTCCAACGGCAACCTCTTCTTTCTGAACCCGCCGGGCCTGTGGACGGAAATCCTGGTCCTCTTTGCCACGGCGATTGCGGTGGCGCTTCCATTGCGCATCTGGAACAACACGCGCATTGAGCGGAAACTGGAAGAGAAGGAACGAAGCCTGATCCAGGCACGCATGGACAGCCTGATCAGCCAGATCAACCCGCATTTTCTTTTCAACACGCTAAACACCGTCTCATCGCTCATCCGCCTGGACCCGGACACTGCACGCAAAGTACTGGTGAAGCTCTCCGGCATCCTGCGGCGGAGGCTCAGGACCCAGACGCATTTTGCGCCCTTTCGCCAGGAGCTCGACTTCATCGCTGATTACCTGGATATTGAGGTGGTGCGTTTCGGGCGCGATAAACTTCGCGTGGTGGAAGAAATCGATCCCGCCACGCTGGATGTGATTGTTCCAACCATGATCCTGCAGCCGCTTGTGGAAAACGCCATTCGCCATGGCATCGGCCCCAAAATCGAAGGGGGGACCATCACCTTGCGCGCCACCCGCGGTAACGGCAGGATCGCCATCGATGTCTGTGACGACGGCCTGGGAATCCCCAAAAACCGGCTGCCGGAAGTCTATGCTTCCGGAATTGGGATGATGAATGTCCAGGAGCGGCTGAAGGTGCTTTACGGCCAGGACTTTTCCATGAAGGTCGAGAGCGAACCCGGCAAGGGGACCACTGTCCATTTTGAGTTGCCGGAGGTTGTCACGGCGGAAGACGCGGTTTCCGTTGAAGCGGCGCAGGTCGAGCCGTAAAGCAAACCCGGCCAGACACATTCACCTTCTTTTTTGTCAGGGTCTTACGCTTTTCATCTTCATGCAGAACTTAAGCTGACCTCCCGTCCCGCTCTTCGAAAGGTTTTCTATTTATAACGTTTTTGTTCCTGGCCTTGCCACTCATTCTCCCCACTGCTTCAACCATTAATCTGTGTTAACATCAAGCTTTTGAACCTGAATTTCTACATTTCTACCGGCCCGTGATGGGACGCAGGCGGCAAATCGGTGAGGGCGGCGGTTTCCCAGTCCGTAAATCCAAAAGCTCGAGGAAAGTTGATGGCTAAAATTGACCCCGACAAAATGAAAACGACTCCCAGCTCAATGAGCATGATTGAGCCGCGCTTTCGCAACATCTACAAGTCCTTCTACAAGGAGACCTATTACACCACCACCACGCTCGACGCCAAAACCAAGGAGCTCATTGCCATTGGCTGCTCGCTGGTGGCCAAGTGTGAAGGCTGCGCCCGGGGCCACATCAAGAAGGCACTCGAACTGGGAGCCACCAAGGAAGAGATTTCGGACGCCATTGTTGTAGCCGTTGGAATCGGCGCTGCTGCTGTTGTGGACATGACCGACAAGGCTGCGACCCACCTGGATCTCCATCATTTTGAATAGAACAGGCAGGAAGAGTCCTCCGGAGCAGGGCGGCTTGAGGGCCCTGGGAAAGAGAACACCTCGGCACTGCTGAAGGCCTGAGAGCCTGTCGGTTACCACTTTGCGAGGACGGCGGGTGAACTTTCTGATCATCGGCATTCTGTTTCTTCTCCTGTTCCTGGGGCTGGCCGACAACCAGACCATTCCCGCGCTGCTTCCTCTGCTGATTGATTCCCTCCACATCACCGTCGAACAGGCAGGGTTCCTCGCGGTTTTTTATTCCGCAGCGGCCGCTCTGGCATCCCTGGTAACGGGCATTATCTCCGATCATTACGGCCGCAAGCCTTTCCTGATTGGCGGGGCCGTCATGTTCGGCTGCGCTTCTTGGATGTCTGCCAATGCGGGGAGCTTCCTGGGCCTGACTGTTGCCCGGGGTTTCACCGGCCTTGGCGCGGGCGCCATTTCAACCTGTTCTATCGCTTTTGCGGGTGACTGGTTTGACTACAGCATCCGGGGCCGCGCGCTGAGTTGGATTTCCACCGCGTATTTTGCCGCACCCATTCTGGGAGTTCCGCTGGCCGCCCAGGTTGCCGACCGCCTGGGATGGCGCAACACGTTTTATTTCTTTGCGATTCTGGCCGGGGCGGTCGCCCTGCTTTCTTTGCGGCTGCCGCACGACAGCCGCGAAGCAACTCCCACCGCGAATAAGTGGAGTGCCACTTTCCGCGCTTGCCGGTCGTTCTTCCGCCGCCGCGACACCAGCGCCGGCTTGGTGATCGCCTTCCTGGTTTCGGGCGGGCTTTACGGTTTTCTCTATTATATTGGCCAGTGGCTCAATTCTTCCTTCGGCGTTCCCACCCGGACCATCGGTTGGGTCTTCATGCTGGGCGGCGTTGTGGCGCTGGTTGCTGCGCCCGTAGCCGGCGTCCTTTCAGACCGCTGGGGGAAACGGTCGGTATCGATTGCCGGAAGCATTCTTCTGGCCGTTTCGGTGGCGCTTGTGCCATTTTTCCCATGGGGCGTTGGGCTGCTGATTGTTTTTGGCGTCACCAGCCTGGGGGCAGCTTCCCGCCAGGGACCGCTGGCCGCGCTGATGACAGAACTGGTCCCGACAGCCGAGCGGGGATCTTTCATCGCGTTGCGCAACGTCTTTTCGCAGATGGGAATCGGGTTGGTGGTGCTGGCCGGTGGGGCCATATACGAGCGGCATGGCTACCTTGCCGTGACGACCCTGTGCGCTGTGATGACGGGCGTAGTCGCCATCCTGCTCGCCACGCATATTGTCGAACCCCGTGCGGCGTCACAGGACACGCGATCGTAATTTCATAAACGGGCTGGCAGGAAAAGTTGCCGCCGGAGGGGAATGTGGCCTTGTCGATACGAAAAATTATTCGAAACGTCCTCCTGGTTATCCTTGCGCTGGTGGTTCTTTTCTTCATTGTTGTCGTACCGTGGTTTATGAACACCATCATCACTACCAGGAGGTTTCATTTCCATGACAGGAACGATGGCAAGACGCCACAGTCCTATGGCTTTCAATATCAGCCCATTGAATTTCATTCCTCGGACGGCATCCCGCTGAAGGGTTGGTACGTTCCAGCCGTGCCCGAGGCACGTGGCACCATCATTTATTGCCATGGCCTCAACCGTACCCGGATTGAAATGCTACCCATGGAGGTTTATGGCCATAGCCTGGATTACAACGGCTTGCTTTTTGATTTTCGCCACTCGGGCGAGAGCGGAGGAAAGATCGGGACGTTGGGATACCAGGAGCGGCTTGACGCCGTCGCGGCGGTCCAATACGCGCTGGACCATGAGAAGGCCGCCCGGCCCATTGTGCTGTGGGGCGTTTCGATGGGCGCTGCCGCAGCACTGATGGCCGCCGCGGACTCGCCCGACGTCGCCGCGGTAATCTCTGACAGCTCTTTCCTTTCCTACCGGGATACTATCGTGCACCATGCCCGCATGTTTTTCCATCTTCCCGCTTTCCCGATTGTGGATGAAGCTATTTACTGGTCTGCCTGGCGCGGCGGTTTCTGGCCTTCGGACTTCGATCTGAGGAAAGCTGTCGACCGGATCAACCCGCGCCCCATTCTGTTCATCGCAGTCGAGGGTGACCGGCGCATTACTCCTGCCATCGCGCGGGAGCTCTATTCCCATTCCACCAGCCCACAGAAAGCCATCATTGTGGTTCCCGGCCACCGCCACGGAGAAGGATTCACCTCCGGGCACGAGCTTTACGTGCAGGCGGTGAAGAAGTTCCTCGCCGGCCTGTCCCATTGAATTTCTGGCCTCGACTTTTCGGCGTTCAGGGTTAGAATGTCCGCAACATGCTTTTTTCCTGAGGACCCATCAATTCTGCGCCTGACTTGAAGGAGGTTTTCCATGGCCGACGCTGCAGCACAAAACCCATCCAGGCTCCGATACCGTCCCTGGCTGACGGGCTCGTTCTTGTTCATCGCGCTGCTCATCATTGTCCGGTTCTTTCTGGAGATCCTGGGGACGCCACACCAACTGACTCAGTTCCTTTCCAGCACCGGAGCCGTTTACCTGGTGGCCATTTACCTGGGAGCCGTGGCGCCGCTGCGGGGCGTTCGCAGGTCCTGGCGAATAGTTCTGCCCGGTATCCTGCTGGCCGCCTGGACACAGGGGTGGGTGATTTTGTTCACCATAATCTCCGGCGCGCTGCGCCTGCAGAAGAGCCATTTTGCCGAACCGGAGGATTGGGGAAACTGGGGACACCTGATGCACCACGTTCTTGACCACCTGGCGGAGATTGTTCCCGTTGCCATTGTCGTTTTGGTTCTGATGGCTGCCGTGCTGGTGCTCTGGCGATGGCCGGTTACGGTAGGCCCCGGAGCTGTGCTGGGCGCCCTGGTGATCATCCGCTTCTGGTCGGAGGCCATGAACATGGCCCCGGTTGTATCCTCGGCGTGGAGTTCGACGGTCGCCTTCCTGCTCTGCGGGCTCTTCCTCGGCGGTGTTGGGAGCCTGATAGGGCTTTCCTCATGCCGCAAGCTCCTGATTCCCGCCCTGGTGCTCGGATGGGCCTGGCGGTTCTGGGTTTTTGTCGCGGTATTGATGGCCGCGGCTTTCCCTTACATGAAAACTCATTATTATGCCGACGCACATCCCCATCCCCTGATTTACCTCCTGAGATTTCTGGCAGTTGAAGTGGTTCTTGTGGGATTCATTGCCGGGCTGATCGAATGGGGGATTGCCGCGTGGATGGCAGGAGCTTTGCGCCTCCGAAAGCCGGAGTAATCCCTGACGGCAGGGCAGCGAACAAGGCCTGGATTGCCGTCGGCAAGTATTAACGATTTGGTAGATATGCAAGACTTTGCAGGCACTTGTTTTCAGTAGGGGCGCAAACCACTTCACTGGAAGGCCTGGTTTTGCATGGCGAAGCAGCAGGAACGGAATGATCTTCGCTGTTGGTTTGCGGATTTATTAGCAATTTAGACACCTGCCAGAGGTCCATTCTACCCTCCGGGAACCCGCTTGTTGTGTTCTCATACCTGGATTTTCCTTCGCACTTTTCCATTTGGTGTAGATATGTCACAAGACTTATTGCTGTAACCCGATACAAATTCATCAGTTGTATGGCCTTGTGGCGTCCGTACCAGGAAGCATAGGCCGGGCAGGCACGACGCGCGCCTCAGCCCCGACACCTCAAGACGCGGCGGCGTTTTCCCGATAACAGAAATGAGGAGTGGTTCTGAAGGACGGCTGTGTCTGTGGCTGTGCTTTGGAATCAGGGTTGCTTTGTTACCGGTTTGGAGACCATGGCGAAGGATACGTGAATGTCTGTGAGATTGATCATACGGGTCACGACTTGGTGCGAAGTGTGTCCGAACTAAAGACACGGATTACCGATCAGGTAATGATGCCCTTCTCCTTGGCGAGTTCTGCATTAGTAATTTGTGTTCTTGTGGCACCCAGGCGTTCTGGTCCATTATGAATCCCACTTCAGAACGCAAACGGATCAGGTCCTCGAAAACAGGGTCCGGCCGGGTGGTACAAGACATTCAAATTTTTGACGCGCTTAACGGATGGTTGCGCCAACGCGTCTGCGCCGCGCGACAAGGGCAACCATCGAGGGGCAGGAGCCGGAGGGGGGCACCAAATCATGACGTCGAAACACCACACCAGAAACAATCACCTTGATGACCGTGGAGTCAGCATCCTGATCATCGCCGTTTCAATGATTTTTATTCTTGGAATGGCTGGGCTCGGTATTGACCTCGCATCTCTTTACGTAGGGCGGAGCCAGGCACAGCGCGCGGCCGATGCCGCTGCACTGGCAGGAGCCCAGGCTATGGCCAATGCTAATGGTGCCTGCGTCAACGGAGGCAGCGGTTCCATCAGTTCGGCCTGCATGGCCCTCGCCAGGAGTCAGGCGGAGGCTGTCGGCAACCAGAACCTGGTGGCGGGCATCAGTCCGGGCATTCAAGACAGTGACATTACATTTCCTTCCACCAGCGTCAACGATCCGCAGGTCCAGGTTATAGCTGCGCGGGATTCGGACCACGGCAATCCCATGCCGACATTCTTCGTCAAGATTTTTGGCATCACCCAGGCAAATGTTTCCGCCCTGGCCGTGGCGGAAGCCTATTCCTCGAATGGGACAGGCCCGCAGGTAGGCGCACGATGCGTGAAGCCATGGCTGGTACCGAATTGCGATCCGGGTAATGTAGGTGGCTCCACTGCAAATGGCTGTCCCTCTGGTATCGGAGGATTTGTGATACCCCAGTCCGGCGGCATTTCGTCCACCCTTAGTCGCGGTGCAGCCCAAGCCCCCGCAGGGCCTATCGGCGAGTCATTCGTTTTGAAGCCAGGATCTCCTGGCGGCGCAGCCGCTCCCGGCCAGTACTATGCGGCATTCATCCCTAACACGACCCAATTTGCTACGGAATGTCCCTCATGCGCTACGAACCCTGTCGGAAACGGAGGATCGGGCAGCGCGGCCGTTTACCGGACAAACATCGAATGCTGCAACAATACTCCGATTGTGTGCGGGTCAAACAGCGTCACGCTTCAATCCACGGCCGGCAACATGGTGGGGCCAACCCAGCAGGGCGTTGACTGCCTGATCCATCAGTCGGGCAGCAGCTTTAGTGGTGACAGCAACTGTGGCCAGGACCGCATCGGCGGGAACTCTAATCCCTGCTCAGGCCCTCCGCCCTCTATTGTGAACGACCTTAGCATCACTGCGGGGCCGAACAACCCTTACGTGGCTCAAGGCACCGGCCTTTCTGCGCAAAATTCGGATTCTGTAGTTGCCTTGCCCATCTGGGATGGCACCCCATTGCAATCCGGCCAGAACCCCAACGTCAATATCGTTGGGTTTTTGCAACTTTTTATTCAGTCGGAGGGATCCCCTCAGGGGACGGTTTACGGAACGGTGTTGGGTGTGACCGCATGTGGCGATGGTGGTGGCGGCACTGGTGGCACCACCCCCATAGTTGCTTCCGGTGGTTCTCCGATTCCGGTACGGCTGATTCACAATTAGTTCCATCCTCCCAAAAGGCAGGCGGGAGGAGCAAAACCAATGGCTTGCCGCAGGGACCCCCACCTTCCACTGGGGTTTCTCTGCGGCAACGCGAACCATGCATTTCCCGTTATTCCCCGCTGCGCCCTACCCGCACACTTTGCATTAAAACTGCGTCTTGAGAGCCATCCCCACTCCGTTCAGATCATCCGGGGGAGAGAATCCATCGTTCTGGTGCACGTAGAAAACATCCACGGAAACCTTGTCGATGAGCCTTCGCCCCGCACCCAGAGCCACACGGTTGCGGTACCACCGGCCCGCCCTTGAGCCAAAGTAGACCTCATCCCAGGCAAAGACGCTCAATTGCTCCCGGACCATCGAAATGGGCCGCCGGAATTCCAGGCGGTTGCGATACCGCCATGCCTGCTTGTTTACGAGGAAGCGCCTCTCGCCCACATTGCGGTCGCTCACCTGCCAGTGCCTCCAGGGCACGCCCAAAGTGAGGGCGATGCCCAGCCGATTTTCGGGATCCAAAGATCCGGAATAGGAATCGCTCATGGAATACTGGTAATAAGGCTGGACCGTTAAAATCCTGCTCCAGTGGAAGTCGAACCCTGTGGTGATCCGCCGGTAGGTCATATGTCCCTGGTCATTCCCATAGCGCAACCCCGCGGCGATGAAGAAATCACGTCGCCTGCGTAGCGGATGCGTGGCCCTGAAGGAGCTCCATACCTGGAAGTCGCGGAGAGGAGAGCGAGCCGCGACCTGGCCGAACAGCACTCCTGGAAAAAGCGCCACGGCGACAGTGAGCACAACTCCAACGGGCGCAGGATGCTGCCCTATTGAGTTTCGGGTTTTCACCGCATGAACTCGACTTTTAGATCAGTTGGATTCGCAAGTCGGGAATCGTCAGCAGAAGATTACCATTGCGAGACTTTGAATCTTACCACAACAGCTTCAGTCCGAACTGGATTTGCCTGGCGCTCGAGGACGTGCTGGTGATCACTCCCGCTGTGGTGGCGGGCGAACCAGACGGCTGTGTGAAGACGATCAGGTTGGGGGTGTTGAAGTTGGCCCGGTTGAGGACATTAAAAAATTCCGCGCGCAGCTCAATCTTCAGGCGTTCCGTCATGGTCGTGTCCTTGCGGGCCGAGAGGTCGAAGGTTTCCAGTCCGGGGCCGATCAAAGTGTCTCTTCCGATGTTTCCGAAAGTCCCGTTTGGTGGGACGACGAAGGCGTCGGGGTCGAAGTAGCGGTTGGCCCCGCTCAGCACAACAGATCCCGTAAAATTTGGATTGAACGACGGCCGGACCGAATTGCGCGTGTCGCCGTTGTTGGAGGGATTAAAACTGAGTTGTGGCGTGAAAGGAAATCCCGAGCGCGCAGTCACGATGCTGTCCAGCATCCAGCCGCCGGCCAGCTTGTTCCTCCAGCCCGCTTGCGCCGCGGGGATAAGGCGCCCTTTTCCAAATGGAAGCTGATAGCTCCCGCTGATCACCGCAACGTTTCGCACGTCAAAGGTGGAGAGACCGTAATCTATGGCCAGGTTTTGGGGATTCATGGCCAGCCCGGGAGCGTTGGTGGCGGCGCTGGGATTCAATGTGTCCCCATCATCCAGGCTCTTCGACCATGTGTAGAGGCCGCGAAATTCCAGCCCGCGGGAAAACCGGTGTTGCACTTCGGCTTGCAGTCCGTTGTAGGAACTGACGCCCTCAGAAAACCAGGTCCACGTATTGGCCAGTTGCGGATTGGCCAATGGCGCGCCCGGCGGTGTATAGAGCGTCCCGGCGGGCAGCGTGCCGGGGCAGGGAGATGCAGGGCAGGTGACCATGGCCGGCAGGTTGGCGTCGATGCTGACGATTTCATGATATCCGTGTGATCCCACATAGCTGACGCGCAGGACGGTGTTCCGGGAGAGCGCCTGCTCAATTCCAAGGCTGTAGGTTTCCACAATGGGTGTTTCGAGGCTGGGCTGGATGCCTGCCGGCTCAACCAGTGCCCGGGCGGGCAGGGGTGCGCCGGGAACCAGCGGGAAAGAGGAGAGCGGCACGTTTTTCATGTGGATCGTCGTGTTGAAAGGCGCGTTCTGGTCCAGGCGATAGCTCAGAGCGTCCTGCAGATCGGCATAAAGGCCGAACCCCGCGCGGACAACCGTTTTCCCGCTGCTCAGGGGGGCCCAGGCAAGGCCGGCGCGCGGTTCGGGAAGGAACCTGGCGCGGTTAACGGTGAACACGGAATTCCCGACGCGCGGGCTGGTCTCTATCACCCCGTTTGTATTGAAGACAAAGTTGGCCGCGCGGCCCTTCGCCTCGTTCCAGCCATTCGTGAATTCGTCCCGAAATCCCAGCGACAGCGTCAGATCGCGCCTGGGCCGCATGTTGTCCTGAACATACCACGCCCCTTCAAGCGACCGCCAGGCCATGGCCGTGGGGGACGGCACCGCGACGAAGGTCGAAACCTTCCCCTCCAGAAAATCCTGCAGGCTCGAAAATGACGCTTGCCCGAACTGTGAAAGGGCCAGTTGGTCATTGGATTGAACTGGCTGAAACCACGCGCCGGCGGTGATCTGGTGGAGACCCATGTGAACGGCCAGTTGGTCCTCATAAGTGAAAAGGTTCCGGGTGATGAAGAGATTGCTCCCGATGTTGCTGCCTGCCAGGCTGATCTGCGTGGCGGCATTGGGTGATGCGCCGCCTCCGATAACGAGAGCGCCAATGGGTTTCCCCTGGAAAAAGCCGGGCAGGTCAATGGCCGATTTTCCGGTGAAAAAATAGGCCGCACGGGAAAACCCGACCCGCGCCACGTTCAGCACCGTGGGCGAAATGACGTGGGTTTCTTCCAGGCTTGCCACCTGCTCGCGCAAACTTTCAATGTCCAGGCTCAATGGATTGTCACTGGGCGTGAAATCATCGCTGTCGTCCACCGTGTAGATCGCGCTCAGAAAATCCCTGGCGGCAAAGTGCCGGTCAAGTCTCGCCGTGCCGAAATCCTCGCGCACAGTCTGGAGTGGATGGCTGAAAGCTTCTGCGATGCCGCTGCCCAGTTCCGGGCCGTTCGGCTGCGGCCACAGCGAAAGCAGCGGGGCCGATTCAGGCGTGACGCCGACGCTGACGAGAGTGCCGTCCGGGCCGGGCAGGAATCCCTGGCGCGCCTCGCTGTCCGGGACAAGGGCCACACTGCTGAGGCGGAGGTGCTGCCGGTAGCCTTCGTAGTTCCCAAAGATGAACGTCTTGTTCCTCTCGATGGGCCCGCCTATCGCGCCGCCAAACTGGTTCCGCTGGAAAGAAGGTTTGGAACCATGGTCGAAAAAGTTTCGCGCGTCGAGAGCACTGTTTCGCAGAAACTCAAAGGCCGATCCATGCCATTGATTGGTTCCTGAATCCGTCAGGATGCTCACCTGCGCTCCGGGCCTTTTTCCGTATTCGGCGCCATAAGGGCCTGTGACCACGTGGAACTCCCGCACCGCATCCACTCCCAGCAATTGCCCGCTGGTCGCGGCCGGCTGCATGTTGATTTCCGCCGCGCCGGTGAATTCCACTCCGTTCAGCAGGAACAGGTTCTCCTGAGGCCGGCGGCCGAGCGCCGCAAACATATTTCCTACCGCTGAATTCGAGATACCGACACCACCGCGTTTTTCGGAGGTATAGTCCACAATGCCCGGATTCAGCGTGAGGAGTTCGTCATAACTGCGGCCGTTCAGGGGAAGCCCCTTGATTTCGCGGCCTTCCACGACTCCCGCATTGGAACCGGCGGCGAGGCTGACCAGCGGGGCCTGGCTATTGATAGTGAGTTGCTGGCGGATTTCGCCCAAACGAAGGGAAAAATTCAATACGGACTGCCCGGCGGCCGGCAGAACAATGCCCGTGTGAACAGCCATCTGGAAGCCGTTCTTCTGCACCGCCAACTGATATTGCCCGGCTGGAAGCGCCGGCAGATCGTAGCGGCCACGGGCGTCGCTTATGGTAGCCCGCACGGCCCCGGTCTGCTGTTCCCGGACCTCAATTTGCGCCCCGGCGACCGCGCGCCCCGACGGATCTGTGACCACGCCGGATATCTCCGCCGTCACCTGCGCGCGTGCGGGCAGGCCGGAAAGAATCGCGAGGAAGATGATCAAAGCAACTGTGACTGTTATTCCCGATTTTGCCTGCGTCGAAAGCCCCACCCAGCCCTCCTTTTGCTGTCGGCTCGAAGGGAGACGCCACGTCCCCCCTTCGCCGGTTCCTCTGCACGGGTTAAAAGGGATCATAAAGACAATAGACCGAATGAGTCAAATAATAGGCCACAAGAAATATCATTTTATATGATTTAATTCGATTAATCTTTAAGCGTGCTGGCAGCATTTTCTCGGGGCACGGACCTCCTGCAGCCAAGCGCCGCCGTGGTTCCAGGTTTGCCTGCAGAGAGCAAAGGGGGCGGGCTAGAGACTTTCAATCGTGCGCTGGTAGAGGTGTTCGTACCGGGGGATGATTTTCGAGGCGCAGAACTGGGAGAGCGCGCGTTTGCGTGCGGCCTCGCCCATCTGCTTTTGGAGGTTGGGGTTGTTGATGATATCCAGCGCTCGCGCAGCCATGGTGTCCACATCACGAGGCGGCACCAGGAAGCCTTCCACGCCGTCATCGATCACCTCAGGAAGTCCCCCGACGTTCGAGCAGACACAGGGCACCGCGCAGGCCATGGCTTCCAGCGCCGCCAGCCCGAACGATTCGAGGTCGCTGGGAAGCAGCGCGACATCGGCGCAGCAAAGCAGATTCTGCACCTGGTTTTGTTTGCCCAGAAAAAGAACGTCCTCCGTCAGTCCCTTGTCCCTGGCCAGCCATTCGGCAGCGGTGCGTTCCGGGCCGTCGCCGATCATGAGCAGCCTGGCCGGAATTTCTTTTCGTACCCGGGCAAAAATCTCCACCACGTCGGTGATGCGCTTGACGGGGCGGAAGTTCGAGAGGTGGACCAGAATTTTTTCGCCTTGTGCCGCAAAGTCCCCGCGATGGGCATCCTTATCCTGCGGATGAAATACGTCGCAATTGACAAAGTTGGGAATCACCTCGATGGGGCGGGTAATTCCGAATTCCTGTACAGTTTTCCGGCGAAGGTACTCCGAAATGGCGGTGGTGGCGTCACTCTGTTCGATGGCGAAGCGCGTAATGGGCAGATAGGAACGGTTGGAGCCTACCAGCGTGATGTCCGTGCCGTGCAGCGTTGTGACCACGGGGATCCGGCGCTCGCCCATCATCGAACGCGCCAGGTAGGCGCTGACCGAATGCGGGATGGCGTAATGGACGTGCAGAATATCCAGCGATTCATTGACCGCCACGTTGTACATTTGCGAGGCCAGCGCCAGAGTGTAGGGCGGATGGTCAAACAGCGGGTAGTTCATCACTTCCACTTCGTGGAAATGGATGCGCTCGGAGAGTTCCGGAACGCGCACCGGAAGCGCATAGCTGATAAAGTGGACATCATGCCCGCGGGCGGCCAGTTCCAGGCCCAGTTCCGTGGCGACAACGCCGCTTCCACCGTAGGTAGGGTAACAGGTAATGCCGATTTTCATGGAATGTCGCAGGAGGCCGGCCGTATCCGGCAGGGCTCCTAAGAGGAAGGGGCCGGCTTGTCCCTTGCCTGCTCCTTGCCGGAACTGAGAACAACGATATTCCGGATGGTGCGCTCGCCGGACTTCTGGTTGAAGTAAATCAGCACGGTGGCCCCAGGCTGCAGCGATTTAATATCCATCCTGCCGCCGCCCAGGCTTTCAATGCGCACGTTCTTTTTGAAAGGGAAAATTTCGCTTTCCTGGCCATGAAGCGAATCGACGTTCAGGATCTTCTCCTTCAGGTCGACTGATTGGATTTTCCCGCTGTAAGCCTGCCTGTCGTTGGGGGAAGTCAGCTTGCCTACGATGGGCATCTTGTTCTTACGGTCCTGGGCGTGAAGCCGGGGCGCCTGCCAGAGAGCGAAAACAGAGACAACCAGAAGCGCGGCTGCTATCCCGGGCAAAGCAGCACCGGCAAATGTATTCCGGCTCCCTGTGCATTCCAAGTCCTGGTGCGTCAGGGTGCGGGTCAGTGCGGAAATGTGGCAATCGTTCACAGATATACTCGGGCGCCAGCCTTCCCCAACATGCTAGGAAGACTTGAAGTCCGGTGTCAAGCGGAATTGTTCGGGCGCGGAATCCACTTGCCTTCCCCTGCAAAACTTACCGTTCGGGAAAAATAGCGATGAATTCAATCAAAGCAGGCATTCTGCCATGGCAAAATGACTTCATCCGCCTCGGAAGAAAGTGCAATCCCGGAGTAGAATCCGAGCCCGGCGCAATTTATTCTACTTCCAGGTCCTCCGCGTAGGAACCGTTGCCGTTGTTGCTGCCGTTGGCGTCTGCCTCTTTAAACATGTACCGAATGCAACTCTTCATGATCAGCAGATTCGGTTCATTAGAGCGGTGGACTTTTATGCACTGCTTGTCGTACCATTCGATGACACCATGGATCGTTTCACCCCGGTCCAGAACCACAACCATCTGCGTCCGCGATTGCATCTGCTTGAGATAGTAAAAATTTTCAGCGTTGGTCTGTTCTGGAGGGGCAGGCTTCTTCCGCTGCACACGCCCTGACATCTGGTCTTGAACTTCTAAAAGTGAGGGGCGAATTAGTTTTCGATTCACTGCTTGATGCTCCTTGTACTTGTCCTTAACTAGCGCAAGGCCAACAGCGTCTTGCCCATGAAGGTATTGTGTAAAGTCCTGTACTAATAGATGAGAATTTTCGCGCTCCGGTTTCTTCGTAATTGAAAAACTGACCCAAAGAAATGGGACTTACGTCTGAAACCTTTATAACATATCTGGAGTTGCAGGACAACTTGGCCAGCCTGCGCCGCCATTTTTGGCGTCAAAGGGGCCCTTTTGATGCTTTTGCGTCCGCATCCGGCGCAGGGGAAAAGGCCGGGCTAATCACCCGGAACCCGAAACTCTTCTTATGGGTGGGGCCGGGAACTGAGCAATTCCGCCGCCAGGGAATCGAAAGCAAGCTGCTGATTCACGTTGCGATTTTGCAGGCTATAGGAACGTTCAAGGCCTTCTTCCAGTTTCTGAATTCCCTTCAGGCCCAGCGCCTGCGCCCAGCTTTTCAGGCGTGGCAGGATGTCGACGTTGGTCACTGCATGGCTTTCTGCGTCCACCAGCATGTGCATCAAGTCGCGCAGAAGAATGGACCCGGTTCTGAGTGATTCCTCAATGCTGCCCTGTTCCGCGGCCAGCGCTCTGGTGGCGTCAAATAATGTTTTCCACTCTTGCGGCGCCAGCGATCGGCCACCCGGCCGCGCCAGCGTGTCCAGCAGCGTCTGCCACGGCCTCCGGCGCTCCACATACGCTTTGGGGTCCAGGCTTCTGGCTGCTGAAATGCTTCCGCCGGCCACTCGCAGCGCGAGGGCAAGCTGGCCTTTGGCAAAGCCTCGTTCTTCCGCCAGCACCCGCTCGATGACAGCCTCTTGCACGGGAGCGAATTGCAGCGTCAGGCAGCGTGACCGGATGGTCGGGCGCAGCTCATAGGCATTAGGGCAGAGCAGGATGATGGTAGTAGTTTCCGGCGGCTCTTCCAGCACCTTCAGCAGCAGGTCTGCGGCTTGCCAGTGGATGGCCTGTGCCTGGTCGACAATCAGGACCCGCTGCGGCAGCGTGAACGGGCGGCCGTAGGCCGTGGCCCGGAGTTGGCGGATCTGTTCGATCAGGATGTAGCGAGTAATGGGCTCAATCAGTTGCAGATCAAAATAGACCAGGCCTTCCACGCGCTTCTGGGCGTCCTTGATTTCTCTGCGACGCGCCAGGTCGTCGGCGCTGGTGGCCACAAACTCGTCGGATTTTCGGCAGTGGCTGCATTCGCCGCAGAAGTCAGTCCCGCCAGGCCCTCGCCGCTCGCAATTCAATGCCTTGGCCAGCATCAGGGCAAGCGTCTTTTTTCCGGTTCCCTCCGGCCCCGTGAACAGCATGGATCCGGGTACGCGTTCGCGGCCCAGCATGTCGCGGACAGCCTGCACGGCCTTGGCGTTGCCCAGAAACGAATCAAATCCCATGGTTTCATTTTCCCGGAGAACGTTGAGCCTTCAAAACGCCGCTCTGCCGGCCCGGTGTGGCCCCCGCACGCTTGCCCTGCCGCTTATCTTCTTTGCGCGCCGCCATTTGACTTCACGCGGACGTGGCGCCGAACCAGCAGGGCGTCGACAATCTTGCGGATCTCCGCCTCAATTTCGGCCACCGACTGGTCCGCCTGAATCACCTTGATCCTTCGCGGCTGCTTTTGGGCGAGCGCCAGGTACCCCGCGCGGACCAGCTTCTGAAATTTTAGCCCATGATTCTCAAACCGGGTATTTTTCACCTTCAGGCGCGTGTTCCTTTTTCGCGCCCGGGCCAGTGACACCTGCGGATCGAGGTCCAGCAGCAGGGTCAGTTCGGGTTGGGTCCTTCCGCAGATGATGCGGTCAAGCGCATGGACGGTCTGCACGCCAAGCATCCGCCCGTAACCCTGGTAGGCAAACGACGCGTCATTGTAGCGATCGCTGATCACCACCTGGCCGCGCGCCAGGGCGGGGCGCACAACTTCTTCCAGGTGCTGTTCCCGCGCGGCATACATCAGGGTAAGTTCGGTGAGGGAAGACATCCGGGTAATTTTCGGGTTCAGCAGCAGGCGCCTGATCTGCTCGCCCACTTTTGTTCCGCCGGGCTCGCGCGTCAGCACCGTGGCGATTCCGCGATTGTGAAGGTAGTCTCTCAGGCGGCGCGCGTGTGTGCTTTTCCCTGTCCCGTCAATTCCTTCAAGAGTGATAAAAATCCCATGGGACATTTTTATTCTTTCTCCCTGCAGTTCAAATCACCTGACCTTGGGTTGCGTCCCCGGATTCTTCGAAGACGATGGAAACCGGAATGAGATTCCGTTGTGCCAGAATGAGGATTGCAATACTAACATCGGACGTTCCCCGCCACAAGGCGAAAACTTTGCGTAGCCCGATGGTAAAATAACGGCCTTGTGTAACCTCTTGCATGCCGAGGGCATTCAAGGATGCCAGGCGGCAAACTATTTTGTGGAGCCTTCCATCTTGAGTGTTGCAGAAAATGTCGGGCGCGTTCAACAGCGGGTCCACGATGCCTGCCGCCGGGCGGGGCGAACGGATAAAGATGTCCGCCTCATAGCCGTCTCAAAAACCAAGCCGGCGGAAGCCATCCGCCAGGCATATGCGGCGGGCCTGCGCGAGTTCGGCGAAAATCGCGTGCAGGAGGCCGCGGCCAAGCGGAAGGAACTTGAAGACCTCGACGCTGCATGGCACCTCATCGGCCACCTGCAATCGAACAAGGCCCGCCAGGCTGTGCAGCTTTTTGACTGCATTCATTCCGTTGATTCGCTGCCCCTTGCGGAAAGAATCGACCGCGCTGCCGCGGAGCTGGGCCGCAGATTGCCCGTGCTGATAGAAGTCCATCTGGGAGAAGAAGCCAGCAAGTTCGGCGTGGAAGAAACGGACCTGCTGCAACTTGCGGAAAAAATCGGTGCGCTGCCTTCGCTCGAATTGCGCGGCTTGATGACGCTGCCGCCCTTTTTTGATAACCCGGAAGACGTGCGGCCCTTTTTCCGCCGCCTGCGCCAACTGGCCGAACGCATCGAGGCCCGGAACCTGCCCGCCGTCTCCATGCGCGAGCTTTCCATAGGCATGAGCCACGATTTTGAAATCGCCATCGAAGAAGGCGCCACCATCGTTCGCGTGGGCACGGCCATCTTCGGCGAGCGCCAGCGGTAGGGTGGACTCACTTTGCGTCTCCGCGCCTTTGCGAGAGCCGCTCTTGAGGTTTTGCAGGTACTTTGAAGAACGGTCTTCTCTGTAATCTCTGTGGCCGGAAAAGACTAAACACGGAGACCACAGAGAGGGAAAAGATGAAGCACGGAGGCCACTGAGAAGCTCTGAGTCCTCTGTGTTAAAGTTTTGAACTCGCCGGGGACTCACGGGCTTTGGCGACCGTCCTGCCGGGCACTTTTGCGTGACATACGCTCTTGAACCAGATATTGGCACTGAACGGTGCAGAGGATATCCCATGACTGACTTCATCACCGAAAGCAACTCAGTCACGTTCTGGCTTCGCATCAAGCCGCGCGCGCGCCGCTGCCGCCTGCTGCGCGATTCATCCAGCGAGTTGTGCCTGGAACTCACCGCGCCGCCGGTGGACGGCAAGGCGAACGAAGCCGCTGTCGATTTTCTCTCGGAGTCGCTCAATCTGCCGCGGCGGGCGGTTGAAATCGTGACGGGAGCAAAATCGCGCCGCAAACTTTTCCGCATTACCGCGGGTTCCGCGGCGCAAACCATCGCGCGCCTGGCGGCGTTGGCACAGGAGAAAGGCGTTTAGGCCATGATTTACGCCGTCAGCCTGGCCCTGATTGTTCTGGCGCTGTTCGCGGTCAGCTTGGTGCGGTCATTCAAGCTGAAGACGCACACCGACTTCATGGTGGCCGACCGCCAGCTTTCCGTCTGGGTGCTCATTTTCACCCTGCTCTGCTCCTGGATTGGCGCCGGCAGCCTGTTTGCCGGTGCGGAATTCGCCTACAAGCAGGGACTGGCATCGCTCTGGTTGCCGGCGGGCGGATGGGCCGGCCTGCTGGTGATTTACTTCATCGCCGGCCGCGCGCGCTCCTTTGCGCAGTACACCATTCCCGATCTTCTAGAGGTCCGCTACAGCCCCATGGCGCGCGTGCTGGGCACCATCTGCATCATCGTTTCCTACACGGCTATTGTCAGCTATCAATTCCGGGGCGGCGGCCGCATTCTGCAACTTGGCTTTGGCATCAGCGAAACCGCGGGCACCATTATTCTGGCGGCGTTTGTCATTCTGTTCACGGCGCTGGCGGGAATGTCGTCGGTGGCCTATACCGATCTTGTGATCGGGCTCGTGGTCACGGTTGGCTGCCTCTTTGCGCTGCCCGCCATGATCATCCACGCCGGCGGCTGGAGCGCTATCACGCGCGAACTGCCCGCAAGCCATCTGACGCCCCTCGGCACCATGACCTGGGGCGAGGCGCTCGGCTACTTTCTTCCCACCTTTACGTTAATGCTGGGCAACCAGGCGATGTACCAGAAATTCTTTTCCGCCCGCAGCGAGCGCGACGCCCGGCTTTCCGTGGTGGGATGGGTGGTCGGCACCGTCGTGCTTGAGACGGTGATTGTGCTGCTGGCCGTCGCGGGCGGCGTCATGTTCCACTCGCGCGTCGAGTCCGGCCGGCTGCCCGCCTGGGGCCTGATCCCTTACACGGCGCGCTACGGCGTGCTGCCCCTGATTGGAGCGATTTTTCTGGCAGGCATTTTTGCCAAGGTCATCTCCACCGGCAACAACTATCTGTTTTCACCCGCTACCAGCGTGGTGCACGACGTTCTGCAGCGCTTTGTGATGAAGAAATCCAGCGACCGCATCTTGGTGCTGATCTCGCGCATTGTGGTGGTGGTGCTGGGGCTGCTGGCGCTGGCGCAGAGCTTTCAGCCCTCCATCCTGCGCACGGCAGTGTATGCCTACGATGTCTATGGGGCCGGCATCACGCCAGTGGTAGTGGCGGCATTTTTCTGGAAGAGAACCACAACAGCCGGCGGCCTCAGTTCCATTGCGGCGGGAACAATCGTTGCGGTCATCTGGAAAGTATTCGGGCTTGATCCTGTTGTGCCCATGATTTTCCCGGCGCTCGCCGCCTCGCTCATCAGCCTGGTGGGCGTCAGCCTGATGACCGCTCCGCCGCGCCCCGAGCAGTGGCAGCCGTTTTTCCGCAAAGTCGGTGAACTCGATTGAGTCTCCGCATACGTCATCCTGAGCGGAGCCCTGTCCCGGATGGGACGGGGCGGAGCGAAGGATCCCGGCAGTTCGCCTGTGGCAATGTTTGGTGCGGTGACAGGAATCGAAAGCGAAGAAATGCGGGGTTCCTTCGTCGCCTGAGGCTCCTCAGGATGACTTATCCGGCACGGTTTATGACCAGAATGAAGGAGGAATCTGGCAATGAATCTCGACGCGATTCAATCTGAACTTCGCAACTCCGGTCTCGACGGCTGGCTCTTTTACGACCATCATCATCGCGACCCCATTGCCTACCGCGTGCTGAAGATTGCTCCGCCCATGTGCACGCGCCGCTGGTACTACCTGATTCCGGCCTCGGGCGAGCCCATGCGGCTGGTCCATCGCATCGAGCGTGGCAACCTCGACGGCGTTCCCGGCGCGCTGCGCCTCTACTCTTCCTGGACCGAGCAGCGCGAGCACCTGCAGCAGATGCTCGAAGGCAGGCGCCGCGTCGCCATGCAGTATTCGCCGCTGAATGACATTCCTTATGTTGGCCTGGTGGATGCCGGCACGATCGAGCTGGTGCGCAGCTTTGGAGTCGAGGTCGTTTCTTCCGCTGACCTCGTGCAGTTGTTTGAAGCCCGCTGGTCCGGCGATGCGCTGGCCTCGCACTTCGTGGCAGGGAAGGTTGTCCACGCCGCCATCAACGCGGCCTTTGGGGCCATCCGAACGGCCGTTCGCGCCGGAAAAGTTCTGAGCGAGTACGACGTGCAGCAGGAGATGATGCGCCTGTTTGCGGCAAAGGGTGTCGAGACCGACGAGCCTCCCATCGTGGCCGTCAATGCCAATGCCGCCAATCCGCACTACGATCCGGCAAAAGATTCGGCGCTGCCCATTCGTGAAGGCGATTTTGTGCTGCTCGATGTCTGGGCCAAACAGTCAAAGCCAGGCGCCGTTTATTTTGACGTCACCTGGACGGGTTATGTGGGCGAAACTGTCCCCGCACGCTACACGGAAATTTTCAATATTGTCCGCGAAGCGCGCGACGCTGCCGTCGATCGGGTGAGAGAGGCCATGCAGAAGGGAAGTCCGCTTTACGGTTACCAGGTGGACGATGCCGCGCGGCAACTGATCGCGCGCGCCGGCTATGGCGACAAGTTCGTCCACCGCACCGGGCACTCCATCGGCGAAGACGTCCACGGCAACGGCGCCAACATGGACAACCTGGAGACACACGACTCGCGCCAGGTGTTGCCCCGCACCTGCTTCTCCATCGAGCCCGGAATTTACCTTGACGATTTCGGCGTCCGCAGTGAAGTGAACGTATACGTCGAAGAGCACGACGCCCGCGTCACGGGCGAAATCCAGCAGGCCGTCGTGCCCATTCTTTCGCGGATGCAGTGATGCCCGCAGACCGCCAACTCAGAAGCCGGCGGCCGTTACAGGGCAGCGATTCCATTTCGCCACAAAAACCCTCGGCGTAAAGGTCGTTGCCAGAGATGACCCCCGCCGGGGTCCTGCGCACAAACCCCTGCGCAGAAACCTATCATTGCGGTTTGTTCTTGTTGTAACCCGCACGGTGCCACGCCCGAGGGCGCGCTTGCGTTGTCAGGACGCAGACTTGATGCTGATGATGTGGAGCACCATCGTGTTCGGGTCAAGAGTTGCCACGATTTTCACGTCCTTCTGATCGAACTTCTGGGCTTCCTGCTGGTTGTCCAGGAAAAAGCCTTTACCGTGTTGCGCGTCGGTCAGCAAAGCGTATTTGCCCGTTTTTGTTTTCACTATTTTGCCTGTGTAGGTGTGGGCCTGCTGCTGTGCCGGCTGCTGCGCATTGGGCTGCTGTTGTTGAGTGCTGGGCGATTGTTGTTGTTGCTGCTGCTGTTGATTGGGGTAAGGATTTTGGTTTTGTGCCCCGAACGCCGGGGAAAATGTAAATAATCCCGCGGCTAACCCCAGAGTCATGGCCCAGGACCCAATATTCCATACTTTCATTGATGCCCCCTTCTTGTAGATAGATTGCCCCCGCGTCTTTTGACGCAGCAATAACCGTGCCACACGCCTGGCTGATTTTTTTTCTGATATAACGGCGGTTATTGATGAGTGGGTAAGCTTTGCAATGTAATTTCTTCCCGGGCTTCTGTCGATTATTCGCAGGCGCATCGCCGGCGAGCCAACTGACTGGCGGGTCAGGCACGAAGCTGAGTGTGGCGAAGAACAAATCCGTTGCGGATTTTTCAAATTCGCGGGCGGTGCATTGAATGCATCCGCAGCGCATTGCCGGGGAGCCCACCGGAGATTGGGAAATCCTCTGTGCTGCGCGCAAGAGGATTTGATCCCTTTCACCGGCAACTTTCGGCTCATCAAGCCGGACCCTTCCGGAAAGCGGGCTTGATTTGCGATACATGGAGGATTTTGGTTTGCATGTCCACTGTTCCCGTTATCAGCACGTCCTTCTCGACATATTTGCTGGCTTCTTTCTGGTTATCCAGGAAATATCCCCTGTTGGCTTTGGTGTCGATCACCAGCGCGTACTTGCCGTTCTGCAGTTTGGCGATCTTGCCATAATAGGTCTTTTGCTCATTCTGTGCCTGCGGACCCGCGGGCTGCTGGGCGGTGGTGTTCTGATTTTGAGCAGCAACGATCGGCGCAAACGGAGTGAGGCAAAAAGCCACAGCCAGTCCCATAACCCATGTCCGGATTCCTCTTCGTTTCATGTATACCTTCCTTGTGTTTGATTTTGATGACCCGCCTTGCCTGTGCAGCAATAATTCTGCCAAAGCCCTCGCACAATCGTGTTGCCAGGGCGCGGCCGGCGTCATGACCGCATTGTGAAAAAGCCGGTAAAAGACTTTTCGAATCCTTGTTAATCAGTTAGCAGGAAAAATTCAACTCCAGGGCGTTGCGATACTACCACAATCTTCGTACGAAGTTCTACGCATGCAGAGAACACGTGAAAGCATGGCCGCTGGCGCGCGTGCTTGTCCTGGACTTTATGTGATCCCACGCAGCGGGAGGTCCTGAGTTGACTGCCAGCGCCAGTTGTCCATCTCATCTTTGGGCATGGCATCTTTAAGAAAGACGATATTGAGCCGCGATTTTTTCTTGCTGGAACTGTAGCCCGGCAGGGAGTCCAGACGACGCCGTTTGACCAGATCGCCCGCCAGCATCGTGTCGAAACAAAAGATTGCTGCCGCCTTGACCTCGGCCGCCCAGCTCTTGTTCCCTATTTCCCACTTTCTCTTTCATCCTTCATCCTTCATCCTTCATACTTCAACATTTCCCTTGTGCTTCGACACCGGTGGGGCTAAGATGCTGCTGTAGAAGAAAAGGGGTAACGTATGCCAGAAAAACGGATGGATCTCCCGCAAGGAACACTTGACCTGTTGATCCTCAAGACGCTGGCGCTCGAGCCGCAGCACGGCTGGGCCATTTCTGAGCGCATTCAGCAGGTTTCAAAGGACGTGCTGAGCGTCAAGCAAGGTTCGCTTTACCCGTCGCTGCATCGCCTGGAGCGGCGCGGCTGGATCAAGGCCGAATGGGCCATGACCAAAAACAGCCGGCACGCAAAATACTACGAGTTAACAAAAGCCGGACGAAAGCAGCTCGAGGCTGAGGAAAGCGCCTGGAGGAAACTCACGGCTGCGGTCGGACATGTCTTGGAAACAGCGTAGCGCCGGGCTTCACAAGTTGCGGAAGATGGGTTTTCACGCGGGTCATTCTGAGCGTAGCGAAGAATCTCGGCATTTCTTCAATCAAATACGGTGATGCTTCGCTTCACTCAGCATGACAGGCTGGTCTTTTCCGGCAGCCTGCTTCCGGCAATTGCCCGATTGAGGTGAATCGTGCTCAGCGATATGTTCTACCGTTTGCGGGCCCTATTGCGCCGGAATTCGATGGAGACGGAATTGGACGCGGAACTGCGCGCGCATGTCGAACAGCAGGCGGAGAAGTACGTCCAGGCAGGGATGTCTCCGGAAGAGGCGGCAAGGCGAGTGCGGCTGGAATTTGGTGGCATTGAGCAAGTTAAGGAAGAGTGCCGCGACACATGGGGCGTGCGTTTTGTCAGCGAACTGACACAGGACATCCGCTATGGCCTCCGCCAATTGCGCCGCAATCCGGGATTCACCTTGATAGCGGTTATCACATTGGCCCTCGGCATAGCCGTCAACACGACAATCTTCAGCGCCATCAGCCTAGTTTTGCTGAAGAAGCCCACATTCCCTAACCCCGGGCGTCTGATGATGGTCTTTGCCAACAACAAGGCCAAAAGCGACAACTACCTTCTGGTTTCAGCGCCGAACTTTATTGACTTCCAAAGGCAGAATGATGTCTTCGACGGCATGGCGGCTGACGCCGATCATGGGTTCACTCTCACCGGCACTGGCTCACCTGAGCATTTAATTGGCGCTGAGGTGACGGCAAATTTCTTCCGCGTCCTTGGCCTATCGCCAGCGATTGGCCGAGATTTTCTTTTCTCCGAAAATGAGCCGGGCCGCAACGCAGTGGTCATCCTAAGCCACGGATTTTGGAAGCAGCATTTCGCTTCAAACCCCAACGTTATCGGAAGAACGGTGGAAATTGACGACCAGCCCCATAAGGTGATTGGGGTCATGTCGTCTGGTACGGACACGCCGCTACAACAAGTGCAACTGTGGACGCCCGTCGTTTTCACCGCCAACGACCTGAGCGAAGCGAACCGGAGTTTCCGTAATCTTTACGTGTTTGCACGGCTCAGACCTAGCGTGAAGCCGGAGCGCGCGCGGGCAGAGATTGCTGCAATCGCGTCGCGCATCGCGCAAAGCCAGCCAGAAATCGAAAAGAGCTACGGAGCCTCGGCTCTTACGGTGCAGAAATACATGACTAGGGCTGCCCAGGTCGAGGCGAGCCTTACCATGCTGATGGGCGCCGTCGGCTTTGTGTTGCTGATCGCCTGCGCAAATATTGCGGGATTGCTGCTGGCACGCGCCGACGGCCGCAGGCAGGAGATGGCCCTCCGTGTAGCGCTGGGCGCCGGGCGTGTCAGGGTCATTCAGCAGCTCTTGACGGAAGGGCTGCTGATTGGTCTAGCTGGTGGCGGACTAGGGGCAGTCTTGGGCTTTTGGGGCATCAGGTTTCTCCGTACCGCCATCACTTGGGATTCCTATGCCTTATACCTTTCGCGCAATTTGCGTCTCGACGCCGCTACACTCTGGTTCACCATCGCGATTACTCTTGGTGCGACCCTTTTGTTTGGTCTTGCGCCAGCGGTGCATGCTTCGAAGTCCGATCCTGTGGCTGGCCTCAAAGAAGGGGGTCGGTCGAGGACAGGGGGATTTGCCAGCAGCAGGATGCGAAGCGTTTACGTAGCGGGTGAAATCGCGCTGAGTGTTGTCTTGCTCGTCGGAGCGGGTCTGTTTGTTGAAACCTTCATTGCAATGCAGGACCAAAATCTGGGGTTTAACTCCAAGCACCTGATCACCGCCCAGGTTTCTCTTTCAAACCGAAGGTATGGGAATACGTCCAAGCAGGCAGAATTCTTCGGTAACATCACTGAGAAGCTTCACAACCTTCCCGGCGTTGAGTCGGCCTCTGTTGCGTGGCCGCGACCATTGAGCATTTGGGGATCGCAGACGGTGAGGATTGGGGGGAGGATCAACTCAGCCACAGCTCATATCTACGTTGTGGGATCGGGATATTTTAAGGCCATGGAAATCCCTCTTCTCAAAGGACGCGAATTCTCCCGCCTGGATAATGCTCGTTCAGCAAATGTTGCGGTCGTGAGCCGAGCATTTGCAGAGAAATATTTTCCCAACCGCAACGTGATTGGAAATCGAGTTCTTGTTAAGACAACCGAGCCCGCATGGGCGGAAATTGTGGGAATCGTCGGGAATGTCAACGAGTTTCCCGGACAGCCGAACAATGATCCCCAAGTTTACGAGCCGTACACCCAGCATCCCTCGCTGAACATGGCGCTTGTGGCGCGCACGCATTATGCCGCCGCTGCGTGCGCGCCCCTGCTTCGGCGCGCCGTATGGTCCGTCGATAAGGACGAACCTGTCGAGCATCTCATGACAATGCAAGAGGCCGAGACAGAACTAGTCGGGGGAGAGTCATTCTCGACCGGCCTGCTAGGCGCCTTAGCCGCAATGGCCCTGCTTCTTTCAGCGATAGGCATTTATGGTGTCATTGCTTACTCCGTGTCTCGGCGAACCCACGAGATTGGCATTCGAACGGCTTTGGGCGCTCAAAAATCAGATGTGCTCCAGATGATTCTCAAACAAGGTGGGCTGCTTACTTTGGTCGGATGTGCGATTGGCATTTCTCTCTCGTTCCCATTGCCGAAACTGTTTGCGGGGATGTACGGCAGCGGGTTCACAGGAGGACAAGGAGCTCTCGCCGTCGCGGCGGCGGCAGTGGCCCTCGTGTCCATTGTGGCCACGTACATTCCCGCTCGGCGCGCAACCAAAGTGGACCCGATGGTCGCCTTGAGGTATGAATGACCGAATTCGCGCGCTGACTGATCGCATTTTGGTTGGGAGGGCTCGGAGACGCAATGGATAGCGAACGACTCATGGCGAGTGAAGATTCCGCAGTTTCACGCTCGCCTTTAACACTCGCCTCCCTGGCTGCGGGTGCGGCGTTTTTCGCATTGTGGTTGTGGCTCCTGCCGCGGTGGCTGGGGTTTCACGTGGACGTGGGTGGAATGGCAATGTTGCGATGGCTTGCAGCGATTCCAGCCGTGTTCGGATTCGCTGTTGCCCTTCGCTGCGTGTGGGATTTCGCATTCACGGGACGCGGCAGCCCTGCCCCGTTTGCTCCGCCAATGCGATTGGTTGTCGTCGGGTTCTACCGCCACGTGCGCAATCCGATATACGTAGGCGCCGCCGCAGGGTGGATCGGATTGTGGCTCGTTTTGGGTCACGCGAGTCTGGCGGGCATCGTCACGGCGGGGGCTGCCGCTCTCGCCGTCCATCTCTTCGTGACGTTATATGAGGAACCGACACTCCGTAGGAAGTTTGGGCCGGATTACGAAGAGTATTGCCGGAACGTCCGCCGCTGGTTGCCGCGGGCGAAGGCTTGGAGCTTCTCCAAATGATTCCAATCGGACTCAAAGAGCGCACGGAAGTGCTCAGTAAGGTTGAAGACCTGACGGCGAAACGATTGTTTGCTCCGGGGAGAACCGGCCCGGAACCGCAAGTGCCCAACGCGGGTTGAATCCCCGATCATCAATCGATCTCGCACACAATACAGATGGTGAAGCATCAACGAAGAATCAAGTTCGCACACAGACTCTACAGGGCCGCCGGCACAGCATCCAGGCCCCTGTTTCGTATCTCGTCCGACAAGTGACCTTGTCCGCGGAAACAAAAGAAGGCCATGATATCGACGGCCCGTTTGTTGCTTCCTGCCTTCCCAGGCGGCGCTCAAAATTGGGCTTCTGCGGGCCGCAAAAAACCACTGACTGGCGGGTCGGCAAAAAGCCAACTGAACAACCAGCCGGAGACAATCAAAAATGGCGTGAATAAGGTCGAAAAAACGGGCTCCCCGAGGCAGACCGGCCGGCGGTGGCTTTACCCTCTCACCGGTCGGCGCGCGATCAGTTGCCGGCATCCTTTCAACGGAGCCTGGCCTTCCGCCTTTGGCTCACGCGGAAGTGAGCTTGCGTTCATCGTGATTCCACACGGCGATGGCGTGATTGAAGTAGGCGTAGTTGGCCATGTGGCAGGCGATGGCGGCGTTGTTGCCGAAGACGGCGTCCTCCACCGACGGCCGGCGCGTCTTGACGGACTGGAAGAAGTTCCACAGGTGCTCGCGCGTGTCGTTGTAATTTTCCGGAGCGTAGTAACCGCTGGCCTCGATGGGCTTGGCCTCGCCGGGTGGCGTGTCATGCTCGGCGTGCCACTTTTTCGCGTAATCGCTCGACATCGGCTGCGGCCAGGCGGGCGTGCAGGGACTGTGGTTCTCGCGGTCCTGCGGCCAGATGGTGAACCCGCTGGGATTTTCGATGCCGTGGATTTCCATGATGCCGCGCGTGCCCATAAAGCGGTAGATCTCGTCATCGCTAGTGTTGAGTGTTACGCGCAGCGTGGCGCGGAAATTGGGGTATTCATAAACGGTGGTGATGACGTCTGGAACGTCACGGCCTTCCTTCCAGTGGAACAGCCCGCCCATGGTGGCGGCGCGTGTGGGAGGCGCGGTGACGTCCAGCGAATAGTGGATGCCGGTGAGCGAGTGGATAAACAGGTCGCC
>DASSJE010000380.1:0-3196 GCA_035691365.1 Terriglobia bacterium
GGGTGCGTGCGCCAGCCAGGAATTTTCTGGTCACTGCGCGCCCAATGTAACGTCAATAATTCCGTGGAAGGAATTAAGCGCGGAGGATTTTCGTACAATGAAGGGAAAAGACGGTCAATCGAGCAAATCCCTGGGATTGACGCCCGGAATTTGCCGGCGGGATTTCCTGAATGGAACGCTGCTGGCCGCAGGGGGCGCATTACTTTGTCCCTTCTCCCCCGCCGAGATCCTCGCGCAAAGGCCTGCGTGGGGCGGCTACACGGGCGAGGGCGACTACCGGGATTCGAACGGCAATCCGGAAGACGTCATGCTCGCCGGCCACTCCGTCCGCGACGGAAGTTTCGACAAACTCCCTGCCGATACCATCGATACGGGCGAGCGATTCGACTGTGTCGTGGTCGGAGGCGGCATCAGCGGACTGGCCGCCGCCCTCTATTTTCAGGACCAGGCGATCGGGTCGGGAAGAACGTGCCTGGTGATCGAAAATCACCCCATCTTCGGAGGCGAGGCGAAACGGAATGAGTTCATCGTCGATGGCCAACGCCTGATGGCTCCTCAAGGTTCGAATCTGTGGGTCGCTCCGCTCGGAGACGGCATGATCGCCCAGTTCTACGACCGGATCGGATTCGACTGGAAGTCAGTTCGCTATCAGACCTGGGCTGGCCCCGACCCGGAGGTGCCGCTCAGCAAGTGCAGCTATACAAAATGGCTGACGACACCCGCGACATTCGGTTTTTACTTCGGGGCGAAATTCGGCCAGCAGCCAGGAATATGGATACGCGACTTCTGGAACCGCCTCGACGCCGCGCCGTTGCCAGAGGCCATCCGTGCCGACCTCCGAAAATGGAGAAGTAATCCTCGCCACGAAACTTCGATTGGTTATGCCGGTGATGAAGAATCCCGGCGTCTCGATAGCATGACGGCTGAAGACCGGCTCGTTGAGGACTACGGGATAAGCCGCGAGATGATTCGGATGTTCGTTGCGAACCGGTACGCCCAGGCCCTGGGTCTGGGCCCCGACGCCGTGTCTGCCTATTGCGACTACGCCAACATCATGCGTGTCGAGGAAGGAGAGTGGCAATCCTTTCCTGGCGGCGTCGCTGGGATCGGCAGACACCTCGTGAAGACATTAATCCCCCGGGCGATTTCCGGGCCGCCCACCTTGGAGGGCGTATGCCGGGGCAGGGTCAATTGGGACGCACTGGATCATCCCCATAACCTTGTGCGTATCCGGCTCAATTCAACCGCCGTGCGCGTCGAGCACAACACCGAACCTTCAAGGTCTGACTTTGTATGGGTCGCTTATACGCAAGGCGGCAAAACCTATCGGCTGAAAGCTCAGACCGTGATTATGGCCGGAGGCATCTGGATTACTTCTCACGTTGTGCGGGACCTTCCCTCGACCCATCGCGAAGCTTGTACTCAATTCCATCGCTCTGCCTGCCTGGTGGCGAATGTGGCCGTCCGCAATTGGCGGTTCCTCTACAAACTTGGGGTCTCGGGTGGCCAGTGGTTTGAGGGTTTGGGCAGTTGGACGGAGGTCCGGAAGATCGCAACCTTCGGCAGCGAAGTCAAGACCATCGGGCCCGACTCGCCGACGGTGCTTTCGCTCTACGCGCCTTACTTCTATCCCGGGCTGTCCACCAGGGACCAGGGCGTCAAGGGACGAATGGAGATGCTCTCCACCCCGTTCGCGGATTACGAACACATGATCCGCCAGGAATTCACAGCCATGTTTGCGCGTTCGGGGTTCGACACCAAACGGGACATCGCCGGAATCATCCTGAACCGCTGGGGGCATGCTTTCCTCAATCCCGCTCCCGGCTTTTTCTTCGGGACGGCGGGAAAACCGTCGCCGCGCGCCGTGCTGCGTAACGCTCCCTTTGGCAGAATTGCATTCGCCAATACGGAACTTTTCGGCCGCATGGATCACACCTTCGCGGTGGCCGAGGGCCATCGCGCCGCATATCAGGTCTGGCCGCTCGTGAGCTAAACTGACAGTGCCGAGCAGGTGGATACAAGCGCAATTCGCCGAAGTTGCGGTCTGCGATATACATTCCCTGAGAAAATTCAGGGGGCCTCAAAAACGCGGCTGGCGCTTGCTTTTAGGATCTGCGGTCTCGCGAAGCGAGAGGCATTTGGTTGTACTCACGCCCCTTTGCACCAAAGCTTGTCTTTCGCCCCTGCCGGGGCTCGGGAGAATTTTAACGCCAATCGAGCCCCACGGCTTGCGCCGTGGGCTAAATTCTTTCGGCCCTCCGGGCCTGGGCGGCTCTTGTGGCACGGGCATCTTGCCCGTGAAGAACATGGCCAGGATGGCCATGCCACATGCAGCCTGCAACCCCACGCCGTCATTCTGAGCGCAGCCCTGTCCCGGACGGGACGGGGCGCAGCGAAGAATCCCGGCATTGCGTTTTTCCCATGGCTTGCGCCGTGGGCTAAATTTTTTCGGCCCTCCGGGCCTGGCTGGGCAGACAGCTTCGCAAATGTTTTCCCCCGACACCCGACTTCCTACTTCCTATTTCCTACTTCCGATTTCGTCTTTACCCAGTCTGCTCTTCGGCCTCTTCCCTTTCCCGTTTCTTATGCTTCGGCAGTTTGTGCCGGGGATCCTCTTCGCGGCGGGTGGGGGGCGGCTGGCCTGCCCGTTCGCGCGCCTGGCGCTTCACTTCTTTCCATCCCTTGAACGGCTTTTTCTTTGGCGGCTTGCTGGGACTCATGGGTATGAACTCGATTGCAGAAGTTGGCGGAAGTGTGTCGGAATCGAACCGACCGATCCACCAGAGGCAGATCCACAGGATTTGAAGTCCCGGGCGGACACCAGCCCACGTGCACTTCCGTATTGATACTAAACAAGATGCCCACGGTGGTCAATATTCGTCCTTGGCTTGTTGTACTGCCGCGCCGGATCAGCGCGGGTACGGCCCGCAGGGTTCATAGATCGTCACCCCCTCTCATAATTCGAAGTTATTAACCACATTGTAAACATACCCTCGAACTGCCTGCGCGCACGCCTTGCTAGCCCAGCAAAGTGATCTTCGGTCTTTCTGCGATGCGACAACCTGCGTTGCCTACGACCATCGCGCGCCCGCAGGTACTGAAGTGAGGCAACCGAGGCGCTGAGACCTATTCGATATTTTGAAATCACGGGACGCAAGGAGTTCCTCAGGCAATTTCGATTTCAGGAAGGTGATCA
>DASSJE010000381.1:0-3404 GCA_035691365.1 Terriglobia bacterium
TCGCGTCGGGTGAGTTTGTAGGCCATTACCAGCCAATCTGATGAATAGAGAAATGCTGGCGGAGAGGGTGGGATTCGAACCCACGTGCCCGCTTTTGGCAGGCAAGACGCTTTCGAGGCGCCCCCGTTATAACCACTTCGGTACCTCTCCGCAAGGGCGTGGCCGTGGTCTTTGTGGCTATGTGATTAATATTCCGCGATAATTCCGGTCTTTTTCAAGCTCCCGAGCGGTTTGACTTTCGGCGCTCACGGAAGAACTGCCGAAGAATGGCTGAGCACTCTACCTGGAGAATTCCGCTGTCAAACGCGACCTGATGATTCAGGTGTCTGTTGTTCAGCACCGCGAGAACTGACCCGCAGGCGCCTGCTTTCGGGTCCATAGCTCCTACAACGAGCCTCTCAATGCGCGCCTGGACGATGGCTCCAACGCACATCGCGCAAGGCTCGATTGTAACATACAGCGTGCAGCCTGGAAGGCGGTAGTCCCCAAGCTTGCGCCCCGCGCGGCGAAGGGCCAGGATCTCGGCGTGCGCCGAAGGATCGTTCAGATGGATGGGACGGTTGTGGGTGCAGGCGACGATCTCTTCCTTGCACACGACGACTGCTCCCACCGGCACTTCATCCTCACGATAGCCACGCTGTGCCTGGCGCAGGGCTTCCCGCATGTACCGGATGTCTAAGTCCAGCACGTGCCCTATTTCGCCGCTTTTCATCCCTGTATCCTAGCATCTTTAAGGCGTGATATGATCTGGGCCAGGGCGGGGAAGTCCTGACATAACAAGGAACTGCACGCAGAGCGGCAATGCTGTGTGTTTGTTTCCGTCTGCTTGTTCAGTGGCTGTGTTCCGCTGGTTTTCTGAACTGATCAATTTTTTAAGGAGGAAGTGCTTTCATGAGTCCTATGAACCGCAGGGATTTTCTCCGGACCGGCGCTGTGGCTTCGGCTGCTTTGGTGGCCGCGGGCGGAGGACTGGATTTATACGCCGACCCTTACGGGATTCCGGTCGGTTTGCAGCTTTATACGGTGCGGAGGCAGCTTGACAAGGATTTTGCCGGGACGCTGCGCAAGGTGGCATCCATCGGCTACACGCAGGTGCAGTTTTCCGGTTTTCACAACCAGCCGGTCCCGAAGATCAAGCAACTGATTGATCAGCTCGGGCTGAAGACCGCTGCCGGCCATTTTGATTACGATCTGTTCGAGTCGGACCTTTCGCAAGTGACCGACGCCGCGCACACGCTGGGCATGAGTTATGTTGTGCTCTCATCGGTTCCGGAATCCTACCGGCACTCGATGGACGGCTACAAGCGGGCGGCCGAGTTCTTCAACAAAACGGGCGAGGGTTGCCGGAAAGCCGGCCTCCAATACGGATACCACACGCACAACCGGGACTTCGAGAAATTCGGCGGCACCGTTGCCTTCGACCTGATGCTGCAACGCACGGACCCGGCCCTGGTCTGTTTTGAGATGGATTGCTTCTGGGTCACGCGCGCGGGCTACGATCCTGTAGCCTACATGAACAAATACCCGGGGCGCTTTCCGGTCCTGCACATCAAGGACGAGCGGAAGCATTATCCGCCCACCGCCACCGGCCCCACTCCTGACGCGGCTTTTGCGCCGGTGGGCGTGGGAATCATCAACTGGAAGCGGATATTCAAGGCGGCGCCCAAGGGCGGTCTGAAATACTATTTTGTCGAGCAGGACGAAGCCGAGCGCCCGATTTTCCAGGCCATCAAGATCAGTTACGATTATCTTCACAATCTCAAGGTTTAGAATTAGAAGAGAGGAGGCGCAAGATGCCGGTGAAAATCAAACGGGCTTACGAGAAGCCGGGCGCCCGCGACGGGACCCGCATCCTGGTGGACGGCCTGTGGCCGCGCGGAGTGAAGAAAGCCGACCTCAAAATCAGCGCGTGGGAGAAATCCATTGCCCCGTCCAAGGCCCTGCGAACGTGGTACGGGCACGAACCTGATAAATGGCCGGAATTTCGCAAACGCTTTCGCAAAGAGCTTGCGGAATCGCCCCGCAAGGAAGTGCTCGACCGGCTCATCGGCCTGGCGAAGCAGGGAAGCATGACGCTCGTGTTCGGCGCGCGCGACGCCGAACATTCCAACGCCGCCGTCATCGCGGAAGTGATTCAGGCAAAGTTAAAGAGCAGTCGCTGATCCTCGGGGAGGATGCCTCGGTCATCGCCATGGATCGTATGCCATGAGCGCAACAAGAGCCTCCCGCTCTCCGCGCGTCTCCAGTCCGCCGGCTTCACCAGCATCTCCATCACCACCGATCAGCGAGGCTTTCGATTCTCGGCGGTTCGCCCGTGAGCGGGCTCCGATTCTCGACGTGGAAACAAAGCTGGGCTGTTGACCATCGACTTCCGTGCTGTGATCGCATACATTCCAAACTTCGGAACGTATGCTCGACCCGCCAAATGCACGGATTCTTCACTGCGTTCAGAACGACGTGACCGGGCAACGGTGTAGCGCTGTCATCCTGAGCGGAGCGAAGGAACCCTGTATTTGCCTTTTCCCCCGATGCACTGAATTCTACGTTGGTATTCAAAGTAGCTCCGTCTATAATCAACGCCCATGCGAACCTTTTACGTCTACATCATGGCCGGCAAGTACCGCGCCTTGTACACAGGAGTCACGAATGACCTGGAACGCCGGGTCTACGAGCACAAGCACAAGCTGACGCCCGGATTCACAAGCAAGTACAACATCAACCGGCTAGTGTGCATTGAGACTTTCAATCACGCCCGTGACGCTATCCAACGTGAAAAGCAGATTAAAGGGTGGCTTCGCGCAAAGAAAGTGGCCTTGATCATCGCAGAAAATCCGACATGGAAAGACCTCAGCAAAGGCTGGTTTGGCAAAGAGTAATGCCGCGGTTCTTCGCGGAGCCTGCCCTGGGCATGCCGAAGGGCACAGAATGACGGATCGGGCGGGGCCGTTGCGCTGTCACCCTGAGCCCCTCAACTGACATCCTGGGCCTCTCAACCGTCATCCTGAGCGGAGCGAAGGATCACAGTATTTGCGTTAAAAGCCTAAATGCGGTGTTTCTTCGCTCCGCTCAGAATGACGGAGGCGCCTATTTGCCCGGATTCCACGGGGCTAGCGCAGAGGCGGTTTCTGTCTCTGCGATCGGCTCGCCGGGTGTTTGGCCGTGGTCGAGCTGGCGATGGTATTTTTTGCAGGACTTGCACTGGATCGACTCGAATGAACAGAAGCAACAGCCTCTCGCTTCGCGAGAACGCAGACCCTACAAACCAAGCGTCTGATGTCATGAAGGGGGCGGCTCGATTCGAGTAGGATTTGGTTGTATGACTAAATCTTACGTTCGAAAGGAGAGCCCCCGATGGAGAAGTTATATCTTGGAGTGGATTTACACAAGAGGAGTTGCTGGGTGAC
>DASSJE010000382.1:0-2885 GCA_035691365.1 Terriglobia bacterium
ACGAAGGTGTCCGCCGGCCACAGTCGGTTTCGCAGTTCTTCCCTGCTCACCATTTCCCCAGGCCGCTCCAACAATATCGCCAAGACCTGTACCGGGCGGCCTTGGATTGGCAGGCGCACACCATGTTTCCACAGTTCTCCAGTGCGCACGGCCAGTTCAAAAGCGCCGAACCGCACCCTGTCCCCTGAGCTAGCCTGGGTTACCACACGTCCCCTTTCGGGTTGTACAAACCTATGATAATTGCAGGCGGGTCCTCCTCCTCCCACCAAAAGGCAACTATAAGCTGCCCAGTATCTATGGGATAGCCATGGAGGAAAAAATGGGGCCGCAGGGAGGGCCAGTGTCTTGATCTAGCTTGATCGAGTGTTGCAGGCTGCCACCCCAAAAGGGGGTGAGCCGTGGGACAACCAGGCCTTCACCTGGAGACTGTATTGGAGTTCTTTCGTACCCTTCTCTTCTGGCTAACTTGTATCTGCGCCGGAGCGACGCTGCTTGGTGTCTCCATTTACCTCGCGCTCCTATACGTTGAGAGACTCCCTTCCCAAGCGCACTCGAAAACTCGGCTCGCCCGCCTTCCCAGCCCCGTCGCTCGCCCGCAGGTGGCTGAGCAGAATCTCGATCTTCCCGCCGCCGGCGAGGAAATACTCACCGCGCCGCCGGCTCTGCAAGACGGCGATTGACTCTGGCCTGTTTCACTAGCGCAGGGCAAAATGCCAGCTGTTGAAGGGGCCTCTGAGTCAGCGCTGGGTGAAGCAGAGCTTCACATAAGAGCGCCACAGCTGCGGCCCCAGACGCGGCTGCTCATCAGCGAAAGAAATCCAGCATTGGCTTGGCCTCTCGCGAAGTCTCTTCCCCTGTCAGTAGCAGTCAACCAACTTGCCGAATTCGCGGCTGATGGCCGGGAGTACGTCCGACGGGGTGGCGGTAACCCTGCGGTTCCTGCCGTGCTCCAGATTTTTCCTAAGCAGCAGGGAATGCGAGGATTCCGGCATGGGCGGGCGGACCTGCAGAAAACAGTCTCTTGGTTGCCGCATCAAGTACCGGTTTTAAGATCTCGAGCACCTCGGCAGAAGCCTGCCGTTCGTAACGCTCTGCGCTCTCCATGGTTGCCCAAAGGGTCAGCAGGAGCACGGATCGAGCCTCGCGAGTATTAGCAAGAATGGTTAGCCATGGAATCCAGGTTGCCGCAGCAGGATCTCCCTTATAGCACCATTCACGGTATTCCGGAGTTCAGAGGTCATTCCAGGTTTGACGATGAGGTCAGTAATGCGAACAAACATTGGATAGCTCCAGCACCTCGTGGAGATTGCAGCCGGCGAACATTGGTCAAGGCTGAAATTCTCGATTTCCGAATAAACCTTGTCTGTGACGAGTATCACAGCGCGGCAGTGTCCAATAAGTCCTCGGGAAGCCGTAGGAGATATAACGGGTTCAAGCCGATGGCATCGCGGGCAAGGGGCGATATATCCTTCTGGAGGAATCTTCATCCGGCACTTTGTTCTCCACAGCCAGTTTTGCACAAAGGGAGGTGCTTGGACCACGAAGGCGCTGTGGTTAGGCCGTCGGCAGAGTCCGCTCCGCATCAGTGAGTCGTCACGCCACGGTTTGGCAGGATCCGCCCTGGCAGGAGCGAACTGATACTTGCTATTTCATCTCCTCTCCTGTCAGTAGGCAGTCAACCGATTTGCCCAACTCGGGGCTGATTACCCTGTCCGCCAGTAGCTGCCGCCGCATCCGCATGCCATCAATTCAACTTTACAGCGCGCCCAGCCACTTGACCGGCAATTCCGCCGCGACCGCATTAGCCAGACGCGCATCGGCCGTGACTAGTTGCGCTTTCGAGTGCACCGCCAGCGCGATATACAGGCTGTCGTAGACCGTGCGATCAAAAGCGATCGCAATCCGGAATGCCGGGTCGAGCAGGACCGCAGAGGAAACGGTGGGCAGCTTGCGTTCTTGCAGCGCCGCTAGGGCTGCTTCCGCCGACGTCTGCGTCCATCGCTTCTGGCGTACCGCCTTCCAAAAGAGGTTGCCTAGCTCCGCCCAAAACAGGTCGGGCACGAGGAAGCGGATCTCTCCCGCCGCATACTGGCGCAAAAGGCGGAATGCCTCATCCACGAGCGTTTCCCCTTTAGCCGGCAGAAACCACTTACCGGCCACGCTCGCGTCCACCACCAGGACGCTCACCGCGAGCGATCCTGGCGTTGCATTTTCTCGGTGCTGGGAACGACCGTACCGGAACGCACTCTGTTGGACCGGTTACGTTCTAGTTTGAGAAAAAGCTCCTGCCGAGCTTTCAACTCTTTCGCGGTGGGGATGCTCTCTTCCAGCAAGGCCAGGACCTCGGACGCAATGGAACGGTGGCGCTCCCGCGCCCGCCCGCGGAGCGCATCGTAAAGCTCCTTGGGGACATTCTCCACGTATAGTGTAGGCATATGGACTTTCTAGTCTTATCCTAGACTAGAAAGTACGCGAAATACAACCCTGCGATCCTGCCACCTCGGGGGTTCCGTTCTCGGCCCATTCGTTTACTGCCTTCAGCTAACCGGCACCCCCATCCGGGCAAAGCGGCTGGTCAGCTTGGCGAAGGTAAGGTCGGGCTCGTCCGTTCCATCCAGCGCCACTCGACCTGCTGTGGCTTCGGCCCGCTGCCCTCTGGCAGGGTGGGTCCGTGGATCAGTTCTGGGAGCGACATAGCTGAAAACAAACAGCTTGTTGGCTTTGTTTCGCAGACTTCCCAATTCCGCTGCTCGGCTCCATCGTCCAATCTCACCAGACTACAATCTAAATAAATAGGTTATTGGCTTCGTTTTGCAGACCCCCCAATTGCACTGTCCATCTCTGGTTCCGATGTCGGCTGCTGGCCATGCGCTTCTCTGCGGTTT
>DASSJE010000383.1:0-12050 GCA_035691365.1 Terriglobia bacterium
TGCAAAAAGATAATGACCAAATATCTGGTCATTTGGCCCGATGGTGTGATCAACACGTACGTTCCATTGATAATCATTCTCAACCACGGGCGTGTTCTGCACGAAATTAGGGAAGCCAGTCCGATTCGGCGCAGGCACATAACTAATTAATTTCTGTGCCACCGGGTCGATGTTCGTAATGATATTCCCGGAAATAGGAGTTCCCACCAGAATCGTCGATCCCGCGTTGGCCCCGCTGGGGCAAACGTAGTTCGACAGCGTTGCGGGGTCAAAGAGTTGGCCGGAGTCATAATTGAGGTTGGACGGTCCCCCAGCGCCGCAGAGATTTTGTATCGTTCCTGTTAATGCTCCACTCATGTTGCCCGACAGTTGCGGCCCCGCAGGGATTGTTGTAGTTGACGAATTGCCCTCTACTCGGCGCAATAGTTCGATGCTCCCATAGACGAATGTTTTATTTTTTTGGATCGGGCCGCCAGCTTCACCACCAAATTGGTTGCGCCGGAATTCCGGCCTGGTTGTAGCAAAGAAGTTTCGTGCATCCAACGCGTCATTACGCAAAAATTCCCAGGCGCCTCCATGGAATTGGTTCGTTCCGGATTTCAACACGACATTGATGGTCGAGCCTGCAGATGTGCCGAAGGCTGCGTCATAAATGTTGGTTTGAATCTTGAATTCCTGAATTGCGTCGGGAGGCGGTTGAATTGCAAATCCGCCGAAAGTCAGGTTTCTGGACATCACCCCATCAACCAAGATGTTGTTGCTTGCAGAACGCGTCCCGTTGGCTACATAAGTGGTCTGGCTAAATGGTGAGCCAATGTCGCTGTTCGCAAACCCGCCGTTGTCAATGGTCGTTCCAGGTACCAGGACTGCCAGGCCTCCGAACTCCCGCAAATTCAAAGGGAGCTGCTTAATTTTCTCTCCGGTAATAACTGTGCCCAGGCTCGCCGATGTTGTCTGGACCAGCGGAGCGGCCCCTGACACTTCTACGGATGTGCTCACCGCCCCTACCGTCAACTTTATGTTAATCGTGGCCTGCTGATTTACCTGCAATACAACACCAGTCATAACCTGAGTCTGGAACCCTGACTTTGTTGCCCTCAAGGTGTAAGTCCCCGGAGGCAAAGATGGGAAAATATAGCTTCCTGAGCTGTCTGACTTGGAACTTACGATACTGTTTGTGGCTTGATTTGTGGCGGTTACCTCGGCCCCAGGAACATTTGCTCCACTGGGATCTGATACAGTGCCGGATAGCGTCGCGTTCACAACCTGCTGTGCATATCCCGGCAGCGTCCCGAGAAAGCACGTCACGCATACGAGCACCAACAGTCCCAACACTACGGCGCCTGCCCCTTGTACATTCTTCTTCTGCATATACTTTGCCTCCAAGAAGTTATTCGAGGTTAGACCTAAGTATCAGACAGTTGATGAAAATTTATTGTCAGGAACGACGACCCGGTAATTTCTTTATTGTCTTATTCCGATATGAAAGGATTATCCAACGCTACTTTCGTATCATGCACCCGAACCTGTGTCAAGTGAAATGCCGAGGCGGCAGAGCCTACTCACATCATTTCCCCGCTGTGGGGTTGAAGTGTGTGCGCCAGCAAGGTGATTTCAGGTCGAATCAGTTGCCTTCAGATAAGGCTTCCAGCAGTCTCTTCTGGATGCTTCGAAACTGCGCCGGATCTCGTATGTAATCGGTGAAGGAATGAATCATTTGTGTGGCAATTCCATCCGCTTCTGCGTGGTCCTTCTGATTCAAAGCTTCAAGCAGATCGTAATCCTCGATTCCTTCCATCATCTGTTCCAGTCGAATCGAACTGAGGATGGTCTTTCGATCCGGATCCGGGTAAACGATAAACCCATCTCCAGGATAGGATCTGATCGCATCAGGGCCGGCACCCAATCTGGGTTGAGTGTCCTTGACGGGGTCCGAAGACCAGTAATCCCCACCCCAGTGCAGAAATCCAGTCAAGTCATAGCGGAAATTGATCCATTGAAGCAGTCGGACTTTGACAAGTGAATAGTCGAGGAACCGGTTAGGGTAATGACCGACCGGAGCCATGCACGTGTAGAACCATACCGACCCGCCTTTCTTCACATGCTCGTGAAGGCGGGGCACCAGATTGTCAAAAGACCCTAGCACCGGGACCCATACATTGCAGCTTTTTTCATAGATATCGAGGTTTCGATGGGCACTGACAGCGTCCATCGTTTGAATTCCGGGCATAGCGCTGTGAACGATTGCAGCGTACTTTACATAAACAGGCAGTTCCGACTCGCCCACCTCATCGAGCACATGTTGATAATAAATATGCTGCCAACCTTTTTCCTTCAAATGGTTATAAAGCGCCTTTAGCATTGCCCTCATTCCGGCTTCTGCCCGCGGTTTGTCAGGGTCAAGCCCCTCTAACACCGCTTTCCCATTCTTGTTCACATAAACCTGGACTCTTACAGGACTGCCGGGTTCCTCCTGGTACCGCCTCAGAACATGCGCACCTTCGATGTAGCCGATTAATCCAGCATCTTGAAATGTCTTCACCCAACGGTCAAATCGCCTGAAATCGTAAACGATCCGGCCATTTTCTACGTGTGCTTGTATCAACGCAAAGTTAGAAAAGTAGAATCCCGTGAGCGGGGTCGCAATCATGTTTTGATGATGTTCGGCAAGGACACGGCCGATGCGTCCGAGTAGCTTCCACCAACCCTCACTGAAGACAGACACTCCATAGAAAGGTTGGAGCTGACTGTCGCTTAAATAGAACCAGTTAGTGACTTTCAGCGTCTGGGATGGGACCGTGGCTGCAACAACTCGCAGGTCGAACGGCGCTCGTACGCGCACAACATTCTTTTCGCGAACCACCACATCACCCTTGTAATCGCCTGGAGGCACACCGCCAGGAACAGTAAATGTCAGCCAGATTGCCTGAGTGGTATTAGGTTCTAGTTGAAAAGGAAACTTTTCATAGAGCACGTCGGGAAAGAGTCCAGGTGCCGGATGAACTAACTCCGACTTTGGAGTTTCGGGCGTATTGTTGTCAAGTTTGACGTATCCGACGTAGCGAACCTGAACTCCTATGCTGTTCTTCACCCCAGGGTCAACCCATTCAACATCAGCGTTCACATCGTTCATCAGCCTTGGAGCTCTTAAAGCCAACTGGACGCTCACGTGTCCATTCCTCGCGCCTTCCACACTCGCACGTGTTGTCTGATTCTTTCCCGGTACGTCCTGCGGAAACACTTTTACGAGAGAGTCCACAAACCAGTAGTCTATAGGCCGGTGTCCGTTTCTCCCGCTGCAACTCATCATCACGAATGCCGCTACGATCGCGATTCCCTTTTGGAGCAATGCCTTCATCGGCTTCCTCCCATTCAGACCCTTTTCATCTAATACTCCAACGAGCCCAGCAGGCTGATACGCATGACCTTCCGGGCCGACTCAATCCTCATCAACTCGATGGCAAGCAATAAGAAGTTCTACCATGTAAAGCAGTAGGACTCCAGCACGAATACGAAGGGTTTAGAGTTGCTTCCAAGCTTTTATGAGCGGTTCATGCATTCGGGTTGGAGTGCGGGCTTTACCGGAAATGCACAACCGGCTTACAAGCCCTCCTGTTTTCCCGCAGTCCTTTCGCGACGCATACATCACTCATAGCGTAGCCACGTACCAACTCGTCCTTCAACTCGAAAACGAAATTTCGAAATAACTTGAGCTTTAATTCACGCGATACTTTTCGACTTCCTTCAGGTCAAGCTCAATGCCTAAGCCCAGCTTTTGTGGGACACGGGCTCGGCCGCAATAATTTCCTGCCAGTTCAAGCACCCGAATGCTGGTCAGGGGCGGGCCGTTTTCGCTTGAGCCGCCGATGGCTTCATGATCCACACGCTCCCTGCTGATGAACCATCCTTTGTCCCCTGCAACGTGACTCGCAGCGTGTAGCGGCTGCCGGGGCGGCGCGTGCCGGGCGATAGCCAGCCGATTGCTACGTCATTGCCCTGATTCACTGGAGCCGGGAAAACAATCTGGCTCGCCTGCCGGCCATCTTGAAGCAACTCGACCGAACGCACGTAGAAGGGATGCTTTCCGCCTGCCCAGCGCAACTGCACCTGCACTTCGCCCGCAGGAAGCATGGAGCTCGTGACGTCCCATTGGAACACACGGGGCGTGCCACCCCCGAGGTCCCGCTCACTCCATTCCCCAAGTTTGGCACCGACGGCTTGGGGGTCGCGATAGGTTACCCCGAGCGCTTGCAGGCGCCGGAGTTCGCCCCTGAGCCGAACGTCGAAGTCGGACCATTTCCGGTCCTGTTGCGGCGACCACCCGACCTCAGAAAGCGCGAGCAGCCGCGGATAGGTCTGGTAATCGATTTCTCGGTCCGTGACCGCGATGTGGGTCCACATGCAGGCCTCCACGCCCAGAATGTGCCGGGCCATGGCAGAGGTAAACCCTTGCGCCGGGTCGTAAGAGTAGACTTTCTGCGTAGGAGTGGTGTCGTAGGTGTAATCGAAATACGTGTAAGGATTTGGAGCCATCACGACGTCATGCCCCAACCGGGTGGCAGCCATTCCACCGTTGGTGCCTCGCCAGGACATCACCGCGGCCCCAGGCGCCAGGCCACCCTCGAGGATCTCGTCCCATCCGATCATCCGGCGCCCTTTCGCGGCAACCACTTTCTCAATGCGCTTCATAAAATAGCTCTGGAGCTGGTCGGCATTTTTCAGGCCGTTGGCCTTCATGAATGACTGACAGAGCGGCGAGGCCTTCCATGCATCCTTCGGTACTTCATCACCGCCAACGTGAATGAACTGTGACGGAAACAGCGCGGTGACTTCGGCAAGGACGTTCCGGTACATTTCGAAGACTTTGCCGTTACAGACGCAAAGGGGCTGTGAAAAATTGTGTTGTGACACAAAGTTCCAGAACGGCGCTACCTCGAAAATCTCTTTTTTTTCAGGGATGGGACAAGCCAGTCGAGGGTAGGCAGCCAGCACTTCCTGGGAGTGGCCGGGCATTTCAATCTCCGGCACTATCGTGATGTTTCGCCTGCGGGCGTAAGCAATGAGATCGCGCATCTGCTGTTGGGAGTAAAACCCTCCGCCGCCTCCAAACCGCTCTGCAAAATGGGAACCCACGGCGGCCAGTTCGGGGTATTCATTCATCTCGAGCCGCCAGCCCTGATCATCGGTCAGGTGCAGATGCAGCACGTTCAGCTTGTAGAGCGCCATCAAATCGATCGTGTGTCGAAGATAAGCGATGCTCAGGAAAGTGCGGCTGCAGTCAAGCATGAAACCCCGCCAGGCAAAACGGGGACTGTCCTGAATGCGAACGCACGGGACCTTCAGGGGCTGGTCAACACGCACGCCGCGTTCAATTTGCGCGGGGAGCATCTGGCGCAGCGTCTGGGCAGCGTAAAACAATCCCGCAACCCTGGGGGCGCTGATCAGAATTGCGTCGCGAGTGACCCTCAACTCGTACCCCTCCGGGCCCAGTGTGGCGGGACCTTTGAGGGAAAAGACGATGTCATCGTGATGCGGGCCGGTGTTCTTCCCAGCGCGGACGGGGATGGGGTGTCCCATCGGCACGGAAAGCAGCCTGGAGAGATACTCGCCCACACAATGAGCATCATGGCTTTCGGTTTCCAGATAAACCCTAGTGTTCGGCCCGAACTCAAACGCGCCGGTTTGAATCTCCACCCGGACAGGCTTCGGGATCAAATCGAGTTCTGTGGTCTCCTTCTGAGCCTGAAGCAAGGGTGGACAAACACAAACAAGGCAACAAACGGCTGCAAAGAAACGCATGGCGGATTTTGAAGCATGCATAAGTGTCATCTCCAGAGATTTTTCTATACTCTCAATAATTAATGACGCTATGGGGTCACGCTATACGTCATAGCATTGCAACCGGCCTCCCAAATTCGTCAAAGATCAAAACAACGCCAAGTTTAGGGAGCAAGGGATGCCCGAAGTCTCAGAACCCTAACGAGCCAACAACCGCCGGACTTGTCTATTGGACCTTGGCATGGCGTGGCCATTATTGCACATCATCCTCAATGGCAAAACTTGGACCCAAAGGGGACAGTAACGCTTGACATCAATACTCAAATTTGTAATAGTCTTTACAAGCCAACGTTGTGGTCCGGGGTAGAAATTATAAGACATGGATTTCAGTAGCACCAAGAAAGCGGTTCCATCCGTAGACCGCGCGCTAAACTTGCTTGAGTTGTTGGCGTCGGCCTCGACAGGTATGACGATCACAACAATCAGCCGAAGGCTTTCAATTCCAAAGAGCAGCGCCTACTATCTTGTTACTACACTGGCCAAACGCAATTTTGTGAGACGAAAAGCCGGGGAGCACCTCTATTTCCTGGGAACAAATGCCCCGCCCTTCGCCACAAATACCGACGCCGAATCCGATCTGAAACAACTCTGTTCACCGCATATTCGGGCTCTTTCCCAAAAATTGGGGATGGTAGCCCAGATAGGAATCCGCGAAGGGTCTGAGGTGCGTATTATCGACCGGTCCGAGATCCCCGGCTTGCGTTTGGACTCCTGGGTGGGAAGGCATTTCGACTTGCATTGTACGGCCGTGGGCAAAGCGTTGATCAGCTATCTAACTGATTCGGAAGTCGAAAGCTTAGTCAGGACCCGGGGCCTTCCAAGACATAACCGAAACACATTGTGCTCAATGGAGCTTCTGAAAGCACAATTTACCGAATCCAGGAGGCTGGGGTTTTCGACCGATGACGAGGAGCATGAATTAGGCGTTCGATGTGTAGCGTCGCCTATCTTCAACCATATCGGCGGGGTGGCCGCCGCAGTATGTATTTTTGCTCCCATCGGCAGGCTTGCTCCAGAGGAAATGCCCAACGTCGGTGCCGAAGTGGTGAAGGCTGCTCAAGAGATATCAAGAAAGCTTGCCGATCACCCTGTGCGGGGGTTTTTAGGGGCGCTGAACGGCGCCGAAACGCAAGCAGCACCAGGAAAATGACCAGCCTCCGCAACGCCCCCTTTCGCCGTACCGAATGGCCCCGCGCTGCCGCAAGAAATTCAACCTGACAATCTGGTATTGCCTAGGCGCAAGGATTCGGCGTCAGAGGCTTGTTGTTGCCGCCTCCTCGCACGACATCATCTCCATGAACCCGTTCCCCAGCCTAAACGGTGTCATAGCTTTTAACTGCATACCCAGTACACAGGCTTTCTATCTGTGGCCAGACTTGCTGGTGAAGGTCAGTCGCCACCCATTTCTGTTGGCGGGACCGATCTTCAAATAGAAGGGTCAGCATGTAGTCCTTTGCCTTGTCCAGAGGACGCAACAGGCCGACAGCGCGAAAGCCTTCCTGCTGTGAAACAGCCGGCCGGAACGTTTCCTTGTAGGTCTTTTCCAGCTTTTGTTCAGCTTGTGGTTTCAGTTGAAGTTCCACGTGCAGCACGAACATTTTCACCTCGCGACGATAGCTTGAATACTTCGACGGCATTACCACCCATCGCCTTGTCATAAACTTCTGGTTCGAGATCCAAGGCCCGGTATTTCGCCACCTCAACCGGGACATTGGTCGTCAGGTCGGACCCCATCATCACACGATCCTGGCCAATGGTGGAGATCATCCAGCGGATATCCTCACCGATGCACCAGGAAGTTTCCAGGTACAGGTTCCCACATACGGAAGCCGCTACCTGGGCTTCAGCCGAAAAAACTGAAAACCCTGCATGCGCCAGGACGATTTTCAAGCCCGGATATTTCTGGGCCGCCGGAATGCACAGTGAAGGCAATGCAAAAGGAATGCCCGGCCCGGTATGAACCATCGCGGGGATTCCCAGTTCATGCGCTGTTGAAAACACAAGATCGCCGTCTTCCGAGAGCGGGTTTACGCCATGGCCAATAGTATGAAGTTTGACCCCAACAAAATTCAGGTCTCGAACACACCTCTCAATTTCCCTGCGGTACGCGTCGTGATCGCCGTGGGGACTGACGCTTGCCAAGCCGAAGAAGCGTCCCGGATGTTTTGCACACATCTCAGCGATGCGGTCGTGAGTCTCCGCAGCATTCGTTGCTCCGGGAAAGGGCTGTACGATCGTGGCATCAACGCCGCTCTCATCCATCCGGCGGAGCAATTGCTCCTCGGTGCTCAGCAATCCGAAAACGCAACATTCTCCCAGGTGTGCGTGTGCGTCCACTACTTTCAGACTTCTTGCCATCTAATACCTCCTCGACTTTTTCCCGCTGTTGGCTCGTTAGTCCAGTAAACGTGCGGAGCCCGTGGGCGGGGTTGTGTTGAAGCTTGATATACTCCGGCCGCTATGGAATTCATACCTCACTGCTCACGGCGGCGGCAGGCCTTTCTTCCTCCTTGCCGATGACCGGGGGACGAAATCCCGCCGCGGCCAGGGCCAGATAGATGAAAAAGCCAACTATGAACGAGTACAGCATTGCGGGATCGTCGGCTCTTACCCAAGCAGCCGGTACACCCGGCAAGTGATCGGGAATACCGACCAGGAAGCCGACGGCCCAGGCGATATAGCCTGCCCAGTTGATTCCCCTGCGCGGCCCTGACCAGCGCCCTCCGGCAAAAAGGTAATCCGCGGCCATGGCGCCACAAATGGGCCCAAAGGATGCGCCGACTACCGTGAAGAAACCCACGAGATTTGCAGCCACTCCGGTGATGGCAAGAATGGCGCTGAGGGTCACGCCCGCAAGCGTCGAAACGCCGCGCGGGATCTGTGGCAGCATGGTGCTGAAACTGTTCGACGCAATGAAGGACGAAAAACACGTTGGCACCATCGACGCCGCAGCAAAAAGGAAGAACATGATGGATGCCAGAGCTCTGACGCTGGAGATCGCAGCGGAGTAATCATAACTTGGCGGTCCGGCCCCTCTGCCGATATACCCCGCGACGGATAGAATGGGCAGCCCGCCGGCGATCACAACCCCCAGAACGATGCCGAAAACACCACCGAGAACAACATCCTTTCGGTTGCGATTGTTCATTCCGAAATCGGCCCCTGCTGCTCCGGCTGTGGCAAAGTAACCGATCACAATAGTCAGCACGCCCAGAAAGCCGGCAAGAGAATCTTTATGTGGAGGTGTGTAATGCACAACGCCGCCCCTGTTGGTCCAAAACACGATGACAATCATGATGAGTGGGATCCAGTTCAAATACTTGGCAGCCTGCCCAACATATCGAATACCTTTGATTGCAACCCAGGCGAGGCTGTAAACCCAAATGATCACGATGACGGTGAACAGCACTTTTGAGGTTTGATGCAGGCCCGCCAGGATGAAGCCGGCGGAGACGGAAGCAACCACGGCAACCCAGCCCAACTGCAGTAATCCCATCAGCAGGCCTGGAATCAGATAGCCGCCCGTGGCGCCAAAAGTGGAGCTTCCAACCACATAGAGAGGATGGCCCGTCTTCATTCCCAGCATTGCCGGGACGTAGTAATAAAGGGCAAAACACAGAACCCCGGCCACCAGCAAACCCCAAAGGCAAACGGAAACGCTGGCGTTGCCAATGGTCGGTGCGGCAAGCTTCAGATAGAACCCAACCCAGAGAAATATTCCCATATAGGTTGGAAAGGTGTTCTTATACCAGGGGGTACGGCAGTCCGCTGGGACGGAAACAGATTGTCTAATATAGCTTGGCGCCATAGTCGTTCGATGATTCCCAAAGATCTATTCCATTTAAGACCCGTGTGCTAATCGAGGCCACGAATCGTTCATGTTCACTTTCGCGGATGGTAAGTCTTGCTTTCTCCATTGCGCTGGTTCGTAACCGTAAACGTGCCGTCCGAATGCGCTGTCAACTTGATCCAGTATCCCTGGTCCGGATTGTCCGTGAGATTGGCAATGAAGGGTGGTTGCGCATTGAGATTCTTGTCCGCAGAGTCGGAGTAATGGATGTCCCAAAAACCTTCCAGTCCCGGTGAATGCTGGATCACCTGTAACGCTTCAGGCGCTCCGCCCTTATGGGACCCGTTGTCGGCGATTGCTACAATGGGCCGTAGTGCATCAACCAGAAACGCCGCGCCTGACTCGTTGTAGGCGTGTTGCGTGCTGAGATAAATCTCCACGTGGCCCACGCGGTTTGCCGGGCAAACAAGACCGTGCTCGCCTGGCCAGCTCGGAAGGTCGCCAAGGTCAATCATTCGGAATTTCCCATAGCTGAGCAGCACTCCTATGGATTGGGCGTTTTCCGAACGATCCAGCCTCTTCGGTTCCTGAGCAGAGCAGTAAGGATTGGATTCTCCGCCCCCTGGCAGAGAATGTCCGATGTCCTTACCTGCCGCTGTCAAAACGATAACCTGCATCCCCTGAATGGGAATCCGCAAGCCCGGCTTGGCAAGGATGTGACGCCCCTTCGCGCGGACCTCCAAGTAAGCCTTGTAAAGTGCTTCCGCCTGGGGCTTGGTCTCCACCGACTGGCCGTGATCGACGAAATCCTTGATGGGGATGAGGGCGGCGAGCTGAGGCACTCCACCCACGTGATCGGCATGGTAGTGAGTGATCACGAGATAATCAATCTGATGAATTCCGGCATCGTGAGCCGCTGCCACAATGCGCTTTGCGTCGCGCCCATCATAGCCTGCCCAGCCAGTATCAACCAGCATCGATTGGCCCGAAGGAGAAACAAACAATGTCGCCTGACCGCCTTCAACATCAATAAAATAAACCTGCAGGGGGCTGGTGGCCGCTGCAAGCACAAAAGGCACGGCGAAAACCAAAATCAGTCCAGCGAGAACTTTCATCACTCCCGGCAAACTTCCACCTTTGGACATGTTGTACCACCTTGAATCAGGATATCCGTCCTTGAACCTTTGCTGGAGACGGCTCCGATGCACTATTTCACTTCCTCTGTGTCCAGCACCCATTTCTTCACAGCAATACCAATGATCATTAATTCGATATCTTGCGAACTATTATTGCGGAACGAATGCACATCCCGGAGAAGTACCGGAACAGCGTCCCCGGTGTGAATCGCAAACGTCTCGCCGTTCAATTCCACTTCGCCGTTTCCGTTCATGACGTAATAGATTTCCTCGACGCCAATGTGACGATGGCGGCCTTCCGATGTGCCGGGGGGCAGCAGAAGATTGTCCACATAGGACCAGTTCGTACGGAATATTTCCGGGTGAAGAGCCCGGCGATACTTCACCGTTCCCTTGCCGCCCAAATAGGCGTCCATGGGTTGAAGCAGTTCCTTATATAACCTCATGGTCATGAAGACAGGGATGGGATCAAGTGGCACGCCAATACGGGGGTCGTTAAGGTTGAAGGCATCGTAGCGGCCTTTGACCGCGGAAACATTGATGTTCAGAAATTCGATCGGCCTGTTCGAGGGGTTATAAATCGCATGAGAGTGGCCCATCACACAAGGAGCTCCTGCCGGCCCTTTCAGCGTGGATGTGCGCCCGTTAATCGTAAATTGCGCCTCATCGCCCAATATGATGAACATTTCTTCACAGCGATTGTGAAAATGATGGCCGACTCCGCCTCCAGGCATCATCCGGCAGCGATCCAAAAAGAACAGGTTGGTCGTCAAATCGCTGCTCACAAGAAGGGAGGGAGTCTGGCAAGCCATATAACCAGGGTTCCGGTGCGAATGGTACATTCGATATTTACTGGGATCGGTGTGCTTGATACGCGCCGCCAGTGTGTTCGGCGCTTGCGCTGCCGCTGGTGATGCCATCACACCCGCTCCTCCCAGCATTGCCTTCAGATAGGTTCTCCGCTCCATCTATTTTCCCCTAATCGGTCGCCAACGAATGCTGCAGCGCCGGATTGAACTCGGAACCATACCGACGTTGAACCTGTTTCGCCTTGCGCTGCAGAGGCATAATGTCATTCCATCTCCTCGGTGTCCAGCACCCATTTCTGTGCAGCAACACCGATAATCAATAGTTCGAGATCCTGGGAACCGTTATTGCGGAATGAGTGGACTTCTCCCAGCAACACCGGCACTACATCTCCCTTCGTAATTGGAGCGGTCTTCCCATTCAGCAGCAACTCACCATCGCCATTCATCACGTAATAAACTTCCTCTACGCCGACATGC
>DASSJE010000384.1:0-11066 GCA_035691365.1 Terriglobia bacterium
TCAGAATTCGAGCATCTCCGGATACGCCCACACGGCCTGCGCGTAAACGGTCCGTGGATAAATTCACACGGTCAGTAATAATAGTCATGGACCGGGCCGACGGTCAAGAAAGTTATCATAATGTTTACAGACATTTTCAAACTACTCGTGGCTCGGAAAACCAGCTACCGGGCTTGGCGCGTTCTTCAGGTTAATTTACTGCAAGTGCTAATTCAGCAGATCGGCAGGTGAACAGAAGCCACTTCGTTCAGCCGATACTGTCCGTCGCTGATACGTGCCACGCCAGGCACACAAAAAGGAAGAAGAGTAGCTGGCTGGCGTCGACGTTTACTGCTACGCCGAGCCCAGGTGGAACAGCGGCTGCGAACCCTTGGCCTGGGCCATCAGGGTTCTAGTTTCGGTCTCATTTACCGGGGTGAAGCGCTCGGCCACCTCCATGGCCAGGCGGAAATAGTTGATATCACCCGGAGGAATGGCAGCCGTAATGGGCTGCGAGAGTGTCCAGCGGAGGGCAAGCTCTGCCTGTTTGGGGAGCTCCGCCGGCTTGTACCAGCACTTGTCGTAAGGGTGATGTTTTTTTTCTGAGGCTGGCCACGGTGTCTTGGCCATAGCTTTGATCGCCATCATCCCCATCTGCTTTTCGCGGGCGCGCTGGACGATCTGAGGGCCGAAATGGGCTTGCGAGTACATAACGAAATTGATGGGAAAAAGCACAGTGTCAAAGTCGAACTGGTCCATGGCGATGAGCGCGGCCTCAACCGAGTGCGCTGAAAAGCCGAGAAAGCGGATCTTGCCAGCCTTTTTTGCTTCCACGAACGTTTCAATAGCACCGCCGGGGCCGAGCGCCTTATGCACCTCTTCAATCTTGGCCAAAGCGTGGAGCTGATAAAGGTCGAAATGGTCGGTCTGGAGCTGGCGCAGCGACTCGTCGAGTTCCTTTTGGGCGCCCGCCTTGTCCCGCGCAATCTCCTTGCAGGCCAGGAAAACGCGGTTGCGGTAAGGCTTCAACGCCGGACCCATGCGGTCCTGAGCATTGCCGTAGGACGGTGCAATGTCGACGTAATTGACACCGCGATCAACGGCCTCGGCCACAATGTTGTTGGCAAAAGTCTGGGAGACGTCCATCACGACGATTCCGCCCATGGCGATGATGGAAAGCTGCTCGCCGGTTTTCCCCAGCGGACGCCGGGGAATGGTTCTTCCCGTGGGCGCGCCCGTTTCACCGGCAGTAAGCGGCTGGAGCAAACTTTGTGACGCCGCCAGACCGGCCGCGGCGGCGGTGCCTTTTTTCAAAAAATCCCGTCGTTTCATCGTCAGCTCCTTCAGGCAGCGCATAGGAGTGGTGTCGTGGCCGTCTGCGCCGGGCAGGAAAGCCGGTAGACAAACAGGTAACGAAAGACTCTCCGCCGCCCTGCTTGATTTTTGTCCTACTTATTGCTTGTAGCACTGTCTAGAGCCAGCGTCAATGCATGCGCCACAACATTGAAGAGCGATCGGGGAGACATACGATACAATCCCTTTATGACAGCAGAAGAAAAGCGAATCGAAGAATCGCGGCAATATGACCGGCACTGGAACCGCTGGGGGCCGTATCTCTCAGAGCGGGAATGGGGGACGGTGCGGGAAGACTATAGCGCCAATGGGACGGCGTGGGAATACCTGCCGCACGACCACGCGCGCAGCCGGGCCTACCGCTGGGGAGAGGACGGCATCGGCGGCATCTGCGACCGCCATCAGTACATCTGCCTGGCCTTCGCCTTCTGGAACGGCCGCGATCCCATCCTGAAAGAACGCCTGTTTGGCCTGACGGGAAACGAGGGCAACCACGGCGAAGACGTGAAGGAATACTACTTTTATCTCGACTCCACACCGACGCACTCCTACATGAAGTTTCTGTATAAGTATCCCCAGGTGGAGTTTCCCTACACGCAACTGGTGGAAGAAAACCGCCGGCGCGGGCGCGGCGAACCTGAGTTTGAATTGCTGGACACGGGCGTTTTTAATGCAGACCGCTATTTTGACGTTTTCGTGGAATACGCCAAATCCACTGAGGAGGACATTCTGATCCGTGTGACAGCGTGGAACCGTGGCCCGGAAGCGGCGGAGCTGGATCTGTTGCCGACCATCTGGTTCCGCAACCGCTGGTCGTGGGGACGCGGCGATCATCGTCCCAAGGTGTCGAAAAGCAAGCCCATCGAAGGCGCAGCCGTCTTGAAGGTGGAACACGAATATTACGGCACGCGATGGCTCGTGTGCGCGGGATCTCCAGGTTTCATGTTCACTGAGAATGAGACCAACATGCAGCGTCTGTTCGGGGTCGAGAACCGCGTACCCTACGTGAAAGACGGCGTCAACAACACACTGGTGGGTGGCGACCAATCCGCCACGAATACGACCGAGGGGACGAAAGGCTCGGCGCACTATCATATGGTGATTGATCCGGGTAAAGGTGTAGAGGTTCGGTTGCGTTTTACCAACGTCGAGCCGGCGCCGGCGGCGTTAAGCGGTTCGTTTGCCGGTACCTTCGAACAACGCATCGCGGAGGCAGACGAATATTACCGGACGGTTGTGCCCGGCGGGCTTAGTGACGACGCAAAGAGTGTGATGCGCCAGGCGCTGGCAGGAATGCTGTGGAGCAAGCAATATTACCATTACGATGTCCGGACCTGGCTGGAAGGCGACCCGGTTTATCCTGCGCCTCCGGCCGAGCGCTGGCAGGGGCGGAACCACGAATGGGTCCATCTTTACAACAACGACTTGATCTCCATTCCGGACAAGTGGGAGTACCCGTGGTATGCGGCGTGGGATCTGGCCTTCCACTGCATAACGCTGGCATTGGTGGACCCGGACTTTGCCAAGAAGCAATTGATTCTGCTGCTTCGCGAATGGTACATGCACCCGAATGGCCAGCTTCCTGCCTATGAGTGGGCTTTTGGTGACGTGAACCCGCCGGTGCATGCCTGGGCGGCGTGGCGCGTTTACAAGATCGAAAAGAAGCGACGAGGCGTTGCAGACCGGAACTTCCTGGAGCGCGTGTTTCACAAGTTGATGCTCTATTTCACCTGGTGGGTGAACAGAAAAGACCCGCACGGGCAAAACGTCTTCCAGGGTGGGTTCCTGGGCCTCGACAACATCGGGATTTTTGACCGCTCCAAGCCCCTTCCAATGGGCGGATCCATTGAGCAGAGTGATGGAACGAGCTGGATGGCCATGTACAGCCTCCTTATGCTGGTGATGGCTTTCGAGCTGGCGCAGGAAGACCCTGCTTACGAAGATATGGCGAGCAAATTCTTTGAGCATTTTGTCTACATTGTGGACGCCATGAACAACAGGGGAGGTGAAGGGGTGGAGCTATGGGACGAGGACGATGGCTTCTATTATGACGTGCTCCACATGCCGGACTCGCGGCACGTCTTTATGAAGGTCCGCTCCATGGTTGGACTGATTCCGCTGTTTGCCGTGCAGACGCTGGAGCCTGAAATGGTGAACCGGTTTCCCGGCTTTAAAGCAAGGATGCAGTGGTTCCTGGATTTCCACCCCAACACGGCGAACCTGATGGACACCAGCCGAAGGTCTCACCAGGGCGTGCGGCGCCTGCTTTCCATCCCCTCGCGCGAACGCCTCCTGCGCGTGCTGAATTACTTGCTGGACGAGAACGAATTCCTTTCGCCCTACGGGATCCGCTCGCTTTCGAAATACCACGAGGCACATCCCTACTCATTGCAACTGGACGGCCACACTCATTCGGTGGACTACGAGCCGGCGGAGTCCACCACCGGGCTTTTCGGTGGCAATAGCAACTGGCGCGGGCCCGTGTGGTTTCCTGTCAACTTCCTGATCATCGAATCGCTGCAAAAGTATCATTATTACTATGGCGATAGCCTCAAAGTGGAATGCCCGAAGGGCTCCGGCCAAATGCTGACGCTGTGGGAAGCGGCCACAATGATTTCGCAGCGCTTGTGCCAGATTTTCCTCCGGGACCCTGACGGCCACAGGCCGGTTTACCGCGGAACGGAAATGTTCCAGACCGATCCACATTGGCGCGACCTGATTCTTTTCAACGAGTACTTCCACGGCGACAACGGCGCGGGCATCGGCGCCAGCCACCAGACTGGTTGGACCGGGCTGGTAGCAAAGCTGCTGCAACAGAGCGGCAAGGGATGCTGAGGACTTGTTGCGAAGGTACCGATGCCAGGCCCGGCAGAACATGGGCGTGTGCTCACACGAATGCCGCGATAAGAAAGAGGGAACGCTGCGGTCCAGATGCAAAAGGGACAGCGCTCTCAGACGAATCACTCCAGGAATTGACCCCCAGCGCGTGCGGGGTTATGGTTGAGCCTTGTGGGGAGAGTCGCCATGCTGGCGGGCATTGCGGCAGAAATCCGACAGGGGCCCTTATGAATAATCCTGACAGGACTGCAATGGAGCATACTCCTCTCATCAGCTTTGGCCGCGAAGTCTGTGGCGATATCGAGGCCTGCGAATCGCGTGAGTGGCTTGTAACCAATGGGCTGGGCGGTTTCGCCTCCGGCACAGTGGGCGGGCAGCTCACTAGACGCTACCACGGCCTTCTGATTGCCGCCCTGCATCCTCCGCTGGGACGCACGCTGCTGGTGTCGAAATTCGACGAGGTGCTCGAATACGACGGTCGCCCTTATCCCATGGCTACCAATCGCTGGCGCAGCGGAGTGATTGAACCCCAGGGCTACCGCCGCCTCGAAGAATTTCACCTGGAAAGCATGAGCCCCGTATGGACCTTTGCCTGCGCTGATGCGCTGCTGAGCAAGAAAGTCTGGATGGAGCACGGCGCCAACACCACTTACATTCTCTATCGCCTCGAGCGGGCCAGCCAAGGTGCGAAGCTGAGTTTGAAAGTGCTGGTTAATTATCGTGACTTTCACAGCCTGACGCGGGCCGGCAACTGGAAGATGCAGATCAGCAAGGTGGACCGGGGCTTGTGCATCAACGCATATTATGGGGCGGCTCCGTTCTATGTGCTCTCCTCAGCCGCCGTTGCACAGCAATGCCATCAGTGGTATCGGGCGTTTGAACTCGCCGCCGAAGCGTTCCGCGGTATGAACCATCAGGAGGACCATCTCCACGCCGGAACCTTTTCGGTGGATTTGAATCCGGGCGATTCGGTTCTGATGGTTGCCAGCACCGAACCACGGCCAGACCTCGATGCCCAGTCGGCGCTCAAACGGCACGCTGAACGCGAACAAAGGTTACTGGGAAATTTCCGCGAGGCACATCCTGGCATTCAGATTCCGGGATGGGTGGAGCAGCTTGCACTGGCCGGCGACCAGTTTATCGTCAAGAGGCAGGTGAACGGGACAGACAGCCACACCGTGATTGCCGGCTACCACTGGTTCAGCGACTGGGGGCGCGACACCATGGTTGCGCTGCCGGGGCTGGCGCTGGCGACCGGGCGGCCCGACGTGGCACGGAACATCCTGCTGGCCTGGGCCGGGTTTGTGAATGACGGCATGCTCCCCAATCGCTTTCTGGAGTCGGGCGAGAAGCCTGACTACAACACGGTGGACGCCGCCCTGTGGTTTTTCAACGCCGTGCGTTCCTACTGGAGCCACACCCGCGACAGGGAGTTCCTAAAGCAGGTTTTCCCGGCCCTCTGCGAGATTATCGCCGCCTACACTCGAGGCACTCGCTACAACATTCACCTGGACCGCAGCGATGGCCTGCTTTATGCCGGACAGGAAGGCCTGCAATTGACCTGGATGGACGCCAAGGTCGGCGATCAGGTCATTACTCCGCGCATCGGCAAGCCTGTCGAAATCAATGCACTGTGGCTGAACGCGCTGACCGCAATGAAGGAGTTCGCAGACGAAATGGGAAGTCCGGGGGACGATTTTCAGCATTCTGCCGAGCAGGCGGTGAAAGGGTTTGGGCGTTTCTGGAACGCTCCGGCAGGATATTGCTTCGATGTGCTGGACGGGCCCGGGGGCAACGACGCTTCGTTGAGACCCAACCAGATTTTCACCGTGGCGTTGCCGAAAAGTCCTTTTGATCCCGAAAGGCAACGGGCTGTCGTCGATGCGGTCGGTCGCCACTTGCAGGCCACGCCGGGACTCAGGACCCTGGCGCCCGATGACGCCCATTACAAGGGCACTTATGCAGGGAGCCAGGAAGATCGCGACGGTGCGTACCACCAGGGGACCGTCTGGGGGTGGCTGCTGGGACCGTTCGTGAAAGCCCACTTGCGGGTCAACGATGATCCACGGTCGGCGGCATCATTCCTGGCGCCGGTGGTCCATCATTTGCAAGCTCATGGCCTGGGGACGGCGGGCGAAATCTTTGATGCTGACGCGCCGTTTATGCCGCGGGGATGCATTGCCCAGGCCTGGACGGTGGGCGGCATTCTCGAAGCATGGGAAAAGACTTCAATGCATGGTTTGCCGGCCGGGAAATAGGGCTGGCTAACTGGCTGCCTGGACTTCGCGCACTCGGAGCTGCGCCCGTGGCCGGTGGGTCCGTACACTAGGCAGAGGTCGGCTTGGGCACCGGGGGCGCCAGGGCGCGTGCTTTAATTTCAGATTCGAACCCTACTCTTTTGTGCGCACCGTCGCAGAAGGGCTTGTTTTCCGAATGCCCACAGCGGCAAAGGCTGATAGTGGTTCGTCCACCAAGGTCGAACACTCCGCCTTCTGAATCCACAATTTCAAAATCACCCTCGATACGAATCGAGCCGTTGCTGCGGACCGTAATTTTCGTTGCTGCCAAAGGTTCCTCCGAAATTGAAAGTATCCAAAATTGAAATGGTAGAGACTGAAAATTTCCATCATTCGTTAAAAGGGCCTGACCAAAACCATGATCAGAATTCCGATAAACATCAGGGCGATGCTGCCGTGCAACATCATGCACTCTCTTCGCCGAAGTACAATCCTGCCGGAATGAAACGCCCTGGCGCGGATGTAGGTGATGGCGTCCAGCACTATCAGGATGATTACCAGAAACAGTTTGACGTGGAGCCACGCTGCGTGGAGGTAATACTGTGGATTGGTGGAAATCAGGATACCACCGGAAATGATGGTGATGATGGCCCCGGGATGTGCGATGCCTTTGAACAGCTTCCCTTCCAGGCGGTTCAGGACTTCGTGAACTTCCGGAGATGCCGATTCCGCGTCATAAGCCAGAAGATGAGTGACCACCAGGAGGCTTCCCAGCCAGAAGACGATGCCCAGAATGTGAAATACCAGCGTCCACGCTAATAAAGTGCCCATGCTTATCTGCCTCAGTGCGTTATTTGGAATAAGAAAAGACTTTTGAAGCCTGCTACGCCTTCCGCTCCGCCGCGTGCCGCATCCATTATTGAAGCATAAAACCGGCTTCTGTGCGAAGCAGATACAAAGACCGTCGAGGGAATGAAGTCACCTGAACCGGGCTTGGGGATTTTCCGGAAGCGCAAATAGTTAACCGAGCTTTTCAGGCTGGAGGGTAAAGGTGATAAAGCATCCAGTAGACCACGACCCCGGTGATGGAAACGTACAGCCAGATGGGTAGCGTCCATCGTGCAATTTGCTTGTGGAGCGCGAAGCGCTGCCGCCAGGCGCGGTAGAGCGTGATCAGCACGAGCGGAACGATGCCAGCCGCCAGAACAGAATGCGTCCCCAGCAGCGTGAGATAAAATGTCCGGATTGCCCCATGCCCCTGGAAGTAAACAATCCCGCGAAGGAAATGATCGGAAACATAAAAAACCAGGAAGGCGGCAGAGGCAATAAAGGCCGACACCATGCATCTCTTGTGGGATTGGACTTGCTTCTTTCGGATAAAAAAGTAGCCCATGGCCAGCAGCACGGCGCTGAAGGTGTTGAGACACGCTTCGATGGCTGGAAAGTAGGAAACCATACCGCTTAAAGCCAGATTTTATCGAACATCATCAAGCCGAACACCAACGGAAGGTAAAGGACAGAAGCCAGCACCAGGCGTCTTGCCAATACGTTGGTCCGATTTCGTGCCAGACGCGCCCCGTGCAGCAGGAAATAAGATCCGAGGACTGTTGTTCCGAAAAGATAGACCTTCCCGACCTGCCCGATCAGGGTTGGCACCAGGCTCACGATTACCAGGGCTATCAGGAAGGCAATGATCTGGCGGCTGGTCAGACGCCCGTCGGCATCGTGAGGCGGCAACATGCGCAACCCCGCGCGGGAGTAGTCTTCGCGATACATCCAGGCGATCGCAAGAAAATGAGGGAACTGCCAGAGGAAGAGGATCGAGTAGAGGACCAGAGATTCGGCATTGAGGCTGCCGCGCGCGGCGGCCCACCCGATCAGCGGCGGCATGGCGCCGGGAAAAGCTCCAATCAGTGTGCAGAGAGCGGTTTTCCTCTTGAGCGGCGTATAGATCAGCAGATAAGTCGTAAGCGTGAGCAGCGCCAGAACGCTTGCCAGCAGGTTGACTTCAACCCAGAGCAACAAACCTCCACCGATGGCCAGCAGGAGCCCGAAGACAAGAGCTTCCACCGCTTTGATGCGGCCTGCCGGCAAAGGCCTCCGCGACGTCCGCCGCATAAAGGCGTCAGACTTTCGCTCGATGTATTGATTCAGGGTTCCGGTTCCGCTGGCGACCAGAAGCGTTCCCAGCAGCGTATTCAGTAGCTGGAAAATATCCAGAGCGCCCTGCAGGGCAACATAGTAGCCCGCCAGGGTGCTCATCACCACCAGGAAATTGACTTCGGGTTTGGTCAGCACCCAGTAATCACTGAGCCTGCCAACAACGGCTTGACGAAAACTTCTGGATGCAACACCCGATACCGTGTCTTGAATTCTGTTTTCTGCTGCGATGCTCATTTTGCAACTCTATCCAAACCGTAACTGCCCTGCGACTCAGGCGGTTCTTGCACGCCTGAATGCAGCAACCATATCTTAAAAGCCATAAGGACCATCAGCGCATTTGAGGCGGGAAGGTCCCTGCGAGTCACCTTGCAATGAACAAAAAAACGAATACAAGCCTGCAAGTCGCTCGGGGAACGGGAAGCCCCGGCTCCATTGGCGGTTCCATCGATTGCGGAACATTGGGCTCGGAGCCTCTCCGAACTCGACGGCCTTGCCGATCAGCCTTTTTACTGGCCACAGACGCACAAAAACCGGCAGGATTTTGCACTCACTAACCAGCTGGTTTGATGATGGCCCCTGTCACCCAAGCCCGCGGCGCCTTCGCTCAAGTCGCGAATATGATCCGCGGCAGTGCGACAGCCCTCACACTCAGGGCAGAGGGCGTGCGCCTGGACCTGAGGTTTAAACCGGGTATTCTAACACTATTTTGTCCATTTGTGGGACTCCACCCGTTTACTTTATGCCGGCTGCTGGAATTGACCGAGGTGCGCCCAGGTGAGGTGGGAGATCAGAGCTTCACGGCCAGCAGGACCAGAAGATAGATCCAAAGGCCGTCCATAAAATGCCAGTACGTTGCAGTAATATCGACGGCGATGCGCTTGCGGGTATTAAAGATGATCTTCCGCTGACAGAGGACCAAATATAAAAGGCCCAGGATACCCCCCAATAAATGAAGGCCATGAGCGGCGGTGAGCAGGTAAAGAAAACCGCTGCTGGGATTGGTGGTGATGTAGATTCCTTGCGCCGCCAGTTCACGCCAGGCGATAAGTTGCCCCGCGATGAATGCGATTCCGAGCCCTGTTGTCACGTACAACCACAGGACAAACTGGTTTGCCGATTCCTTTTTCAGCGCCCTCCTTGAAACTTCAAACGTAAAGCTGCTGAGAAGCAGGGCCAGTGTGTTGAAATACAAAAGCGGAGGAACTGCCGTGTGGATCCAGTTGTTCGTTTCCTCAGCCCGCGCCACCATCACCGCGGTGAGGGAAAGAAAGAGCACGGCGATCGAGATAATGGCGATCCAGATGGCGATCCTGTACGCGCCGAGCGGAAGGGGTGTGTTCGATGGGCCTCGCTGCCCGCGTCCACCGGAGTTGCCGCCACCGCCGCTGCCATCATTGCCGTTTCCCGGCGGAGGACTTGAATGCCCCGGCAGGTCCGGCTTGGCTGGTGTAAGCAGCGTTGATCCCATAAGATTGCCCCGTCCGCCTAGATTATCACGATGTGAATGGCCTCAATGGCAGAAATTTCTCCGGCACCCGGCCATTGCCAGTCCCGCTCACAGCCGGGCCACGGCAAAATCCGGCTTTCAGCAGACCATTAGGTGGTATGATGGCCCCCCAAGGCCTGCGCATCAGGTACGGCCAGATTATGTGGTGCTTCACACACGAGTCCGGCCGATTCCCCTCCGACGAAAGAATGCTGAACATCAGGGCGAAAGAAGGCATTGCCCAAGCCGGTGAACGCAGTCGGGGAGCGGAGGCGTCTGGAATACAATGACGCGTGACTCAGGGTTGATAAGTTGATGCACGCGTCTGGCTGGCCGGTTTCAGCAATTTGTGGAACAAGGAGGCAAAACCGTGGCAGGGACCAGGAGCCGTTCTCTCCATCTGTTTAATTTCAGAGGTATTGACGTTTTCCTTCACTGGTCGTGGTTTTTGGTCGCGTTGTTTGAGATCAAATGGAACGCGGGAAGGTACTCTTCGCCCACGTGGAGTGTGCTGGAGTACCTGGCCTTGTTCTTGATTGTTTTGTTGCATGAGTTTGGTCATGCGTTCGCGTGCAGGCAGGTGGGCGGCCGCGCAAATCGAATCATCTTGTGGCCATTCGGCGGCATCGCCTACGTGCAGCCCCCGCAACGTCCGGGCGCAACACTCTGGAGCATCGCAGCAGGCCCCCTGGTGAACGTGATCCTGATGCCCGTCCTGCTGGCATTGGTGATGATGAGTTCGCTGTTCGGATGGGGGCGGTCCGCGCCCGATGTCCATACCTTTGTGGTGGCCCTGGCCCTCATTAATGGCGTTCTGCTGGTTTTCAACCTGCTCCCCATTTATCCCCTGGATGGAGGGCAGATTTTGCGTTCGCTGCTGTGGTTCTGGATCGGGCGGGCCCGCAGCCTGTTGGTGACTTCCGTGATCGGGATGATCGGAGTGGCGGGCCTTTTCTTCTACTCCTACCTGGCCCGCTCCATGTGGGTGGGAGCCGTTTCGCTTTTTATTC
>DASSJE010000385.1:0-6509 GCA_035691365.1 Terriglobia bacterium
CGCTTTTTATTCTGGCTTATTGCTGGGGAGGCTTGCGGCAGGCTCGGGCACTGGCGCAACGCACCAGAGCTCCGCGACGCGACGGCTTCATCTGCCCGTCCTGCAAGGTGGCGCCGCCGGTGGGTGAATATTGGCTCTGCAGCAGTTGCCGGAAGGCGTTTGACACCTTTCAGGCTGGCGCGGTATGTCCGCATTGCGGAACGCGATTCGCCAAAACATCTTGTTTCGAGTGCGGGGCAGCCAGTGCGATAGACGATTGGGTTACGGCGGCAGCGGAAAGATGAGCCATGGCGGCCGGCGCTGCAAACGTGATTGCCGGGGAGGTGGATTAGCCGGGCTTCAGCCGGGCGCGTACGAGCCTACATATCGAGGCTCCAGAATCCCAGCCCCGATCGGTGCCCGTGGCATGTTCCACGTGAAACGCAGGTCTCGTAATACCCGACCGCTGCTGAATCGACAAGCTGGGATCCGCTGGCGAACTGGTTCCTGCGCACTACGAAGTTGCCAGCGGTTACCAGGTCATCTACAATGCCCCTTGATGCTAAGTATGGACAACGTCCGGGAATTACTCGCTCCATTCAAGATCCCTATTTCCGACCAGAGCATTGAAAGCCTCATTGTCTACCTCGACCTTCTTCTCTGCTGGAACAGGAAAATTAATCTGACATCCATTTCGACGCCGGAAGAATGCGTAACCAGACACTTCGGAGAGAGCTTCCTGGTTTCCCGGAAAGTCCAACTTAGTGGCCGGCTCCTTGACATAGGGAGCGGGGCAGGATTTCCAGGGCTCGCCCTCAAGTTAATCGCGCCACAGCTGGAGGTCGTGCTGCTTGAGCCTGTCGCAAAGAAACGAGCATTTTTGAAAGAAGTTGCAAGAGCTTGCAACATGGACCACATACAGGTTGTTGGCAGCAGGCTTGACGAGTTTGTTCGCAGCGAAGGGGAACAAACCTTCGATATCATCACCGTGCGAGCGGTAGGTGGATTGACATCGCTCGTCCCGCAAGCAAGAGGATTGTTGCGTCATCAAGGCCGCTTGTGCCTATGGTTGGGAGCGCAGCAGGTTCGAGAGATTCATGGAAGAGATGCCGGGATCGAATGGTCGGAACCCGAAGCCATTCCGCTTAGTAACGACAGAGTTCTTCTGGTGGGAAATCGAGCGGTTAGCAGCAGCAGTTAACTTATTATTTGTCTGTAATATACATGTTAATATGAGGGTAAACGCTCTTCTGTTTCACGTGAAACATCACATTTCAGCTTGCTTTAGACAGCCCACTTTGATAGTTTTTCAACTTCATCACATTGAGCGGAAAGACCCATGGGACGGGTGATCGCAATTACCAATCAGAAGGGTGGCGTTGGCAAGACAACCACTGCCATCAACCTGGCGGCAGCGCTTGCCGCCCAGGACATGTGGACCCTTGTCATCGATTGCGATCCGCAAGGGAATACCACCAGTGGCTTCGGATTTCCCAAGGACCCCTCGCGCCGCTCGCTTTATCACTCACTCATTCTTGACGCTCCGCTTGCGGAACTTATACTCCCAGGCCCGGCCGAGGGCATTCAACTCGTTACTTCTGACAAGAATCTCGTTGGCGCCAACGTCGAACTGGTCTCGAAGCCTGGCAGGGAACAAATCTTGCGGGAGAGGCTGAATCCCATCCGCGACCGGTTCAATTACACGCTGCTCGATTGCCCTCCCGCGCTTGATTTGCTTACACTTAATGCCCTCGTAGCAGCAGATTCGGTCTTAGTTCCTATTCAGTGCGAATATTTTGCCCTTGAGGGCGTTTCAGAACTCTTGGACACTTTGATCAGGATTCGGCGGACCCACAACCCAAAGCTTGCAATTGAGGGTATCCTGCTGACCATGTATGACGAGCGGACGAATCTATCACACCAGGTTCGAGACGACCTGAAGGACTTTTTTGGCGACCAGGTCTTTGATACCATGATTCCCAGAAACGTCCGTCTTGCGGAGGCCCCCAGCCACGGCAAGCCGGTGCTTTTGTACGACCCCGAATGCCGTGGTTCAGAGAGCTATATTAAACTTGCTAAAGAGGTTATAAGCCATGACCAGAAAGGCGCTGGGGCGCGGCCTGAACGCCCTGCTGCAGGAAACTGAGTCATCTCCTTCGGTTTCTGGGCTCGACCAGATACCGCTGAATCTCATCGACCCCAATCCCTTTCAGCCGCGTACTAACCTTCCGGAGGAAGCTTTGGAAGAGCTTGCCAATTCCATCCGGTCGAGCGGTCTGATACAGCCAATTCTCGTCCGGCCGGCTGGGGAACGCTTTCAGCTCGTGGCCGGCGAACGGCGATGGCGGGCCGCAGCCAAGGCCGGGCTTGAAAGAGTTCCGGCGGTCATACGCGAGATAGACGACACTGAAGCCCTGGAACTCGCCCTCGCCGAAAACCTTCTGCGCGAGGCTCTGAATCCGCTGGAAATTGCCCGCGCCTACGAGCGGCTGCAGCAGGAGTTTCATCTGACCCACGAGCAGATTGCGGAGCGCCTGGGCGTGAACCGCACAACCGTGACCAACACCCTTCGGCTGCTCGGACTCACGCCGGCCGTACAGAAATTGCTGATGGAGGATAAGATCTCTGCCGGCCATGCCCGCGCCCTTCTGGCCGTGGAATCACCACAGGCCCAGGCGCGGCTGGCAATGGCTGTTATCGACAAGGGCCTCTCCGTCCGGAGCCTGGAAAATCTGGTCGCTCCGCGAACGCGCACCAAAGCGAAAGAGGACGCCAAGCCGGCCCCGAGCATTGACCCGAACCTTCGGGCGGCCGTGCTTGACCTGGAGCGTGCGCTTGGGACGCGAGTGAAGGTGGTGGGAAGTGAGCGGCGGGGAAGAATAGAGATCAGCTATTTTTCCGCGGAGGATTTAAGCCGCATCTACGACAAGATAATCAGCAGCTAGTTATCATATTATTTATTACTACTAACTTTAGAGTTGCTGACCCAAGAGCACAGCAGGGCCCAACTATTTACCTTCAGGCCTGTCATCGAACATAATTGGCAATCACGATGATGACGGTTATAATTGGCGGGCACTCCCGTAATATCGGCAAAACGTCGGTGATGGCGGAGCTGATCCGCCGCGTACGGCCGCCCGACTGGGCCGCGGTGAAGATCACACAATATGGCCATGGAGTCTGCTCGCTGCATGGCGAGCCCTGCTCCTGCGATCCCGGCGAGCACGGATTCGTACTGACTGAAGAGCGGGAACGGAAAGGGCGCGGCGACACCCGGCGATTTCTCGAGGCGGGCGCGCGGCGCTCGCTCTGGCTGCGAGTGCGCCAGGGGCAGCTCCAACGTGCGCTTCCGGCATTGAAGCGTGCCTTGCGGCGGGAAGAGCGGGTGATGATTGAAAGCAACAGCATCCTTGCCCACATTGATCCCGCGCTTTATCTGTTTGTCCTTGACCCTTCGCGCAGCGATTTCAAGGCATCCGCCCGCAAATATCTGGAGCGCGCCGACGCCCTCGTCACGATCGGGCCCCCCGATTGCAATCACTCCTGGCGTGATGTTGATGCCGGCATTCTCGGCCGCAAGCCGACGTTCCAACTGGCGCGCCCCGGACAGCTCAGCGATGAGCTGGTCGAATTTGTGCGTCAACAGCTCGGGCTCGATGGAGCGCCCCGAAACGCCGGCGGATAAACTTTGACACCGGGCGGACCGGCCTGCCGCCCCGGTGCAGCGCTTTCAATTGTCAAAGATCAGTGGGCCCTGGCCGCGACCCGGAGACCGCGCTGGCCTCTAAACAAATAAAAATCCGCGGAGGCATCTTTCGCCTTTGTGCATAGCCTGATTCCCGATTCAGCGCCCGGCGCTGGGGTTACGTCCATTCGGCAGCGCCTTTGCGCCCCGGCTGGCCCGGGCCCGCTGCGCAGGCAACCGGCCATCTTAACGCCTATCGCCGCGACACCTCCACCACCGCGTTGTAATCCGGCACGCCGCTTTCGTCCAGCCGGTCGGAAGGGATGAGCACGTTGCCTTCCGGCCAGTGGACCTGCAGGCATCCCGGTTTGATGCGGTCAATCTTCACCCGGCCGCGGAACCGGCCGTACTCATTGCGCAGCACCACCGGGTCGCCCGCGCGCAGCGCCAGCCGCCTGGCGTCTTCGGCGGCCATCATCACGTCCTCGCGACGCGCGCCGGTGAGCGGGTCAGTGTCGTCCTGCACAATGCTGTTGAACTGTTTTCCGCGCCGCGTGCTCAGCAGGAACTTTCCCTTCGGAACCTGTTCCTGCGGCAATTCGACCACAGAAAAATGTCCCTTGCCGCTGGCCGTGGCAAAACTCTCGACGAGCAGCCGCGGCCCGCCGTATTGGAAACTGTCGCCCTTGCGCTTCAATTTTCCGATGCCGCGATAGGTAGGGCAAACCCGATCGATTTCCTCCCGAATATCGCCTGTATCTTTCCAAGGAAACGCCGTGGCAGCCCCTTCCGGGTCAAAATGCCGTGCCAGCAGGACTGGAATTTCCCACTCATCGCGAGCCTCGCCCGGCCGCGGGCCTGGAATTTCCGGGCTGTAGATCACCCGCCGCTCGGTGCTGGTTTCGGTTCCGCCCCCGCGCTGCTCATAGCGGTTGCGCGATGGCAGCAGAACCACGGTTTCACCGGGATCGACCAGCATGGTGGGATTCACCACAATATCCTGATGCACGCGCAGCCGCAGGCGGCCCAGCGCGTCGCAAACGCGCTCAGGTTCGGGCAGCGTATCTATAAAGTTGCCGCCGCTCTGCCACAGCATGTCGATTTCGCCGCGCTCGGCGCCCAGCACCATTTCCGCGGCGCCCATGCCCTTCCACGTCGGCGGGCGGAAGCCCCAGACGTCGGGCGAAGCAAAGCGCGCGGCATTCTCCTCATTCACTGGAAATCCCATCACATAGGCAGACGGCATAGCGCCCATTTCGGCGCCGCCCTGCACGCCGCTGTGTCCGCGGATGGGCATCAGGCCCGTATGGGGCCGTCCCACGTTGCCGCGCGCCAATTGCAGGTTCACAATCGCCCGCACGTTGTCACTGCCATAGCGGTGATGCGTAATGCCCATGCTCCACACAAAAATGGCGCTGCGGGCCTTGCCGAACGCCTGGGCAAAGCGCAGCATGTCCTCACGTGTGAGCCCCGAGCCGCGCTCCAGCTCTTCCCAGCGCAGGCTGCGGGTTTTCTTTTCAAGCTGCCGCCAGCCGCTCGTGCGGGCGTCGATAAAGCTGCGGTCGAGCCAGTTGTTCTCGATCAGGTACTTCAGAACACCGTAGAAGAAGGCGATGTCGCCGCCGGGCAGCACCTGGAAGAAGTCATCCGCGAGGCGCGTTCCAAACAGCGCGCTTTCCGTCACGGATGGCACCCAATAGCGTTCCATGCCGGGCTCGAGATAGGGATTGACCAGGAAAACTTTCGTACCCGCCTTCTTTGCGTAATAGAGATACTTGGTGGCTACCGGCTGATTGTTGGCCACATTGGTTCCCACAAAAACCACGAGGTCACTGCCAATCCAGTCGCTGTAGCTGCACGTGGTGGCGGCGCAGCCCACCGTGGCCTTCAGCGCCGAGGTGCTGGGAGCGTGGCAGATGCGCGCGCTGGTGTCGATGTGGTTGGTGCCGATAAACCGCGCCACTTTCTGGTGGGCGTAATAGGCCTCATTGGTGAGGCCGCGGGAAGTCAGGTACCAGGCGAGCCCGCGCGGATCAGTCTGGCGAAGCTTCCTGGCAATGACGGCCAGGGCCTCGTCCCAGGTTACACGCCGAAAGCCCTTCTCGCCACGCTGCCGCACCATCGGCACCGCCAGACGGCCCAGACCGCGCAGGTCCTTTTCGCTTTTATCCTGCAACGGCTCGACGTCCTCGAGCAGGCGCCAGTCCATGGCTGGCATGGTGTTCAAGCGCAGCAAGCGCAGCCGCACGGAGCACAGGTGGATGCCGTCCATCGTCCAATCGTGCATCCCCTTGGTGCCCAGCGCGCAACCGTCGCAGCAGCCGTCACGAAGTATGCGCCAGGCATAACGCAAACTGTCGCGGTTCTCCCAAATCGCTTCCAGGATGTCCCTGTAGGCGTTCGGGTGCTGCTCACCCAGCCCGTAAGGCGCCAGGCTCACCCATTCTTTCGGATTCCAACCCTTTAGAGGATTCTTTCCCATAGGCTTGCCAAGATCGACCGCACATTAAATCATAATTCTTCAGGAAGTGCACAGCCCAGCGTTTGAGCGGCGGCACGCTGACCCGGAATGGTCCAAAATGGAGGCTGGCGGGTCAGCTTGGGCTGGTTGCCACAATTGTTTTTAGCTCTGCTTTGTTTTCAACAACATGCCCAGATCTGTTTTGGGTTCGTTTCGGGTTCGTTTTTTCCGCAGGTGCGAATCTAAAGGACTTCTTGGGTTCGTTTTTGGGTTCGTTTCGGCTAACATGTGTAGCCTTTTCCTTTGTTTTCAACAACTTCTCGGCTTCGTTTCTGCAAATAAAATTTTTTTGTCCCACGCGTTTTAGCGGCCCAATACGCCTTA
>DASSJE010000386.1:0-2738 GCA_035691365.1 Terriglobia bacterium
CCAGTTGCTGCTGCACCTGGTGAAAGAGGCGGCTGTTGTCAATGGCGGCCGCGGCGCGGGCTGCCAGGGCTTCGGCAAGTTCCAGATCGTCAGGCGAAAGCGTCCGCCCGGATTCCGCGGTAACAAGCACCAGCGCGCCCAGCACGCGGTCGCGCGACGCCATGGGCACCACCAGCACCGACTTCATGTTGAGTTCGCGAATTAAACGCAGACGCTCCGGCTCGCGCACCCGTTCGCGGATCATTTCTTCGGAAATTTCCGGAAAGAACTGCGGCTCGCCCGTTTCGATCACGGCGGCGATGGCGCTGCCGCTGCCGAGAGAAGGGGGGAACTGGGTGTGAAACGCGGTTGCCAACGCGATTTTGGCGGGATCACGATGGGCCACCGCGGTGCGTTCCACCGCGCCCTGCTCGTTAGTGACGTAGACGGCGCACCAGTCGGCAATCTCCGGGACCGCCAGCTCAGACACGCGCTGCAGGGTGATGCTGAAGTCAAGGGACGCGCCCAGGGCGGCGCTGGCCTGGGCCAGAAAGGCGGCGCGGCGCCGCTGCCCTTCCGCCTGCTCGCGCAACCGGATTTGCTCATCATACAATTCAGCCGCGCTGATGCCGGCCGCGGCCAGGTTAGCCAGCAGTTCGGCCACCTGCAACTCGGCGGGCTGCAATTGCCGCGGATGACGAAAATAAAAGGTGATGGTGCCGGCGTTACAGCCCTGGATGCGCAGAGGCAGCGCCACCAGCGACTGAATGCCTTCCGCCTCGTAGCCACGCCGCCGCTGCTCCAGCAGAGGCAGGCTGTGCACGTCCGCCGCAACAATGGGCTCATCGGGCAGGTCGGGCGCACCCGTGGCAGGAAACGAGGCTCTTTCCACGTACGCAGGCGACAAGCCGCGCGACGCCAGCACTCGCCAGTTTTTCGTATCTTCGTCGAGACGCCAGACAGCATACGCATCGGCCTCGATCAGCCCCCGGGAAAGCGCCAGAATTCGATTCAGAACCGTCTGCAGGTCAGGCTGGGCAAGGAGAGTAGCGGAAGCCTGCAACAGGAGATGCAGAGATTCCGACGTCGCCGCAGGCTGCGAGGACACACCGGGATCCTCAGGTGACGAAGCTCCCCTCGGGTCGGGCTCTGGCTTGGGCTGTGATGCGGTCACGGCGCGCAACAAGTTCCAAAAGCGTATGAGTACACGAAGCGTATGAGTACACGAATCAGTGTAAAGATGCTGCACAGGTTCAGGGAAGTTGTACGCCAGTTTCAAACAGGGAGCAGAAACATCCGCCACGAGAATCCGTCTGCCGTTTGTGCAGCTTGCAACGAGCATCTGCCGTTTGAGTCCCGGCGCGAGGTTTTCTCATCTTGTAAACTAAATGGTTATGGCAGAGGCGAAGTTCGAGATAGAAAGCGCGCCGGAGCAGGCGGAGTACTCCGTGCCGCAAGATGCTGAACGGGAACGGGTTTTCGAGGCCTTCCGGCGCTGGGGATACCTGCAGGCCGATCTTGACCCGCTGGGCTTATTCCGCCCGCACTCGCATCCGGAGCTGGACCTGAGCGGACCAGCGGCCCAGGAAGCGCGGGGATATTACTGCGGCAGCATTGGCGTGGAATTCGCGCACATTTCTGATCTGGAGCGGAGAAGATGGATTGAGCAGCGCATGGAATCGGCGCCGCCCGCGCTGGATCAGCAGCACATTCTTGAGCGGCTGATTCGCGCCGACCTGTTTGAGCAGGTGATGCAGTCCCGCTACCTGGGCAGCAAGCGCTTCTCGCTGGAAGGCATTACGGTGTTAATCCCGCTGATGGACGAACTGCTGGACGGAGCTGCGGAGCACGGAGCCGAGCAGGCGGTGCTGGGCATGAGCCATCGCGGGCGCCTCAATGTGATTACGCACATCGTCGGGCGGGCGCCGGCGGAAATTTTTGCCAACTTCGAAGACGTAGACCCGCGTAGCGTGCTGGGCGGGGGCGACGTGAAATATCACCTGGGCGCCACCGGGGTGTATACCACCGAGCACGGGCGCAGCATCAGCATCCATTTGGTTTCCAATCCCAGCCATCTGGAGGCGGTTGATCCGGTGGCGCTGGGCCGGGTGCGGGCCAAACAGATTCGCGCGGGAAAGGACGGCAGGGCGCGATTCTTAGCTATCGTGATGCACGGGGATGCCGCCTTTGCCGGCCAGGGCATCTGGGCGGAGACCCTGAATTTCGCCGGGGTGAAGGGCTACTCGATTGGCGGCGCCATTCACATCATCGTCAATAATCTCATCGGCTTCACCACCACGCCGCCGGAGCTGCACACCGCGCGTTTCTCCGCCGACCTGGCGCGGCGGCAGGACATTCCTATCTTCCACGTCAATGGCGAGGATCCGGATGCGGTGGTGCGCGTGGCTCGCATGGCGCTGGAGTACCGGTATCAATTTGGCAGCGACGTGATTATTGACGTCATCGGCTACCGGCGGCACGGTCACAGCGAGATTGATGATCCCACCATTACCCAGCCGCTGCTCTACAAGGCGATCGAGGAACATCCGCCGTTGTGGCAGATTTACGCCGAGGACATCGGCTCTGATCCCAAGGCACAGACGGAGCAGGTGCGCGCGGAATACGACCAGGGGCAGAAAGAAGCCAAAGGGCTGACTAAAAAGCCCAGCCTGCGGCGCCTGCCCGACTACTGGGCCAACTTCAAGGGTGGGCGCTACAAGCCCGAGTACGAGGTGGATACAGGCGTCGCGGCGGAGGAG
>DASSJE010000387.1:0-11071 GCA_035691365.1 Terriglobia bacterium
AATCTTGAGAAACTCCAGCTTGGGATCGTTGGTCATTTGAAAGAAGGGCATGAAGAATGTCGGGTAGGGCGGCTCTTGCGCGCTCTGATATTTCGCATCCTGCACGACACCGACAATCTCCATATCCCCGGCGTGGTTTGGATCACCCATCCCAAAGTGCTGCCCGATCGGGTCCTGCCTGGGGAAGAACTTTTTGGCAAAGGCCTGGTTGACGACGGCGACTCTGGGCGATGCCGCGGTGTCCTGCTCGCCGATCAAACGGCCGCGGAGCAGCCGCGTGCCGATGGTGTCGAAGTAGTGCGGGCCGACGCAGTCAAACGAAGCGCCGTCCCGCTCCTCCGGCGGACGCCCCAGGATGTGGAAGTCGAAGCCCCAATTGTCGCCTTGCATGGGACTATAGCCCGAATAGCTGGCGCTGATCACGCCGGGAATTTGCGAAAGCTGCTGATCGAGCTGCTGGTAGAGTCCGTGGAGTTGGTCAGGTTTATAGCCGGCGAGAGCTGGATTGACTCTCACAATCAGGCGGCCCTCGGGTTCGAAACCAAAATTCTGATTTTCAAGGTTTCGCAGGCTTTCAGTCAACAGCCCTGCGCCGATCAGCAGCACGATGGAAAGCGCCACCTGGATGACCACCAGAGATTTTTGAGGCAGCGAGGAACGGTCACGAGTGGAGCGGCCCGCCCCGTGCAAAGCCTCTGCAGGATCGGAATGCGACATGACCCAAGCCGGCGCCCCTCCAAAAATCACACCTGTCACGAGTGAAAGCAGGAAGGCAAAACCGAGCACCAGGGGCGAGGGGGAGGCGTCAATGGGGACGTAATGCGCCCCGCGAAAAGCGATAAGCAGCAGAGTGCGGGTGCCCAGGTAAGCCACCAGCAGCCCTGCAACGCCGCCGATGACGGCGAGCAGCGCGCTTTCAGTAAGGATCTGACGGATCAACCTCGACCGCGGAGCGCCCAGCGCCACCCGGACAGCCGTTTCACCGCGCAGCGCGGCGCCACGGGCCAGCAGCAGGTTGGCAAGGTTGGCACAGGCAATCAACAGCACCAGCCCTGCGATGATCATCAGCAGCCGAAGGCCGTCGTGTGCCTGGTCCTGCATGCTGGCGATGCCCTTGCCGCCTGGCTTGATCACGACGTGCTGCTTGCTGAGTTGTGTGCGGTCATAGGCCGTCAGGTCGGGTTGGGCGCTGAGCCATCGCTGCAGTTCAGTGGTGATTTCGGTTTGCACCGCCGCCGGCCGGTCGCCGGGCTTCAATCGGCCAATGGCGTGAAGCCAATTGAGCGAGGGATTTCTCAAAATTGAATTCTGCCCGTTCAAGACCGGCTCGGTGGCGAGCGGAAGCCAGAAATCCGGCGGGTCGGACCGCAGCGTATCTCCAAAAAAGCCGGGCGGAGCAATGCCCACTATGGTGAAGGGAATCATATTGATGACGAAGGTCGAGCCGATCACCGACGTATCGGAGCCAAAGTGCGTCTGCCAGGTCCGGTAATCCATAACAGCGGCAGGCGGCGCGTTTGGCTGGTCGTCAGCAGGCGTGATCGCGCGCCCAGCATAGGCGCTGATGCCAAACATGGAGAAATAATTCCCCGAGACAAATTCGCCCATGTAGGGTTCGGCCGGCCCGGAGGTGCCACGGCGCCGCACGCTCAGGTTGGTTAACCTCGCCTGAAAAGCGGCTACCTGGCTGAATTCCGGCGTGTGATCGCGGAGCTGTTTATAAAGATCGTCGGAGTATAGATCCCAACTGTCCTGCATTCCCCCAAGCACGCAGCAGTTGTTGGCGTCGCCCAGGCGGTAGAGATCTCCGGGATTTACCACCGGGAGGCTCTTCAGCATGATCGCATCCACAAGCGTGAAAATTGCGGTGTTGGCGCCAATGCCGAGAGCGAGAGTAAGAACCGCAACGGTTGTGAATCCGGGATTGCGGCGGAGCTGGCGGAAGCCGTAGCGGAGGTCCTGAAGAAAGCTTTCCAGCCAGGGAAGGCCCCACATTTCGCGATGGATTTCGCGAAGCTGGGTCATGCCTCCCAGTTGTACCCGGGCCGCGCGCCGCGCATCTTCAGGAGAAAGGCCCCGGCAGAGGTTTTCCTCCGTGAGCATCTCCAGGTGCGCATCGAGTTCCTGCTGGAACTCTTTATCCAGCCGGCGGCGCGAGAACAACCCGTGAATTCGCTGGCCCAGAATTTTGATTCGGTTCAGCATGCGGTTATCTCCGGTCCGCGAGTTGCAGCAACCGGCCAATCACACTTGAGACGCGCGCCCAGTTCTCTTCTTCATGCCGAAGCCGTTTTCGGCCGGCCTTGGTGATGGAGTAGAACCTGGCCTTACGGTTGTTCTCGGAAGTGCCCCATGCAGCGTTGATCCAGCCGTTTTGCAGCAGGCGAACCAGCGAGGCGTAGATGGTTCCCTGGTTAATCTGCAGCACGTTCTCGCTGATTTGCTCAATACGGCGGGCGATGCCGTACCCGTGCAGAGGCCCCATGGCCGCAAGGGTCGTCAGCACCATGAGGTCGAGTGTGCCTTGAAGGATGTCCGATTTTTCCGCCATGACCGCTCCTGTGGTTTATGCACAGGAGTATGGCAAAGCGCGAGGCCGATGTCAATGCAATTCGCAGCGCCTCCCGTAGGGCCGGGCTTCAGTCCGGCACGTTTGGGTACTGCCTGGTTGACATGCCGGGCGGAAGCCCGGTGCTACAAAAACCAAGAGCGGCAGAGTGTTGCGCTTCGTGCAAAACTGTGCGCTGCCCGGCTCGCCCTGCGTGGCGGAATTTGATTTTTTACTGTCCCCTCACCCGGTCCCGTTGCGCGCCTGCCCTCTCCCCTCTCGGAGAGGGCGGGGAAACAGGCGTTGCTCGCGTTGACGCGGCTATGCCAGGGCGGCCTGGATGGCCTTGACGAGGCCTTTGCCGAATTCCAGACGATCGTCCACCGTGGGCCAGCGGCCGAGTTTGCGGCTGTAAGCGACCCTTTGCTCCACCAGGAAGGCGGGGATGTGAAGCTTGCTGTAGAGGCCCTCGTTGACCTGCATGCGGCCGGGGGCAGGCGGCGCGGCCTTGGGCGGACTCGCCTCATAGGCGCGGCTTGGGTCAAAGGTTGTCGTCCGTGTGAGCTCATCGTAAATTTTCTGCCCCAGAGTGCTGAACTTTGGCGAGAGCGGCGGGCTGAGGTATTCGTTCTCCTCGTCATTATGGAGTGACAGGAAAAAGTTGATTCGCCCGCCCTGGTTTGCCCACTCTGCAATCGCCTTGCGCGCTGCCGTAATCTCCGGCATTTTCACCGGATCGTCGGTGTCCCAGTTACGGTTGAGGTCGTAACCGTAGGCGTTGAAGCGCACGCCGCCGCGTGAGACGCCGTCGGGATCCTGCAAGGGCAGGATCTTGAAGATGGTTTCCCTGCGGATCCGCGCCGCGTCGGGATCCGGCGACAGCAGAAACCGGATGGCCCCTTCGCCCACCCACGACGAGCCTCCCTCCCAGGAATGCTGGCGGAACATCAGCCACACGACTTTTTTCTGCTGCTCGCCGCGGCCGGGATCGGTGATGGTCAGCAGCGGAATGTCGCGGCCCTGGACGGACTTGCCGATCACCTCGTAGCGCAGTTCAGGCGAGCGTTTGATCGATTCCAGCAGTCGCGCAAGATTCCGGTTGGTGTAGGGCGCGACGTGGGCAATCCACAACCGGCGTTCGGTGGGCTTGATGCCAAGCCGCATGCTGCTGGCAAGGGCGGTCCAGTTTTCCTTGGCAACATGCGTCCAGTGCTCGTTGTCGTAGCTGTAGACGGGAGGCGTGTCGGGAGTGATGGCCTGGGCCCCGGGGCGAAAATTATACTCTCCAACAATGTCGGTGAAATCGATGGTCAGCTCTGAATCGGGCGCGTTGTCAATCCGGAAATAATACCAACTGATCTGCCGGTTGCGGCCAAGCTGGTCCACTTCGCCCAGCAGGATGCAGCGCGTGTAGGTGTCCGTGACCCTGATAATTTTGCCCAGGCTTCCGCCTTCGAAGTCAGTCGAAAACGTCAGGCTGGATTTGCCGGGCGCCGATGCCGTTTCATCCGCAGATACGGAGGTCTCGGCCGCGGCGCGAGAGACTTTCCCCGCGGCCACGATGCCGCCAAGCCCTGCTGCCGTGTTGCGGAGAAACTTCCGCCTGTGCATTGTTGCCCCCTTCCACTGCTTGTTGTCGGATTACGAAGAGCGTAGTGCGGTCTTTCCCTCCCGGGTTGAGACAAGGGCCGCAGACCGCAAAACCGGCGGGCAGCGCTACGCACTTTCCGCCCAAATTAAGAAAGGCGCGCGGTTCAGGCTTTGTGGGCTTTGAACATTGCTTTCAAACGCGCGGCGACGATGCGTTCCTCGCCCGGCTTCAGCATGAAAGACGCCATGGTGATGGAATTCTCGCCCGGCCCGCCGCCGACCATCACGGCGGGATCATCGCTCTCGAGGAAGGCGCGCGCCTGGGTCGAGGTGAGCCCCACCTTTTGCGTGTCCCACTCGACGCGCATGGTGGGAACGTGATTGGCAATCGGCGGGACCAGATCCGCCGTGTAGACCCCCGAAAAACTGCGGAGCTCTTTCGAAATGTAGTGCAGCCGGTCCCACCATTCCTGGGTCAGCTTCTCGTGGTCGCTGCTGAGATAGACTTCCAGCGCCTTCCACATCCCCACAATTTCTTCCTTGCCCACCTTCATGCCGCGCCCGATGGTGGGAGCGAAGGGGGCGCCATTAAAGCGCGCGGCGCGGACCAGGTCCTTGCGGCCCAGCAGCAGCCCGGAGCACTGCGGGCCGCGCAGCCCTTTGCCGCCGCTGAAGGCGACCAGGTCGTAACCCATGTTGTTATAGTCCGTCAGGTGCGAGACGGGAGGCGTGTCCGCCGCACAGTCGTTAAAGGTTGGAACATTGTGCTGCTTACCGAGTTTGGCCCAGTCCGCCACTTTGATCTCGCTGTTGTCGTCCATATAATTGGCAAAGAACATGAGCGCCGTTTTCTCGCTTACGGCCCGGCTGACGTCATCGGCGGATTCCACCTCGACAATCTTCACCCCGCTGGCCAGAATCTGCGGGTTGTATCCGTAGTGCCGGTGCTGGCTCTTCAGCATGAGGACTTCACTCTTCATGCCTGTCAGGTCCGGCAACTGGCGGATCAATTCCTTGTTCTCTCCCGTCAGCGTACCGGCGACGCCGCTCATGATGGCGCCCGCCGCGCCGGAAGTGACGGTGGCGGAGTGATCTGCAGGAAGGTCCTTCAGCATTTTGGCGATGCGATCGCCCGTGGCCTCGAGAAGGTCCGGAATGCTCACATAATGCTCGGCGGCCGCACTCATGGCGGCGACGGCCTCGGGCGGAATCAGCGAGCCGCCGATCAGCGTAATGGTGCCCCAGGCGTTGATGATGGTCTTCACGCCGAGTTCCTTGTAAATGTTGCCGGAAGCGCCGGCCGCAGCGGTGGCCTTCCTGCCGCGGGCCAGGGCGTTGCCGGGCCAGGCGGCCGCCGCCATCGCTCCAAGGCTGGATAGAAAGATGCGCCGGTCCCAAATGCCTGCTGTGTTCATGGTTCTTCCCTCGCTTTCGTGGCGTGCGGACAGGGCAGAGCATGGATCGGCGAAACGCATTGGTTTTTCGCCCGATCCGGCCGTTGGTTGTTGGGTGCTGCCCTTCCCAGACTCTGTGCTGGCCTTTCCTCCAGGATTTCTGCTACGCTTTTGGAACGGCAAGCAGCTTCCTTTATACGCCCAAAGTGGCTGCAAATCGAAGAAAGATGAAGGCTGCGGGGGCATGGGCGCCTTGAATCAGGCAGACGCTATGGGTCGCGATCTTTTTGTAACCGGCACGGACACGGGGGTCGGAAAAACGCTGGTTTCGGCGCTGCTCTGCGCCGCGCTCGAGGGCGTTTACTGGAAGCCCATCCAGACGGGCGTCACGGAAAGCAGCGACCGGCGCACAGTGATGGAACTGGCCGGGCTCGGCGCTGAGCGGACGCTCCCGGAATGTTATGTATTCGATCCGCCGGTTTCGCCGCATCTGGCTGCTGAGCGGGCCGGAGCGACGATCGATCTCGCCACGATTCGCCGCCCACAGGGCAAGCTGGCGGGGCCGCTGATTGTTGAGGGCGCCGGCGGAGTGATGGTGCCGGTGAACGGAACAGAGTTTGTGCTGGACCTGATGCGCCGGCTGGCGCTGCCCGTGGTTTTGGTGGCGCGCAGCGCGCTGGGGACCATCAACCACTCGGTGCTGACGCTGCGGGCGCTGCAGGGCGCGGGGATCGAGGTGACGGGAGTCGTGGTGGTGGGGACGCCCAACGCGGACAATGAGCGCGCCATCGAGCGCTACGGTTGCGTGCCCGTCATCGGCCGCGTGCCGTTGCTGGAAGTGATCAACCGCGCGGCGCTCCTGGAAGTTTTCGACCGCGAATTCAACAGGGGCGATTTCGACTGAATGCCTGCAAAACCTCTTTCCATCTGGCATCCCTTTACCCAGGACGCGCTGGAGCCTGCGCCAATCTTTATTGAACGCGCTGAAGGCGCCTGGCTTTACACCCCGGATGGCCGCCGGATCCTGGACGCGATTTCATCCTGGTGGGTGAACCTTCACGGCCACGCGCACCCGTTGATTGCCGAGGCCATTGCTGAGCAAGCGCGTAAGCTGGAGCAGGTGATCTTTGCCGGATTTACCCACGGGCCTGCGGAAGAATTGGCAGCCGGGCTGAGAAAAGTCCTTCCCGCCGATCTCGAGCACATCTTTTTTTCCGATGACGGATCGACTGCCGTGGAAGTGGCGCTGAAAATGGCAGTGCAGTTCTGGTGGAACCAGGGCAACAGCAAAAAGCGAAAGTTTGTGGCCCTGGAACATGCCTATCACGGCGACACGGCGGGCGCGATGTCCGTTGGAGAGGATTCTTCCTTTGTCGCGGCGTTTGGCAGCCTGCGGTTCCCGGTCTATCGCGTTCCGTCGGCGTATTGCTTCCGCTGCCCGGTGGGGAAAAAGCGTGAAACCTGCGACATCGATTGTATTGTCCCGCTGGAAAAGCTGCTGGAAGAGAAACATCAGGAAATCGCGGCAGTGATTGTGGAACCGCTGCTGCAAGCCGCCGGCGGCATGATTGTCCACCCGGTGGAGTTTCTCCAGCGAATCCGCGGGCTTGCGACGCGGTACAACGTGCTGCTGATTGCTGATGAGGTGCTAACAGGATTCGGGCGCACCGGCCGGATGTTTGCCTGCGAGCGCGCCGAGGTCGTTCCGGACATCATGTGCCTCTCAAAAGGCATCACGGGTGGTTTTCTGCCGCTCGGCGCCACCGTGTGCACCGGCGCTGTTCGTGAAGTTTTTCGCTCCCAAGACCGCATTCGAACTTTTTTCCACGGCCATTCCTACACCGGCAGTCCGCTGGCTTGCGCCGCCGGAATCGCCAGCCTGAAGATTTTTGAATCCGAGCCGGTGTTTGAGCGCATCGCCTCCGTCGAGAGGATTCATGCTGAGCGGATTCCGGCCCTGAAGAAGCATCCCGCCGCCGGCGATGTTCGTTCTATTGGGACGGTCGCGGCTATCGAAATAGAGGCCGAAGACGCGGGATACCTCTCAAAGCTGCGGCCTTTTCTCTATGATTTCTTTCTGAAAAAGGGCGTGCTGCTGCGCCCGCTCGGCAATGTTCTCTATATCCTGCCGCCTTACGTCACAACCCCCGCGGAGCTCCATTTTATTTACGATGTCATTGAGGAAGCCCTGGACCGGCTGCCACCCTCCACTCGCGAACGGCCTTGAATGAAGTGAAGGGGCTGAGGATAAATTCCGCCGGGAATCTGTTTTTGATCGAGTGGGTGAAAAGAAAGCAGATTCCTCGGACCGACAATGAACGTCGTTCCTCGGAATGACGTTTGAGGCGATTTTTCAGCAACCTCCTGGAAATGAAGGGGTAGCTCGAAGCGGGCCGCCCGGCGCCTCGAGGGGGTGGAGGGCTGGTGGGGGATGCCGTCACAATTGCGGGTAACCGTATTATTCAGCCGGTTTCTGTTTTGTTGCGTCCTTCAAATTAATCTGCGTTTGGGTGGCAGGCGCGGCAGCATAGCTGGCGGCCCCACTGCCCATCAGGACCGGATTGCTGGCGACAACCACGTGCGTGGAAGCGTTGGAATACATGTTGTTCACTCTAATGGCTACGCCAACCATGGTAGAAACCACAGTCAGGCAAACCAGAAACAAGAGCAGCGCAAATTCTGGAAGGGTTTGGCCTTCCTGTTCCACCAATAGCTTTTTCGGGTACTTTGTCATCCTGCTCCTCCTTCAGCGAGGTTCGCTCAACGTTTGTTTCGCAGGAGTCGGGAAAATTCTGAGTGGCGACCAGGGATCGGCGAGCTTTCCTGGACCGTACGTTCCTTAGACTCCACTACTCCTATCGTCATTTCTCCTAACCCACTTGATCCCCACATCGGATTCTGTACGGAAGTGCCCTAACTTCCGCTTGAGACACCCTAAGGATAAGGGCACAAAGTTAAAGTCACAATTCGGTGAAACCTGCAAATTGACTCGACGAATTGCCTGCAACCAATGAGGGTGATTACCCGATTGGCAAATAGTTAATGTCAGGTCCGTAGTTTTCCCGATGAGATGAAGTCGCCGCTTTGGCGGAATGGTGGGGCGAAAGGGTGTTTCGGCGAAAATATGATTCGTTGCTATTAACCAGAATGCCACTTGCCATTTTGTAACCAAACAATTTAGAATCCCCTTCCAGCAGGGTTCCCTTGGGGTGCCCGTTCGGACCAAACCTGCTTGAGCCACTGAAAGGTGGTTTCCATGACGAAAACGAACTAAGTGCTCTTCTGGAGGGGAAGGTGTGTCTTCTCAAGTCCGGAAGAAAGCAATGGGGCAGATGTCATTGATGGAGGATTCAGCTTTGAGCAAGAAAACTGCAGGTTTCATGATGTTGGGTTTGGCCGTCCTGGTTGCGGGAGCACTTTGGGAACCAGGCGCAGCGCCAGTGAGCGCCCAAGGAAAATCCAGCACTGTTGTCATTCATGAATCGAAGCATGATCAGCACGCTTTAGGGCCGGACGATGTGCTTCCTTATCCCGGTGGCCAGGCGGCCGCCAACAAGGAAATTGTTCTGCGCCGCACCCATGCGCCGGGCATTATTACAAAGTTGCAGGACCCTGCCCTGCAATCCTCCACCGGTCCTACGGTGGCTGCGAGCGCCGGAGCGAACTTTGGGGGCGTAGGCGCCAACGGCTACGCGCCGCCCGATACGAACGGAGCGGCAGGCGCCACGCAATACATGCAATGGGTCAACGTGAAATTTGCCGTCTACAATAAATCCAACGGAAATCTGGTGTTTGGCCCGGCGGCCGGCAACAGCATCTGGAGCGGGTTCGGCGGCTCCTGCCAAAACACTAACAGCGGCGACCCCATCGCTCAGTATGACAAGCAAGCCGGCCGATGGGTGGTGATGCAGCCGGTTTTCTCTTCTCCCTACTCGCTTTGCGTCGCGGTTTCCACCACCTCCAACTGGACCAGCAGTGGGATCACCTGGAACCGATACCAGTTTAATGTTCCCGATAACGCCCACAACTTCCCGGATTACCCCAAGCTCTCCGTCTGGCCTGACGGCTATTACATTTCCTATAACAGCTTTACGAATGGAAGCCAGTGGGCAGGCCCGCAGGCTTGCGTCATGGACCGGGCAAGCATGCTGGCGGGCCAGGCCGCAACCATGCAGTGCGCCACCATCCCTCCCTCAAATACAGAAATTGATAGCTGGCTCTCTTCCGACCTGGATGGGAATGTTCCGGGCGTTACCGGCACCACACAAGGTCCGCCCGCCGGTTCACCCGCCTATTATGTCGGCATCTATGCTCCGGATAACACCAAGCTGGCCTTGTTCCAATATCACGTCGATTGGGCCAACCCTTCCAATTCCACGTTTACCGGCCCGACCCTGATTGCCGTCAGTGCGTTTAACGAGGCCTGTGGCGGCGGGACCTGCGTTCCCCAGCCGAATACGAACAACACGCTTGACTCCCTTGCGGACCGCCTGATGTACCGCCTGGCTTACCGGAATTTTGGCAGCTACGAGTCGCTGGTGATCTCGCACTCGGTGGACCCGGGGAACGGAACTTCCGGCATCCGCTGGTATGAAATTCGCAGCCCCGGTTCTTCCCCCTCCGTCTATCAGCAGGGGACCTTTGCCCCGGATTCCAATTATCGCTGGATGCCCAGCATCGCCATGGACAAAAACGGCGATATCGCGGTGGGGTACAGCGAGTCCAGTTCATCCGTGGCGCCCTCGATTTATTACACAGGCAGGTTGGCGAGTGATCCCGTCGGGACGCTGGAATCCGAAGCGCCTATCCTTCAAGGAGCGTTTTCGCAGACCAGCGGCCTTTCCCGATGGGGCGATTACAGTTCCATGTCTGTCGACCCGGCTGACGATTGCACCTTCTGGTATACCAATGAGTATTTGCCCTACAACGGGAGTTTCAATTGGTCGACGCAGATCGCTTCCTTCGTTTTTCCGGGATGCGGAAGCCCGGCGGGGCCGAGTTTCACTTTGACGAACAGTTCCTCGGCGCAGACGGTAACGGCGGGAAATCCTGCCACTTTCAATCACCTCACCATCACGCCGAACAACGGGTTTAGCGGGACGGTTAACATCGCCATTTCCGGCCAGCCGGCAGGCGTTACTCTTTCCAGCCCGACTTCGGTGAGCGTGAGTCAAACTACCTCATTCAACCTGGTGCTGGCCACTGCGTCGAACACGGCGGCGGGAACCTATAACATCACGGTGACAGGATCGAGCGGCAGCCTGAATTCCTCCACCAGCGTCACTTTGGTGGTCAATGCTCCAGCGCCTACGGGGAGCATTACCCTCAGCGCCAGCCCGAGCTCATTGAACGTTCCCCGCAACTCCACAGGAACAAGCACCATTACGGTTACGTCCTCAAACTTTGCTGGTACGATCTCGCTGAGCGTTAGCGGAGTGCCTTCGCGCACCAGCGTGAGCTTGAGCCCTACTTCGGTAACATTCACCGGGAGCGGTTCGATAAATTCCAGATTGACAGTCAAGGTCAACCGTAATGCCAG
>DASSJE010000388.1:0-3462 GCA_035691365.1 Terriglobia bacterium
GAAGCGTGCAGGTTTACACGGCAAACAATGCCGCGTTCTTGAACTCCATCGAGAACCCGAGCGCCAGAACAGGGAATTTTACCGGCGTCAGCAACCCTCTGGGAATATCACTTAACTGGGCTTTTGGCCGTTTATGGCCGGTGAATGCTCCTACGGGACTTGAGGGAATCGGCAGTTCCACGATTCTCGATCCTCAAGGCTGGGGACTGAAGGGTGCGCCAAACCCGAATTTCGGCGGTGTATATGCAGGCGATCTCGCCAACCGCGGGACAGTCGGAGTGGCTGGGGTCACCGGACAAGCCATTCCCGGCGGTCTTAACACGGGCGCAGTGGGGACAGCATTTCTCGGTGCCTCGCCGGACGGCTCCGGGAAAGCGGTCTTCATCGTAGTGGAAGCCGACGGCAGCATCGTGCAGGAGCACACTCTGCAGGGTCTTGATGGCTTGGTCCCTCCAGGCACCATCAGCCCGCTGCTTGGGCAAAGGGACAAAATCGATGGCGATGGCAATCCCGGCGTTACACCCAGGCTGGGAGTGGTCTTCAAGTGGGAAACCATCAGCAATGGTCTTCCCCCTGAGATCCTCTATATCAGCGAGCCGTCTGAAAACCGGATTGCGGCCCTGGTTCTTACCACTACGACCACCGCTAACGGAAGCGTGTTCGAGGTGAGCACGGTGAGCCATTTCAGTTCAGACGCTCTTAACCAGCCCGTCGATCTGACCCCGGTACAGATGGAAGCTACCGACGTTCATTTTGCCAGCAACACAACGCTGGACGGCGATTCGGATTTCTATGTGGCCAACCGGGGGAACAATACGATCGTTCGGATGACACAGGAGGGCGACGTGGTCTCAGTCCGACAGGTTTCCCGCGCGGACGGCATGCCCTTCGGCGATGCCCGCCTGAACGGGATTGCTACCTCACAAGATGGCACGAAGATCTGGGTGACCGTGACCGGCCATCTGCCTGGCGTGCCTCATTCGACGGGCGCGGTGTTGGAACTGCCTGCGTTCTAAACAACAATCCCTTAGTTAGTTAACCCGTAAGAGGCCCTGTGAAGGGCCTCATTTTCTGCGCTTCAAGGGGATGCGTTTTTAGCTAACAATAATGAGCTTAGCGGCGCAGCTGATTTCGGGAAAGGTCACCCCGCTCGTCCTGTTTCCCGCGACATAAATGGCGAAGCCGCAACGGCCGCGGCGATATCTATGGGCGCCTGGTTTTCCGGCAGGCTCCTGAAGTGCGTAATGAAATCAGAAAAGGTTGGGAACAGCCCTTCGCGTTTTTCCAGCGGCTCAATAGAACCTTCCGGCGCCGTAATAAACGCGCAGAACTTCTCCAGGGTCCTGGCTTGCGGGTTGAACTGGTCCAGCCACAGGAACTGTCCTTGCTCATTGATCTCCAGAAACCACCAATGCCCGTGGTTGTCCACAGCAAAGTCGACGGAACCGAAACAGATCTTTGATTTCCGGGCAAACTCCAATATTCCTTGCTCGACGCCGGACGGCGTAGGAATGATTTCTACCTGGACGTTGCCCAACCCTGCATCCTGCCGCCAATCCAGGGCCTTTTTGGGATTGTGCGGCGCAAACGAATAAACCCTGTGGCCCATGATCACCATGCGCACGTCAAATTGCTTAACTACCATCTCCTGATAAATGCCTGGGGCGTAGGTCAGGACTTCGTCCGGCGGTATTTGCTCAGGTGTTAACTCAAAAGTCTGGGTAACTGAGACGCCATCCTCATCCCCACGCTGCCACACATGAGGGCTGAATCCCTTGCCGATGGTCTTGTCGGGATTTTGGGCCACGAACTCGCGGATGCGACTGGGGGAATTCGACAGCAGAGTTGCTGGAACACGCAAGCCGCAGGCGCGGGCCAGATTGAGTTGCACGGCCTTATTGTGAATAAACCGCGCAGCAGAAAATTTGTTGACGCAAAAGACGGGCAGTGTTTCCAGGGTGTATGCAATGCAGTGGTAGAAGGCTCGATATTCCTGTTCGGCAAATTTCCTGTCGGCCTCTGAGACGCTGGGATTGTGCGTCGGCACATCGGGCCGGCGTATCCAGACTGCATCGCCCGGCGCGACCGTGAATGGCCCCAGGGTCATCTTCGTCTGCGCGTCCAGCAGCAGGGAGGCTTGTTGCTGCTCCGTCCATGAAAGCCCGCCCCAGCAAGCCACCTCATATCCAGCTTGTTCCAATGCCCATTTGACTGGCGCGGTGTGGTTCTCTTTCTCGTAGGCGAAAATGATGACCTTCATTCAAGTCCTCCGTTTATCGGCATGAGTCTCGGAAGGTTGCGGCGGCTGCGCGATGACCAGAGTCAGCGGGCGCCCAAGTGGAGATTGAGCCACCACAAAAAAGGGCCGCTGCCGAGACAGCAGCCCTGTTGATGTTTAATCGTCGTCCCCGTCTGAAGCCAGAGTGCAGAAGGTGGTGGTTACGTCTCTGTTCGGGTTTGTGAAGAATCCACCGGTGATGGTTTCAAGCTCCTGTGGCGTTAAGTCTCTGGCGAGCTGACGGCTGAGTACCCGATTGTCCTGCGTATTTGACATGATTCCTCTCCTTTTTCGTTTATTGAATTCAAACGCTCATACAATTCAGTATCTGGTTGGATCCGGTAAGTGCCGTGCTAGCTGGGATCGCAAAGCACGTCGACGATGGGGCCATTCTTGTGAAGCGAGGTGCCCTGGCATCCCGTGGTTGCGCCGGCAACGTGTTGTACTTCTTCGGTCGTCAACTCGCGGGCGCCCATGCGATTCACTACCCGGTTCTGTTTGGTTTGCTCCATCTTGGTTTGCTCCTTATTAAGTGAAATGGATTTTTCTGATCCTGATCCTGTTATCGCTAAGCTGAAGATCAAGGTCAGCTACGCTTAACGTTCAAACAAGGGAAACAGGTTACGACCAATGCGACCAGCTTAAAAACAATTGTTCTCTGTTTCAACGCTTTCACTGTGATTTTTGTACTTGCGATTCCCAGAATGGGAGAGACGGTGCACTGAAAATGGGAACATTATTCCTCTTGTGATGTAGCGGGCAAACGCGCGCGTGGCAGGTTCCAAAGAAACATGTGAGTTGAGGAAGTCATAAAGCCGCAGGGTCGAGATGTTTGTTGGAACTGGTGGCAAATTGTTCTTGGGGTTAGCCGGTCTGCTCGTCGCTGGACAGGCAAATCGCTGGGTAGCGACAGTGGCTGGAATGTGGTTCGGCCACACCTACGTTGACATCATCGTACGGACCTGCCCCAAGTGTGGAACTCTCGTCAGAGTGTCGATGGATAGTTGCTTCTTCTCGTACTTGCTAGAGCTAAAGCAGCGTTGATCTTAGCTGCTTTGCTGCAAGTTTGAAAATGTCAGAGATCGTTTGCCTTTATCGCAAGAAAATCGATCTCAGTTCCAGCCTCGCCGGCCAAGCTGTCGGTGTCAAAGAGCTAGACGACGGCATCTGGCTCGTCAGCTTCA
>DASSJE010000389.1:0-2943 GCA_035691365.1 Terriglobia bacterium
GGTGGTTCCATCCTTTGCAGCTTTTTGCTTCAGCCAAGTCGAGCCGCGCCCTGGCGCAAACCATTCTCGACAGCCCGCAGAAGGATCTTCCTATTTATGGTTATTATTATTTTCGGACGGGGCTGCCCTTCTATCTGCGCCGGCCTGTCGGCCTGATTTCTTCAACCGCGGACGAACTGACCAGCAACTACATTGTGACCCATTGGCCCCAAATCCAGCAGGAGGCCAGGGCCGGGCGACTGCCCCAGAGACTGGCCCCGGAGGCAACGGACGGGATGCCCCTGGTGATGGAGGAGAATGAGTGGCTGGCGAAACGGCGTTCGACGCCGGTGCTCGTGCTGGTTAGAAATGATCAGGTGAAGGAGTTAAACGACTCTGTCCCCATCATGGAACCTATGTGGACTGGATGGCAATATTCCGTCTGGGAAATACCCGCCAATCCGGGCCCGCCCAGCCCGCCGGAGAAGGGAAGCCGAAGGGGGCCGTGACCTCTGCGCTTAAATGCGGGGCGCGCTCATATAGATTCCTATGTGTGGCATCTGCGGTATTCACAACCTGGATCTGGAGCCGCTCAATTTCCCCGGGCTCATTGACCGGATGTCCGCCCAGATCAGGCATCGAGGGCCGGACAGTGAGGGCAGATTCCTGCGGCCCCACCTGGCGCTGGCCATCCGGCGGCTGAGCATTATCGACCTCGAAACAGGCGACCAGCCGCTCTCAAATGAGACCGGCGAAATCAACCTGGTTTTTAACGGCGAGATCTATAACTACCGCGAACTTCGCAAAGGACTCATCCGGCGCGGGCACCGCTTCAAGACCCAGTCGGATGGCGAAACCATTGCCCATCTTTACGAGGAAAAAGGCGCTGACTTTGTGCGCGACCTGAACGGCATGTTTGCCATCGCGCTGTGGGATGAGCGCGCCAACCGGCTGGTGCTGGCCCGCGACCGGGCCGGCGAAAAGCCGCTCTACTACTGGCTGCAGGATGGCACGTTGCTGTTCGGGTCGGAAATCAAAACGATCCTGCAGCACCCTGCCGTCAGCCGGCAGCTTGATCCCGAAGCGCTTTCCCAGTATTTCTTTTACGGTTACTTTCCCACGCCGCGATCGGTCTTTGCCGGCATCCAGAAATTGCCCGCCGCTCACGTGATGGTGGTGGAAAACCAGGAAGCACACATCAAGTGCTATTGGCGGATTCAGGATTATCTGCGCTCGCCGGATGCGCGAAGGTTGAGCTGGAAGCAGGAATTAGAAGCCTGCGAAGAACTTCGCGAAAAGCTGAGAGAAGCGGCCGTGTCGCGCCTGGTCAGCGACGTGCCGCTGGGAGTTTTCCTGAGCGGCGGCATCGATTCCTCCACCATAGTGGCCACCATGAGCGAGCTTTCGCCCGGAAATGTCAACAGCTTCTCGGTATCGTTTCCCCAGCGAACTTTCGACGAGGCGGAATATGCGGAGTACGTGGCCAGGCATTTCAACACCCGGCATCACGTCCTGACGGCCGATGACCCGACCATGCGTGGCGCCCTGCTGACCCTGATCGACCATCTTGACGAGCCCATGGCCGACCCGGCCATCATTCCCACTTATCTCCTCTCCTGCTTTGCGCGCCAGCACATCAAGGTTGCTCTCAGCGGAGAGGGCAGCGATGAGCTGTTTGGAGGTTATCCCACCTATCTCGGAGCGCGCGCGGCGGAATATTACCTGAGGCTGCCCGAATTCCTGCGACGGCAGGTTTTTGACCGCCTGCGCGAGCTCTTGCCGGTCACTTCAGACGCCGTGCCCAAAGGGCTGTTTCTCCGGCGGTTCCTGACCCATGCCGAGAAAGATCCAGCGGTGCGCCATCATTCATGGTTTGGAATGTTTTCAGCGGAGGAAATCGAACAGTTGTTCACCCCGGATTGGGCCGGCGCGCATCATCCCGTCAGCACGATCTTCAATCCGCTTTGGCGGGTCCTGGATGGCGCGGTCTTTGAAGATGTCGTGGCGGAGATGCTTTATCTGGATTTCCGGATGTATCTGGAAGACAACCTGCTGGTCAAAGTGGACCGCGCCAGCATGGCATGCTCTCTGGAGATGCGGACCCCTTTCCTGGACCATCGCCTGATCGAATTCGCGGCGGGCTTGCCCACCAACCTGAAAGTGCGCGAATTCAAAACCAAATTCATTCTGAAAAAGGCCGTCGAAAAGTGGCTGCCGCACAAGATTGTGTACCGCCAAAAGCGTGGGTTCACGGTGCCAATCGCGAGCTGGCTTCGCGATGACCTCCGGCCGCTTGTGGCCGAAACGCTGGAAGCAGGAAAGCTGAAGCGCCAGGGGCTTTTTAACAGTGATTATGTCCAGCAGTTGATCGGTGAGCACTGCGCAGGCAAGGCCGACCATCGCAAGGCCCTTTGGACGCTTCTCTGCTTCCAGCTCTGGTACGACCGCTGGGGAATGGGAGATTAGAACACTTGCGCTCTCGCAAATTTAAACCAACCTCGCCCTATGAACTGCCGCCGCCTGAAGCCTTCACTCGCAAAGAGTGGAAGATCATTCAAACCTGCCGGACACCCCGCCAGGTGCAGAATTTTATCCGGACATTCACTTACAATCAGGAAAAAGATGGCGAAACGTTGAAAAGCTTCCGCGCCACGCTCCGGCGCACAACTTGCCATTGCCTGGAGGCTGCTTTCGTAGCAGCCGCCATCCTGGAACAGCATGGATACCCGCCACTTTTGCTGGACCTCGAATCCAAAGATAAATTGGACCATGTGGTCTTTGCCTTCCGCCAGCACGGAAGATGGGGAGCCGTGGGGCGGTCGCGCGATTTCAGCCTGCAGGGCCGCAAGCCTGTTTACCGGACCTTGCGTAACCTGGTGATGAGTTATGTGGATCCCTTTGTAACGGAGGAAGCGCGGATTATCGGCTACGCGCTGGCGGACCTTCGGACGCTGGTGGCGACAG
>DASSJE010000390.1:0-9401 GCA_035691365.1 Terriglobia bacterium
AACGCGCGACTCGAAGCCATTTAGGGTTTCGGGAGCCCCGGGATTTGTAGTATTTGAGATAGGAGATGATACCCATCCCATTCTGCATGGAAGGAATAAAGTCCTTTCTCCTTTCGATTGGGCGGAAATTCCCATCCATGAACGTCACAGAGACAAACAGCGGATATTCGTGTTCCATTGGGCACTTCAAATACCATTGCATTTCGCGGTCAATGGCATCGTCCCACGATGTCCAGGGCAATAAGACTCCACGCGAGTCGTACCGCGCCTTGTGGTTGCCAATCATCACACCAGCATCAGCCTCCCCAAGCCCCGCGAGTGGAAATGAGAGATTCCCTCGCGCGTTCGATGGAAGGCTACCCAAGATCATGGAAGCCGGTTTTGCTAAACATACCCCAGCAATCGAGGACAACAGTCCGCGGCGCGTTAGACTTTCGAATAACATGAAGTCCTCCTCTAAAGTTGTCCCTTGGCGCGAGAAAAAGAGTTAAGACACTGCCTCCCTTTCGCTGGAATTCGAGGCTAAGGAAGGGGCGAATGAATGGTGCCGCGGGACGGAGTTGAACCGCCGACGCCAGCCTTTTCAGGGCTGCGCTCTACCACCTGAGCTACCGCGGCAGGCAATCCAACATTTTCAGATGGATTGGCTATTCTGTCAAGAAAGGCAGGGGTATGTCAGGGCCTGCTCACATCGTATCCCCCTGTAGAATTGAAGTGTGTGAGTCAGAAGCGGCGGCGGAAGATGGCGGGCTTGCTGGGGGCAGAACAAGCCCGCCGCCCGATGCATCAGTCGCTCGGGAAGTTTGAATCCCCGGACACCTTGACCGCCAGGGCCCGGGTGGCTTCGCGTTCGGTCGAAACCGGGACCAGTGCTGTTTGCGCGGCGGCCGCAGGCGCAGCGCTCACCAGCGCTCCCTGTTCCTCGCGCATGAAGACCAGCTTGGATACGTCCGGCTCGACATCGACGGTGACGACGTCACCCAGGCACACCTGCTTGGTGGCCATCAGGTTTGAAAGCGGGAAAACCAGGTGCCGTTCGATCGCCCGCTTCAGATGTCGCGCGCCGCTCTTCGGGTCAGTCCCCTCACGCAGCAGCAGGTCGCGGGCCGGGCGCGTGCACTTGAACACAAACTGGTTTCCGGGCGCCGCGGAAATAATCCGCTCCTGCACTTTGGCCAGTTCGATATCGAGAATTTCTTCCAGATGTTCTTTCCGCAATGACCGGAAGACGATGACCTTGTCGATGCGGTTCATGAACTCCGGAGAAAACTTTCGCCGGGCGGCTTCCACAGCCACGCGGTAGATCTTCTGGTCCAGTTCTTCATCGTCCGACTTCGATTCAGCCGAGAACCCCATCCCGCCCCGCATGAGCCGTGAAACCTCGTGCGAGCCCAGGTTGGAGGTCATAAAGATGATGGAGTGGGAAAAATCTACCCGGCGATTGTCACCCAGCGTCAGCGTGGCCTTGTCCAGAATGCCCAGCAGCAGGTGCCACAGGGCGTCTGAGGCCTTCTCAATTTCGTCAAAAAGGATAAAGGAAAGCTTCACCGTTTCGGTGTAGTGCGCCTCCAGAGCCTCCTGTGTAATCAGCGGCTGCGTCTCGCGATGGCCCAGGTAGCCCGGCGGCGAGCCAATCAGCTTGGCGATTTCGTGGCTGTGCTGGAATTCTGCGCAGTCGATCTTGAGGATCGGGTGGCTGCTGCCAAACAGCACCTCACCCGCCGCCTCCACCAGGCGCGTCTTGCCCGAGCCGGTCGGCCCCAGGAAGAGAAGGTTCGCCAGCGGACGCCCCGCCACCGCCAGCCCGGCTTTGTAGACCTGATAAATCCTCGCCAGCCGCCGGATGGCCCGGTCCTGGCCGACCACGCGCCTCATCAATGCCCGCTCAAAATCTTTCACCTCGGGACTGTGAAGCGTTGGATCCAGCAGCGTTTGAAATTGAGACATTCCCTTGTCCTCCCCCGCCTTACCTCGAGTAAGGCTGTGCTTTCCCCCGACGCAGTTGATTCAACTTAACATCCAGCGTGCTGCGAAGCAGTTTCAGGCTTGAAGTCAATTGCCCCACCAGTTCACGATCATGCGTCATCGCCAGAACCGGCAAATGGAGGTCACCAATGTCAAGATGGAGGTTGCGAATGCTGGCAAGCAGCTCGCGCAGTTGGCGCGAGTCATTCTCAAAGGGTCGAACCAGTTCCTGGGAAGCCTTCTCTCTCAGCCCCTTCCAGTCAATTTCCATAAAAGGATGCTCGGAGCTGACTCCCTGGATCAATTCGTCGCTGATGCGCGGCCGGCGGCCCAGTTTGGCCAGATGGACCTGGCGGACACGCCCGTCCTGCCGCACATTGTGAACCAGGTAATACGACTGTCCTCTCTTCCTGATAAAAGCCATGTCGCATCTCCCGTGCCACGTAGTGGACACTTTACCACTACATATACCTTTAGACGCAAGCAAAAAATCGTGGTTACACCTATAAAAAAGTTTTTGGCTGGATTGGTTACACCCTTGATTGGCGCGCCGAACGCAATTCGCTGTAGGCCAGCCAGTTAGACCCTCGTGCAACCTTTTGCCCCCTTGCGAAGCCGTCTTCAAGGCCAGGTCTCGGACTGGCATCTTGCGCCTCCACTGCCGGAACGGGTTCGCGCACCCGGCATGCGACCTCCCCGCCGGGCCTTGCCCGCAATATGTCTATGCACATTCTGTGCCAAATTTAACACTGCCCTCATTTCTACGTAATCCTACTCATCAATGGCTCCAGGCGTGGCGCTGTGAGGGTCCCCTTCCCCCCCCCTTGCTGGACTGTGACACAAGTCACATCCGGAAATTGAACTAACTATTAAACTTTTCCCTTACGGAGGCGCTATGGGAGTCCAAGTCCAGGTGGGAGGAACTCTGCCGGTTCTGCCCGTTGAAGATAGGCCTGTGTGGCCGCAGCCGGCAATCCGAAAACCGAAGAAGAAGCTGGTGCGAAAACGATTGCGCGACCGCTCGCAGCAACTGCGCCACGGTTTTCAGGTGGCATTCCTGCTGCTCAACGTCTGGCTGGGCGGTCAATTCTATTTCTGGGTACGGGAGTTTGAAGTGTCTGCACCGCAAATCTCCATCGCCCGGCCGGCCGGCGTGGAAGGCTGGCTGCCGATTGCCGGAATGATGAATCTGAAGGACTGGCTGGTCACCGGCCACATCCCCTCCATTCATCCGGCGGCAATGTTTCTGCTGCTGGCGTTTCTCTCCATGGCCTTCCTGTTTCGCAAGGCCTTTTGCAGTTGGCTCTGCCCGGTGGGGACGGTTTCGGAATATCTCTGGCGCGCGGGGCGCAAGATGTTCGGACGCAATTTCCGCATTCCGCGCTGGCTGGATATTCCTTTGCGGGGGTTCAAGTATCTGCTGCTGGGATTTTTTGTCTGGGCTGTGGCCGGCATGTCAGCAGAGGCCATCGAGAGCTTTATGCACTCGTCGTACGGGCTGATCGCTGCCGTCAAGATGCTCAACTTTTTCCGTTTCATGGGCACTACCGGCCTGGTTGTGGTGGGCGTGCTTGTAGTGGCTTCACTCTTTGTCGAGAACTTCTGGTGCCGGTACCTTTGCCCTTACGGAGCGCTGCTCGGCCTGGTGTCACTGGCCAGCCCGCACCGCATCCGGCGAGATGCGGAGGCGTGCATCGATTGCGCCAAGTGCGCCCGGGCCTGCCCGTCATCGCTGCCTGTGGACAGGCTTGCCAGCGTCCGCTCGGCGGAGTGTACCGGCTGCATGGCGTGCGTGGGCGTCTGCCCCGCTGAAGGCGCGCTCACTATGTCATTGCCGCGAATGCTGGAGTTTAGGAGAAAGCGAAAGGGACTTTCAGCCTGGGCCATGGCTGGGGGGATTGCGCTGCTTTTCCTCGGCTTGGCCGGATTCGCCAAAGTCACCGGCCACTGGAATTCCCCCGTGCCCGATTCCGTTTACCATCAGCTCATCCCGAACGCCAACTCCGTCGCCCACCCCATGCCATGAAACTAAAAGTTCCTGCGGGCCGCTAAAAGTGCTCCGGCATGGGCAAGGTGCGCTCGTAGACAAGTTTAAGGCCCCAGTCGATGTTGGAGGGAAAGTCCGGCAAGCGGATCTCGCCGACAATGTCAGACTCGACTGTGCCGTTACCCACATCCGACCAGGTCCCGTGCCGGGGGTCGAACCATTGCGCGCGATAGATACTTCTCAGCAGCGCTCCGCGCACCATGCTGCGCGGGCACTCTTTTTCAAAGTAGGCGAGAAAAATCTTCTTGTCCGGCGTGCGCGCAGCGTAGGCCCAGCCCTCATAACCTTTAACGGTATGCGTCTGGTTGGGAACCACCAGTCCGGCGTCGGGTTCGAGCTCCTGGTATTGCCGGCCGATTGAAAACATGAACGTCCGCAGGTGCTGCATCTGGGTGGCGGAATTCCACTGGAAGGCGTCCCACATTTTGATGGGCGCGCTGGCTTCGATATCAGCGCCCCAGATGCCTTCCGCGCCGTAAACGTGCCCTGCCAGGCCGCCGGAAAGCACCTCACCATACATGGCGGAGCGGACGAACTGGTCATCCTTTGGGGTCCCGCCCGGCGCGCCGTATTTGTAACCGCCGTTCAGCCCGCGCGCGTCCACGTAGCCGGAATAATAAGGTTCGCCGTCGAGCGCCGGCCGCGGAGGATGAGCCTCGCGGAAGATCTGGGTCATGTACCAGTAGTACTCATGCTCGCGTTCGTTTCCGGTCTGGTGAAGCGTCACCCAGGAGTTGTCTCCCCAGTTGACCAGCGTCGACGGATCAGCGTTCGCCGAGAGCAATGTCCCGAAGGGCGGCGGGCCGAACTTGTCAAGCACCATGTTGATGGCTTCCATAAAATCGGGGACCGTGATGCTTTCATCAAGGATGTCCAGGTGGATGGGGCTCAGCACGGTGCTGTTGGCCTGATAGCGCGACCAGATGTACTGGATAAATCGTGCGTAGGAATCGGGCCAGTCGTAATACTTTTTCCAGCACTCGCTGGCATCGCGCCGCGAGACCTCAATGAAAGGAATGAAACCCTGCGCGTTGAGATAATCAACCTTCCGGTCCACGTATTTGAAATATTCGGGATTGACGCGGTCGACGTCCGCAAAGACATGTTCATACCCGGGCACCTTGCCGGGAAACAGGAACGGACGGCCGCCTTCATTGTCCATGTTCTTGGCGCTGCCCGTGCCGAACTCGAGCCAGGCCGACCGCACCGTGGTCCCGTCTTTCATTTGGATGTGCCAGGGCAGCCCGTCCGTCTCCCAGTTGGGAAACGCGGCGATCATGTTCACCCAGTTATAGCCCTGTGCTTTCCGGTAGCGCACGTAATCCTTGAATCCCGCCTTCGGCCCGATGGGGCGCTCGATATCGTCGTCGTACCACTTGAAGCGGTTGGCGCCCGCCGAGTACCACGTGTCGCCCAGCACGAAGAAAGGCGTGCCGTCGGCGGTTTCCAGCGCGTGCCGGTTGGCCGAGGGGCGCAGAAATCCCCGTCGCAGTGGGTTCTGCCTCTTTTCGTCCTCCGTCCAATCCACTGCCTCGAAGCTCCCCGCCTTGCCGCTAAGCCCCGGGTCTTCCGGCGTTGAACCGCTGCGCCATTTCCACACGCCCGGGGCCTTCGCCACCACGCGCACCCTGTACGTCTGGCCGCCGTCCCAGAATCCGTAAACGCGCTTGCTGAAGTTGGGGCCGCTGAGGTCAACCCATACCGTGACGGTTGTGTAGGCGTTCGAATAAGATCCGGAGGCGGTGAACGTGAGCTCGTGCTTTTCCCAGACGTGCGCCTTGTCCATTACGGCGGGTTGCCCGGCTTGTGGAACGCTCGCGGCGGCGGACGCTCTTTTGCTCACGCCCAGCGCTGCCACGGCAGGCATCAGCACGCTGCCCTGCAAAAATCTTCGCCGGTCCAGCTTGTCGCTCTTTCCCATCTTCACCTCCCGTCGTTTTTTGCCGCAATGGCAGGTCAATCCTGGTTGCCGCCGGTGCGCGCCGCACCGCGGCCGGGAATCGTATCGACCTGCAAAGCGGGATCGGCGGCAGGCACCAAAGTTTGCGGCAGGCCGAGTTCGCGCCGCACGATGTTGGCGCCCTGGGCAATCGCGCTTGCCTTGTAAAAGGCGATCTCGCGGTTTGCGCCCTGGCGGCCGAAGCCGCAGTCGCTCGAGGCAATCAGCCGCTCGGGCGGAATCACTTTCAGCGTTTTGCGGATTTCACCCGCGACATCTTCAGGGCGGTCGGCCTGCAGGGTCCTGTGGCTGACCACGCCAATGGCAATCTTCTTTTTGAGGTCGTGCTTGAACGGCTCAAAGAGCTCCAGGTCCTGCTGGTTGCGATCTTTCATCTCCAGCGTCCACACGTCGCCCCGGCAACGCTCGAGATAGATTTCAATCGAGTTGGCGTAACTCGTGTCTTCCCGGATGCGCTGCATGTTGGGATTGCCCCAGCAGGTGTGGATCCAGACCTCAACATCGTCGAGTCCCGCCATCTCGCGGTTGAACGCCTCGATCATGAACTTGACGTCGTCATGGTCCTTGCCGTAGCTGTTGGCCATAAAGTGAAACGATGGCTCCTCCGTCTGGATGCACCGGCAGCCGGCGGCGCGCAGCGCCAGCAGTTCCTTGTTCATGGCTTCCGCCATGTCCCAGATCAGTTGGCGCCGGTCCTTGTATTTGGGCGTGTGGATATCGAGAAAAAGCGCCGATGCCGCCGAACAACAGGTGCCAAATTTGAGCGGTTTGCGCGTCTTCGCCTGCGCGATCCGCCAGATCTTGGGATAGCCGAGCGGGCGGTGCTCAACTTTATCTACGACGTGCGGCCAGCGCCAGCCGCTATAAATCTCGTGCAGCAGCGTGCCCGGCGCGTAATGGCGCCACGGCGCGGTTTCCTCCTCCCGTTGCTGATAATCGCCCTCAAAACCTTTCCAGCGTTGCAAGGGATAAGCCAGCCAGCAACAGCCCGCCAGGTCCTCATCCAGGTGGAAGTCGCCGTGCCCCACAATGTCGAGCCCCGCTCGTTCCTGGTCACTCACCACCACGGCCAGAGCATCCTGGAATTTCTCGCGGAAGCGCACGTCGAGCATGCAGGCGTCGAGCGGGCGGCCCGCCATTGAGACGTCGTACCATCGCGGCCGCGGGAATGATCCGGTGACAGTGGTTGGGAGAATTAATTCCTTCGTAGCAGTAAACACAGGCTCCTCCTGCCCCGGCACTTTACCACAAGAATCCTTCACCAGGGAATCAAGGCGGACGGATTCGGGCACGGGACGCATATAAACAGAGAGCAGAACAAAAGCAGGCGCTTCTCTGCGCAGGGCGAACAGTCTGAAGGTTGAACCCCGCCGGGCAAAAGAACGCTCAGGCTCGCGTGGGGTGGGTGATGGGTTGGATTCTGGGAACGATCAGGTGCACCAGCCCGAGCGCAATGGGATGCATGGTGCCGCAGATGATGAACAGCGGAACGTAGGAATGCGTGAACTGCAGAATGTAGCCTGCCAGCGGCGCGATGATCATGCCACCCACGGCGCCCGCCGCTCCGCCGATGCCCACAACAGAAGCTACGTCGCGCTTGGGAAAAAGATCAGACGCCAGCGTAAAGAGGTTGGCGGACCATCCCTGATGGGCGGAAGTGGAAACGGAAATCAGCGCCAGCGCCAGCCAGATTTTTCCGGTCAGAACGGCCGCGATGCCTGCGGGCATGCTGAAGGCGCACACGGCCATGGCGGTTTTGCGGCCGGCATTCACGCTCCAGCCCTTCCGGATGAGGTAGCCGGAGAGCCAGCCACCGCCCACGCTGCCGATGATGGCGGCAATAAACGGAATGGTGCCGAACCATTCAAGCTGTTCAATGCTGAATCCGCGCGCCTGCACCAGATACTTGGGCAGCCAGAAAACGTAGAACCACCAGATGGGATCGGTGAGAAACTTGCCGATGGTAAAGCCCCACGCCTGCCGGTAACCCAGCAGCCGGCGCCATTCGATCTTGGTTTCGGGCTCCTCTTCTTCGCCCGGCTCGCGCAGTTCAATCTTTTTCAGTTCTTCCAGCGACAGCCAGCGATGCAGCCTCGGCGTCTGGTAGAGCGCCAGCCACACCGCCATGAGGCCCAGCGCGAACACGCCCGTTACAATGAAGGCCGCTTTCCATCCCCAGTGCAACAGGATGACACCCACCACCGGATAGGCGATGACGTTGCCGATGTTCGTCCCGGAATTGAAGATGCCGGTGGCCAGAGCCCGCTCGCGCTTGGGAAACCATTCCGCCACGGCCTTGATGGAGGCCGGGAAGTTGCCCGCCTCGCCCGCTCCCAGCATAAACCGCGCAAACCCAAAGGAAAAAACGCCGCGCGCGAATGCATGGCCGATGGTGGCCAGTCCCCACCATGCCATGGAAATGGCATAGCCAATTTTTGTGCCCAGCCAGTCAATGATGCCGCCCGAAACCAGCATACCAATGGCATAGGCCCACATGAAGGCAGCGATGATCCAGCCGTAGTCGGCTTCCGTGATGTGAAAAATCTGCTGCAGGTGGGGCGCCAGAATAGCGATGGTGCCGCGGTCAATATAATTAATGGTAGAACCGCAGAAGAGCAGGATGCAGATCCACCATCGGAGATGTGGCAACGCCGGGCGCGGCTTCCCGGAAGGGGCTGTTGTCTTCGACTGAGTTGTTTCGGCCATGTGGAATCCGGTTGGCGCGGAATGTCAGCGGATTGCCGCGAATGGACACGCCTTGCCCGAAGCGGAAGGCATTCTACGTCCGCAAGCTAACCATGTCAAAAAAATAGTCACACGGGCAACGTCTCAGCTTGAAATCCGGCGCCGGATAATCCAGCGGCCAAAATATCCGAATGCCAGCAGGATTGATCCCGCTGCGGCGCTAACCAAATCTATATAATGCCCAACCGTGCCGGGCCTTCCCCATCCAAGTGAAGGAATAAATCCAGAGTATTCGCAGACGTGGGCGAATATTACGACGAGCAGAAAGCCTGCCCCAGAAAGTTGCGTCATCGCCAGGGTCGTTTTCTCCTTCGCAAAGCTTCTTGCCGATGCTCCGCACAGGATGCAAACAACAACCCCGATGGTGATGAGTCTGGGCAGCATGGGTATGAAGTTCGCCTGGCGTATCGGTTTGCTTATCGCGAGACAAGCTACTGCTGCTTCACCCAGGCGTGTTGCGAATCGTCGCTCCAGGCGCCGTAGCGGCGCTCTTCGCCCGCCAGCACCCAGGTGTAATGCAATTCGTAGCCCGGCGCCGCCACCACCGGGTGGTAGCCCTTGGGCAGCAGCACGGTATCGCCGTCATGCACCACAAAAACGGCGGAAAAGCCTTCGGGGTCTTCCGGCGCCGGATACGTCCAGATGAATCCAAAACCCTGCGAGGGCTTGATGCGGAAAAAGTAA
>DASSJE010000391.1:0-6383 GCA_035691365.1 Terriglobia bacterium
CCGGTGCAGCGAGTTCATGCCGCCATAGTTTGTGCTACGGATCTCTTTTCTCAATTAGTGTTGCCTGGCATTTTCGGCTGCCGAGGCCAGCGCCCTTTCGGTATAAACCGTGGCGAGGTGGATCCTGTAATCCGCCGAGGCATAAAGGTCGCCGTTGGCCTCGATGCCATCGGCGGCGCGGCTTGCCGCCTGCTCAATATTTTTTGCGGTGGGCGCCTTGCCCGTAATGGCCTGTTCCACCCCGGAGGCACGATAGGCCCTTGGCGCGATGCCTGTCACTCCCACGCGGGCCGATTCCACGTGGCCTTTTTCGTCGAGCGTGACGCGCGCCGCCACGCCCACCACGGCAAAGCCTGAGGCGGGGTGGCGGTGCTTTACGTAAGCATCCCCGGAACGCGCGGGCAGCACAGGGAAGCGGACCGCGGCCACAATTTCCCCCGGCGCGAGCGAAGTCATCATCAGATCAACAAAAAATTCCGAGGCGGGAATCCATCGCTCGCCGTTCGTGCTGATGGCTTTCATTTCCGCGCCCAGCGCCACCGCTGCGGCCGGCCAGTCGGCGGCAGGATCGGCATGCGCCAGGCTGCCGCCCAGCGTCCCCTTGTTGCGCACCTGCACGTCCCCGATTTCCCTCGCCGTCATTGGCAGCAGGGGACACTTTTCTTTCAGCAGGCTGGAAGACTCGATGCGATAGTGCGTGGTGAGCGCGCCGATTTCGATGCGGCCATCCTTCTCGTGGATGTACCGGAGCCCGTCAAGCCGCGCGATGTCCACCAGGTGCCGCGGCGAAGCCAGGCGGAGCTTCATCATCGGAACCAGGCTGTGCCCGCCGGCCAGCACCTTGCCATCATCACCGAACTGCGCCACGAGTTGGGCGGCTTCCTCGAGCGTTTTGGGAACGTGATATTCAAAGGGCTCAGGAATCATGCTGCCTCTCCTCCCGGCCGGGCCGCTTGCTTCAGGATGTTCCAGACCCTTTCCGGCTTCAGCGGCATGTCGATGTGCCGAACTCCCAGCGCATCCGCCACCGCGTTCACGATGGCCGGCGTGGAACCAATGGTCCCGGCTTCGCCCACGCCCTTCACGCCCAGCGGATTCACCGGCGTCCGGGTCTCCGTGTTGGTCGTCTCGAGCCAGGGCAGCAAGTCCGCCCTGGGGATGGCGTAATCCATCAGCGAGCCCGTTATCAACTGGGCGTTCTCGTCATAGATCAGATCTTCCACCAAAGCCTGCCCCGCGCCCTGGGCTATGCCGCCGTGCACCTGCCCGTCCACCAGCATAGGATTCAGAATTCGCCCGCAGTCATCCACCGCAAAATAATTCCGCAGGCGAACTTCGCCGGTCTTTTCGTCCACCTCCGTCACGGCCACATGCGCGCCAAACGGATAGGTGAAATTTGGAGGCTCAAAAACATAAGTCTCTGAAAGGCCGGGCTCCACGCCAGGAGGCAGATGCTTCGCCAGGTAAGCTTCCTCGGCAACCTTCTTGAACGTCACGGATTTTGAACCGTCTTTGAGCTGGATCTTTCCTTCTTCAAACACCACATCACCGGGTTTCACTTCGAGTTTATGCGCGGCGATGCGCGCCATCTTTTTCCTGATCCGCTGCGCGGCCACGTAAATGGCGGTGCCGCCCACGGCTGTAGTGCGGCTCCCGAACGTTCCAATCCCCATTGGAACCTGCGCGGTGTCGCCATGGAAGACGGTAACGTCATCAAACGGAATGCCCAATTCCTGCGCCACAATCTGCGCAAAACTGGTTTGCTCGCCCTGGCCGTGCGGGGAAGCTCCGCTCAGCACCGTGACGCTTCCTGTAGGCTCCACGCGTACCGTGCCGCTTTCCCATCCGCCGGCGGGCATGCGGCTGGAAGGCCCCATGGCGCAGATTTCAACGTAGGTCGAAAGGCCGATGCCCAAAAGTTTGCCCTTCTTGCGAAGTCGTTGTTGTTCTTTGCGAAGTTGCGGATAGCGTGAAATCTTCAACGCTTTCTTTAAGGTTTTCTGATAGTTCGCCGTGTCGTACGTAACTCCGGTGGCCAGCGCCACATCTTTGCCGGCGGCAGGGAAGTTTCGCGTCCGCACTTCCACCGGATCCATCTTCAGTTCATGCGCCACCATGTTCATGGCGCGCTCGATGATGTAAGTTGCTTCCGGACGTCCCGCGCCGCGGTAGGCATCTGTGGCCATTTTGTTGGTGAACACTCCGATGGTTTCAACCGAAACGCAGGGAATGTCATAGCAGCCCAGAATCATCAGCGGCGTGGAGGTGGGAATGGCCGGCGTCAGCAGTTGGAAGTAAGCTCCCATGTCGGCCAGGATGCGGCATTTCAGGCCCACAACCTTGCCGTCCGGCTTGTAGTAGACTTCCAAGTCATTGATCTGGTCGCGGCCGTGGATGGTCCCCGCGAGGTTTTCGCGCCGCCCTTCAATCCATTTCACCGGCCTGCCCAGCAGCTTTGAGGCGAAGCAGGCCACGCCCTCTTCTGCATAAACGTTCAGCTTGGAACCGAACGCGCCGCCTACTTCCGGCGCGATCACCCGGCAGCGCGGTTCGTCAATTTCCGTCATTAATGAAAGCTGCGTTTTCAGGATGTGCGGAACCTGAGTGGACGACCAGACGGTCAGCGTGTCTTCGCCCGGTGAGTAACTGGCCACCACGCCGCGAGTTTCCATGGCCACGGGGCCCAGGCGCTGGTTGATCAGGCGCTGCCTGATCACCTTGACGGTGCGGTCGGCTTCAACCGTTTTCCAGTCGCCGCCTTCCAGCGTGTCTCTAAAGGCGATGTTATCGCCAAACGATTCGTGGACCAGCGTGGAGCCACTTTCGATCGCCTTGTCCATGCTGGTGACGGCGGGCAGCATCTCGTATTCGATCCCAACCTGGGCCGCCGCGTCCGTTGCCAGGTAGCGGTCCGTCGCCACCACCGCTACCACCGGCTCGCCGACATAGCGCACACGTTCCTCGGCCAGGCAGGGATGATACGGAACTTTCAGGCCCTTCATGCCCGCGGCGCAGGGAACCTGTCCCAGTTTGCCTTTCAGATCGCCGCTGGCCAGGACGGCAACAACGCCGGGCGCGTTCCGCGCGCCTTCCGTATTGATGGAGGTGATGCGGGCATGGCCATAAGGGCTGCGCGCGAACGCCATGTGCAGCATCCCTCCCAGCTTGATGTCGTCCACGTAGTGGCCCCGGCCCTGGATCAGCCTCGGGTCTTCCTTCCGCTTGATGCGTTCTCCCAGAAGTTTCGTGGCCATCCGTCACCTCTTTTGCGCGGGTTCGGTCGTTGCGGCTTGTGCAGCCGCAGCCTGGTGTGCCTGCCGGTCACCGGAATGCTCCACCGCCCACTCGATGGCTTTGACTATGTGCTGGTAACCCGTGCATCGGCAGAGATTGCCTTCCAGCGCGTGGCGGATTTCTTCCCGCGCCGGATGAGGATTGCGGCCCAGCAACTGGTGGGCGGCCAGAATCATGCCCGGCGTGCAGAATCCACAGTGCAGGCCGTGTTCTTCCCAGAAGCCCTGTTGCAACGGGTGGAGGTTGCCGTCGGTCCCCAGGCCTTCAATGGTGGTGATTTCCGCGCCGTCAGCCTGGACGGCGAAGATGGTGCAGGATTTTGCCGCATCGCCATTCAGCAGCACGGTGCAGGCGCCGCACAACGATGTCTCACACCCGATGTGGGTTCCGGTCAGCCCCGCAACTTCGCGCAGGTAATGCACCAGCAACAGGCGCGGCTCAACATCGTCTTCACGCCAGTTGCCGTTCAGTCTGATTCGAAGTTTCACGACGCGCCCTCCGTCGAGATTTTCGTGTTTTGAATGCCCCTTTTTGCCCGATGGGCCAGCAACCGTGCATCGACGGCCCTGTTCTCTGCCTGCGTTGCTGGATATGTTAGAGATATACCGCCGGAGCGGGAAAGTCAAACCGGGCGGATTATTTCTTCTGGAGCGCCTTTACTCGCTGCCGGTAAGCATCGATGGCTTCCGGGGCGCGCTTGGCCATCCAGGTTTCGTAATTCGCGGCCAGTTGCTCCAGGTTCTCCCACATGTGCGGATTCTTGAAAGCCTTTCGCGCGTCGGGCATCAGATGCCTGATCCTCTCCCAGACGCCGAAAAATTCGGCCGTGTTTTGGAAAAAGAAATCCTGCTTGATAAGGCCGTTGTTCACGATGGAGGCGGCCATTTCCCAATAGGTCACCACCATTCGAAAATAGGCGTCCTGCTCCGATCCGGGCGGATATTTCTTCATAAAGTCTTCCGCGGATTCCGCCCGAAGTTCGAGCGCGAACCACTCCCGCGCCCGGCGCAACTTCTCTTCGCGGCGCAGGTCGTATAGCCGCAACATCAATTCAGCGTCGTGATGATCTGGATGTTCCTTCAATCTTTCCTCCTCAGAAAACTAACATTCAGGTGCAGCGCAGTTTGACATCGCTGCTTCTTCTAACGGTACGGATTTATCTATTTTACAATTCCAGAGCGGCAATCGTCCGATAACAATCAGGATTTCATCAAAAAACGCTGACCTGCCACCCTGAGCCCTTCGCTTGTCATCCTGAGCAGAGCCCCGTCCCGGGTGGGACGGGGCGAAGCGAAGGATCACCGTATTTCCCTAAAAATAACTGCAGGGATTCTTCGCTGCGCTTCGCCCCGGATGGGACAGGGCTGCGCTCAGAATGACCGGTTGGAAGCTCTTTTAACGGGTCGCGCATACGTTCCGGAGTTTGGAATGTATGCGCCATGCCTCCGTCACTCCGGTATCACCGGCAGAATCACGTGCGACGGATGGGCCTTGTCCATATAGATGGTGTTCATGGTCGCCACCGCGCCGCGTTCGTCGCCGAGCGCTGCGCCCGTGTTGGGATTCACGTCAAAACGCGGGAAGTTGCTGCTTGAAATATCCAGCCGGATGCGATGGCCGGCCTTGAAAACATTTGAAGTGGGATAAAGATGAATTGTGAATTGATAAATCTGCCCCGGCTTCATCAGTTCGGGTTTCTGAAGCGAATTGCGGTAGCGAGCCCGAATGATGCCGTCCTCCAGGTTCATGTCAATTCCGGCAGGGAAGTCTTTGCTGGGCGGATGCACATCAATCAGCTTGGCGGTAAAATCCGTATCCACGGCCGCCGATGACGCCCAGAGTTTCACATCAATCGGGCCGGTGACTTCCACGTCTTTGGTGAGCGGCGGCGTCATAAAGACCACCACATCCTGCCGGGCGGAAAGCGGCAGCGCGTCTTTGCAGTTCCAGACTACGGACGAGCATTTCTGGTCCCAGGCGCCCTGCAGCATGATGCCGTCGGCCGAGGAAATATTGCCGCCGATGGTCGGCACGGGATTTGCAGGATCGAATTTGTAGGTGATGCCGGCCCTGGCCTCGGCGGGACGTTCGGTTGAAAGCCCGCCATCGCGGTGGAAATAGAATGGCGTCCAGCGCGTGCGGGCGAGCGGCCACTCGTGCTCATCGCGCCAATGGCCGCCGTGCTCGTGAGTGCCGTCGGGCAGCCTGGCCTCACTGCCGCCGCCCATGACGAAAATCTTCACGGGCGCATCGTTCTCGACGCCGTTGTCGACACCTTTCAGCCAATGGTCGTACCATCGCAGGCTGAAAGCTTTCTGGTCAATGGCGGCGCCGGCGCCGAAATCCACCTGGCCGTTGGCGCGGTGCTCGTGCATGCCGTGAATCCACGGCCCCAGAATCATTTTGATGGGCCCCTTCTTCGCTTTGGACAGGGCCATGTAGCTCATGGTGGTCTGCAAATCCCAGGAGTCAAACCAGCCGCCGATCAGATAAGTGGGAACGTCCTTATAGCGCGCCACGTTGTCCACCACGTCAATGCCGCGCCGCTTCCAGAGGGGGTCTTCCGGGCCGTGGCTCAACTCAAACGCCAGCCAGTCTTCATATTCCGGCGCCAGCTTGAGCGGTGTTGTGCCTTTGCGAATGGGGAGCTGCATCAGGTATTCGCGCACATGCTGATGCGCGTCTTCCAGCACGGCCCGGGTCGCGGGGTCGCGGGCTTCGCGGCTGCCCGCCGGCGCGGTGACAAAAATCCAGTTCATGAATCGCAGCTCGAACGCGCCGCCGTTGCGCATGCCGAAATAGCCGGCATTGGCCACGGCGTCGGCGGGAATCGTTGCGGCGAGGCCGGGCGGGTTGGTTTCCGCCATGGCGTGCTGCGTGCCGCCCACATAGGAGGTGCCGATCATGGCGAACTTGCCGTCGCACCACGGCTGCGAAGCCAGCCACTGCGCCGTGTCGTAGCCGTCTTTCACATCGTCGGTCATCATGTGCCAGACGCCTTCGGAATGGTACCGCCCGCGCGTGTCCTGCGCGGCGTAGACATAACCGTGGCCGGCATAAAAGGCCGCGAGTTGTTCGGAGTTGTCCTT
>DASSJE010000392.1:0-12213 GCA_035691365.1 Terriglobia bacterium
CGGCCTGGCGGCCATCACCCGTTCTCTCATTGCGTTCAGCGTGACCCCATCCGTTCCTTGATCTGCCTCATTACGGCGGGAGATAGCCTCAGGCGCCGTGCGATCTGAATCTCTCGGACTACGGTGCGCCGTCAGAATTGCTGCGGGTAGTAGCGTCACAATCAGGAAAGCAACAACAACAGGTACACGGTTCAGGTGTCGCGTCAACAGGGCCCTCGTTCTCAATTGTTTCGACGAGATTAATCGCAGCGCTCCCCGTTCGTCAAGACTAGAAGTCTGAGGCGGCGGGGTTTCCCGATTTCAGTGGGATGAGTTTGAAGTGCGCAGTATCATGCTGGCGATCCATCCGCCAAAAAAGGTTATCAGCGTGCCGATCACCACGTACCACGTCCAGGCGATATTGACGATGCCATAGGCATTGCCCACCACAATCAGGATTAGAACGGCCAGGCCCATCGCTGCGCCCGTGAGCGTGCCACGTGAGTTCGCCCGTTTGGTCAGAACCCCCAGCAGGAATATTCCCAACATGGCCCCGTAGGGGATCGAGGCGATGGTCAATGCCAGAACCAGGACGCCTTCATGCAGATATTGCGAGATTACCGCGATCAGGATCAGCACGCCTCCCCAGAACAGCGTCAGGCCGCGTGAAACGCGCAAGTAATGTTTCTGGTCCGCATTGGGACGGACAAAGGGCCGGTAAAAATCCACCACCGAGGTGGATGCCAGCGAATTGAAAGCCGCGCTCAGGTTGGCCATGGCTGCCGCGATGATGGCTGCGGTCAGCAGGCCGGCCAGCCCAACCGGCAGTTGGGTGACCACGAATGTCGGATAGATTTTGTCCGGGCGAGTAAAAGGATGCGCCGGGGGATGAAAATGGTAAAAGGCAAACAGGACGACGCCTACCACCAGGAAAAGCGCGAACTGGAACAGGATCACCAACCCGCTGGCCAGCAGCGCGCCCTGGCTCTGCCTCTTGTTCCTGGCGGCCAGCAGACGCTGCACGATCAACTGGTCCGTTCCGTGGCTGGCGCTGGTGAGGAATGTGCCACCGATCACCCCGGACCAGAACAGATACGGCTGGTGCCAGTTGAAATGGAAGTTGAAGATAGTAAACTTGTGCCCTGAAATGCTTGCCAGGTGGGCAATTTCCGTCCATCCGCCCGGAACGGCATGGACTGCCAGCAGAAGTGCAATGACGGTCCCGATGACGTAAATCGAGAGTTGTGTCACATCAGTCCAGATGACGGCAGTGAGTCCGCCTTTGAAGGTATAGAACAGGGTGAGGGCGGTGATAATCAATACGGCACTCAGGACTCCTGTCCTGAAAATCACCTCGATCACGATCGAGATGGCGAAGACGCGTACGCCTTCCGCCAGCGCGCGGCTGCTCAGGAACAATCCCGCCGTAAATACCTTGAGCCCACGGCCAAACCTCCGTTCAATGAGCTGATAGGCAGTGTAAAGTTCGCCCGCAAAGTATTTGGGGATAAGGACGAAGCTGACGACCACGCGTGCCACAAGGTATCCAAAAACAAGCTGGAGAAACGCCATATCACCGGAGTAGGCGATTCCCGGAGTGCTGATGATGGTGAGGATGCTGGTCTCTGCCGATACAACGGAAAGAGCAATGGCCCACCAGGGGAGCTGGCGACCGCCCAGGAAGTAATCGTGCAGGGTCTTCTGCCGCTTGCCAAAGCGCGCTCCCAGTAGTGTGACCACCACCAGGTAAACGATTACAACGATCAGATCGATCCAACTGAATGCCAATCATGCCTCTCGGATTGGGTATTGCGGCCTGCCTGCATTGTTCTCCATCTCGGGTCTGGCACATGGAGCAAAAGCAGGGAAAAGCAGGAGCGCGGGGAAGAATCGATTCTACGGACCTTGCGCTGGCGCACCGGGCGGGCCCCCAAGAGAGTTGCTCTGGCCGCTAGCGCCAGCAGCGGATGATTCGTTCTGCCTCGGCGGGGGAAGCGGGGTGGGCGGCGGAAGCGGAATGGGAGCTAACGGGTTGTACCTTTCCCAGAAACTGCGGGCAAAGTCATCGCCTTCTATGGTTTTCACGTGCTGGTAATTGGCTTTCAGATAGGCGCGGAGCGGAGCGAGATGGCTTTGCCCCTGGCCGGCCGCGGGCGGCATGTCGAGATCGGACGACCAGTAAACGTACTTGGCAGGGTGTTTTTTGAGCCCGTCGATGGTTTGCTGCACCTGCTCTGGCCTCGTGTAGTCGTTCGAGGTCACAAAGGGAATGGGCGAAGGATCCCGCAGATCCAGCAGGTAATTCATCTCTTCGTCACCGAAGAAATAGTCGCCGGGCTTCGTGTGATCAAGCAGGAACCTGGTTTCTTCGTACTGGGTCCGGTCGAGCATCGCCATGCGGCCAATCGGAAGATTCACTACTTGCCGCCAGCCAAAAAATCGTCCGTGCCATTCGCTCAGAGCAATGGCAATGACGATGATCCACATGGCTGTAACGCGAATCTGTCGAAAACGCCCGGCCGAATTCAGGAACCATACAAACAGGATCACTCCGGGAGCCGCCACCGTGCACAGGCGCAGCCAGGTCGGCGACGGCGCAACACTCAGGAACAGCATCGCCCCCATGAGGGCGATCAGCACCAGCCTGTCCCACGGCTCTGTCGCGCGATCTTCTTTCTCGTCCCAGTATCGAACGAAAAACAGGATGTAAATCAGAGGAACCAGCAGATATATCGAACCCCACAGGGCAAGCGCCGGCATCCTGTACCAGGGATGAAAGGGCGGCATATCGGTCATGTACACGTGGAACGAATTTCCGGCCTGGGAAGAGTAATATCGAAAATTGAAAAGAAAAGTATCGTAAAAGAACGTCCGGAAACCTGCCCGGATAATGAAATAGCCGTTGAGCACGACCACCACAATGACAAAGGCTGACCATACGTACCATTGGGCCGTGCGGAAATTTCTCCAGCTCAGTTGGCGCGTCGTTGCTGCCCACAGCAGGAACAGCGCCAGGCCCACCATCGCCAGGAATCCGCTCGATTGCGTAAACCACATTGCGACGCCGCAAAGGGCTGCAGCGCCCACCAACCGCAAGGCGGAAATCCGGTCGACGAGCACGGCGATCGCGGCCATCACAAATAATGTACTGAACCAATGATGGGTAGCGTCAGGCTGGCTGCGGAAAGGGATCACCACGAACAACACGGCGGGGAGATAAGCTGCCATGCCGGAGATAACCTTCCTGGAAATGGAGATTATCAGGTAGGTCAGCAGCAGCCCAAGCACAATCAGGGTCAGATTCGGTATCCAGGCGCGGCTCCCGAAAATCTTGAACAGAACGAAGTAGAAAACTTCTGTCCCCGGGAATGTGAGTTCAAAAAAGTCCCGGTAGATCACCTTTCCGTGGTGCATCCGCTGGGCATTGAAAAGGAAGTTGGTGGCATCGGTAGAAAGAAAATGGATGGGAGTTGCGGGCAGTATGAAGAGATTCAGGTACAAATACACAAAAGCGCCCACCAGAATGAGCGTGGTCAACAACAAGGGTCGATTTTCTCTAAAAGAGTCCATAACCAGGTATCGCTTGAACAATGCTCACTACTTGCCGGCCCGGATGATTTGCAGGTTTGCGGCCCGGATGGAACCCTCGCACGGACTAGGAGATTCTAATGGACACAGGCGCATGTGATCAAGCTGAGTTATCTGCGCTTGTGCTCCGTCAAATCGGCTTCCGATGATCGCCGCGTGACGGCGAAGGGGAGAAGTCCTCAAGCGAAACGAGCTCATATCCCATTTCCTCGGCAGCCGCAATGATGGCCGGGAGGGCTTTGACAGTTTCGGAGGCGTCGGCCTCCGGCGGCACGTTCTGATTGCCGGCCGAGGGGCCATGTCTCTTCAGAAGTCCCTGTAAGTAGCCTCCCGGTTTCTGCCGGCCGTCGTGCAGCAGAATGATCGCTCCGGGGCGCAGGCCGGCGCGAACGGATGAGACGATGGCGTCGGACCCAAGCCTCCAGTCATCTCCGCTTGCCGACCATTGCACTAACTGCAGGCCGCATTCACGCAGCACGGGGTAGAGTCCGAACCATCGCGCCCCGTAAGGAGGACGGAAGAACCTGGGCGCGCGGCCGGTGGCTTCCTCTATCACTTTCTGTGTCCGGTCAATCTCCTCAGCGCATTTCGCGCGGTCCATGAAGTAAAGGTAAGGGTGCGACCACGTGTGGTTCCCGATGGCATGGCCTTCTGAACAGATGCGGCGGAGGATTTCCGGATGGCGCTCAGCATCTTTTCCACACACAAAAAATGTAGCCTTCGCATTTTTTGACCGCAGGATATCAAGAATCTGCTGGCTGTAGGGCGGCAGGGGACCATCGTCAAAAGTAAGGGCGATTTTCCTGCTCCCGGCCGGCCCGTGAATAAGCGCCGGACCCAGCAATTGCGAGCGCGGCCAACTGCAGGCATACCAGAAGAGAAAGCCCAGCGCATCTGCAATCGCCAGAACAATCAGGACGCCGATTATGATAGACCATGCCATATAAAGCCGGATGAGGAGGGCGCGGCTCCCGAGACTGCCGATTCCATCCTCTGTATGCCAACGCGTCATTCTGCGTGATTTACAAGCGCGCCGCAAGCCTTTCGGGACATCTTTCGGTTCATAAGTCGCCGGCCTCTGACCGAAAACCTGACGGGCGATCTGGAACTGACGGGTTCACTCTCTTATAATGCGGGGGTAGGGGGGAGTTCCTCAGGGATTGCGAGCGTCTGTAATAACCCCGGTGCCTTGCGTTAGTTGCGACTGCAGAACGTTGAACCCTCGGAAGGTAATGGTATTTGGCTTCATGAATGAGACGTGGCTGGAATCCTCGATCGTTTTCAGGTTTAACGTCCCGGGCATGCGTTTGTTTTCCGTCAAGGTTCCCGGCCTGACTCTGGATACGCACTTTTCTACCGACATGGGTTCCTCATTGCCTTCGGCTCCATTTAAGAAGTTCCCGGCGGGCGTTGAGGTTGTTTGGATTCCCTCTCACCCCGTAAACACCAGGCTGCCGCGGATCAGCATTCAATCCGGCGCCATTCGCTACGTTCCGTCGCAATATCAGCGCTGCTGGATCGATTTGCATGGCGAATTCGACCAATACGAGCGAAAATTCTCGGCGAAATCCAGAAAAAATTTACGGCGGAACGTGCGGAAATTTGCGCAACTTTGTGGAGGCGAAATTCGCTGGCGCACTTTTCGCGCTCCGGAGGAAATGGAAGAATTTTGTCGCGAGGCCCAGCACATCTCATCGTTGACCTACCAGGAAAAGTTGTGGAATTCTGGGCTTCCCGGCGATGATGAATTCCGGCGCCAGCTTGCCGCAGGGGCCGCGCAGGGTGCTGTCCGGGGCTACATCCTTTATTGCGGCATGCGGCCCGCTGCCTACATTTTTTGCCGGGCCCGCAATGGGTTTCTGCTCTACGAATACGTGGGTTACGACCCTTGCTTCCAATCATCGTCTCCCGGAGATGTACTTCTTTACCTGGTGATCAACCGGCTTTTCGCAGAGAGAAAATTTCGGGCTCTCGATTTTGGTCCGGAAATCAGTTTCTATAAGAAGTTTTTCTCAAATCGGACGACGGAGTGCGCGGATGTTTATTATTTCCCCTGCACGCCTCGAGCTCTATTCCTGCTCTGCGCTCATTCTGGCTTCGAATTCATGTCAAATGCGGCCCGATCGCTGTTGGGTTCTTTGGGGCTTCGAGTGCGCGCAAAACACTTTTTCCGGACGCATTCTGATTGGTTTCGCCCCTCCGGAGCCCAATTGGCAGGAATCGTTCGCAATTCTGTGTTGAATTCCAGGCACAAAGCGATTCTGAGAGGCTTCCGTCGATCGCGCGTTGAAAGCGCCGGCGCGGTCGATACCACGAACGCCGATGACGCAGTTTAACCAGCTTCCTTCAGCCCTCTTCCTGACAGGCGACTCAGCGGGGAATAAGAAAAAGTTGATGGGCATTGAATCGGATCCCCCCGTGCGCAATCAGACCATGCTGTGTTTGCGGAAGGTTCCTGACGTGACGATTTTGGCCATAAAAATTCTCATGGAGGATCCTTCCGCGAAGGCTACATTTTTTGTCTTCGCAGGGCGTCGAAGACCGCCTGCGGAGATTGTTTGAGGTCGATTGCCCGTGGTTTTCGGAATGAGCGGCGCAAGAACTGCCTCAATTGCTTGAGGATTTTCAATAGGCTGGCCAAACCCAGATACGTCCCAACATAATACAGCCGGAGGCCTGAATCCCCGCCCAGCGCTACTATTCCGCTCCGGATTAATCGTTGACCCTCGCGCCGCGAACAAGTGGGCAGGAAGCGCAGAGAACGCGCCCGGATAACGCTGCGTGCCAGGGCATCCAATCGCGGGTCCCGTCGGGCTTCCCTTAAAGTCTGCGAATAGATTTTCAGCCAGGATCGGAATGAGTCATTGGCCTTGTTGGTCAGATTGCCGGCGTGGCGCCGGTAAAGATAGAGCCTTCGCTTCACGCAGAGGCAAAAAGTTCCCGCTATCAATGCGCGGAAAACCCAGTCAATGTCTTCTGAGAACCATCCAAATGACTCCACGTCAAAAGGCCCGGTGCGGTTGTAGAGATCTTTTGAAAACACCAGGCCGGAGGGCGCGACCGACTGGATGACCCTGAAGAGGTCCCGCGGTGAATTTACCGGGCCGCATAAGGTTGGAAGGCCCCGGTCCAGAGCTGCTTCGGTAATCATTCCGTTCTCGTTTCGGACAGTTATCCCCTCGCACAACGCCAGGCCTGCTTCAGAATGCGCGCTGAGGGATTCCCACATCGCGGTCAGGTAATGCGGCGACCACAGATCGTCTCCATCAAGAAACGCAATGTGAGTGCCCTTCGCGGCCTGGACTCCCACGTTCCTTGCATCGGCAGGCCCTGCATGAGGTTTCTTCACGTAGCGAAAATCCTGAAACAAAGGACGAAACTGCTCTGCGATTTCCGCGGTGTTGTCTGTCGATCCGTCGTCAACGATCAGCAGTTCAAAGTCCTGCAGGGTCTGCGCAGCAACGGACTTCAGCGCGTCGGGCAAGAGGTGGGCGTAGTTGTAGGTACAGATGACGACTGAAAAACTCATCTTGTTTGTGCCTTCAATCTTCTGCGCGGCCGGCAACGCCGCAGCCTGCAAGCTGCCTGCCTTGCGCCCGTTTCCGCCCCGAGAGCGTGACGAATCGTCACAGGCTTTGAAAGATTATTTCAGGCGGCGCCGTGAGATCAAGGCACTGCATTGCGGAGCGCCGCTTTCCCGCCAGCCGCTTCCCCCATTTCAACGGCCCCAACGCATAGCTCGATCCCAGATAGGTTGAAAGATAAGCGCAGCGAAGGATGAAGTCTCCGCCGAGGGCTTCGATGCTCCGGGCCAGCAGCGACCGGCCTTCAGAAGGCGGGCAGATTCCCATCAGCCGCAGGGCGTAGCTGCGGGCGAAGTTTCTGGCACGGCGTTCACATTCCTCACCCAGGCGGCTTGATCGCAGCCGCTCCTTGTAGATGGTGAGCCACGTTTCGAGAAAAGCGATGGGATCGCTGGTCAGGTTGCCGCCGTGATAACGATGCAGAAACAACTTCTGATCAATCCGCGCGCAATCCGCTCCGCCCAGCGCGGCACGGATCGCCCAGTCGACATCGTCGCCATGGGAGAAACGAGTGTCAAACGCGCCAACTCTATCGTAGAGAGATTTTTGGAATACCATGCCGGAAGGCAAAAAATTGTCGCACACCGAGAAGAGCTTTTCAACGGAGTCGATGGGCCCATCGAGCGAAGGCAGGCCGGGCGGAAACACAGCGCGTATCACCTGCCCATCACTCATCACGCGGGCGCCGTCACAGAATGCGATCTCTGTCCGCGGGCTCGACTCGAACCACTTCCGGACAGTTTCCAGATAGCGCGGCGACCACACATCATCGGCATCCAGAATAGCGACGTGGGTTCCTTGCGCTCTCTGCACGCCATAGTTCCTGGCGTCGGCGGTCCCTCCGTTCGGCTTTTTCAGGTAATGGCAATCCCGGAATTGTGGCCGAAACCGCTCAACGATTTCCTCCGTGTTATCTGTGGACCCGTCATCCACAATCAGAAGCTCGAAGCCGGTCACTGTTTGCGCCGCGAGCGCCCGCAAGGCATCGGGAAGGAGGTGGGCGTAATTGTATGTCGTAACAACAACTGTGAATCCAGCGCCGGCGGCCGGTGAATCGCCCTTGGTGTTCTGTTCTCCTTGTGTGCTCATAGTTCACTGACAACGCAGGCAGACTTCCGGGAAGTTTCTGATTCATCCTCCCGTCCGCTGCGGCCCTCCTGCCGCCACGCGTGCACAGGCCCCTTGTAGAGCCCTTTCCTCATGAGGAATGCCTTGGTTATCTGGCGCAAATCTCTGCCCGTCGCCATCTTGCAGGCGAATTCCGGCAGCGTGTCGACCTCTGCCAGGCTTATTCGCTTCAGGGTGAGCGGATCGTCCGACCAGTTCAGTCCTTCCTGCGTGGTCAGGCCAACTTTGTAGCCGGCGCGCGCCACCGCGCTGCGAACCCGCATGTCAACCAACCCCCACGGATAGGCGAAGCCCGGCACCTCGGCGCCGAGAATGTCTTCCAGCTTGTGCTTTGAGTCCCCCACCTCGCGCGTGAGTTCGAGGTCCGATAGGTCCGTGAGCCGCGCGTGTGTCAGCGAGTGCGAACCGAAATGGACGCCCTGGCGGTGCAGGTCGCGAATCTGCTCGAGCGTGAGCAGGGGCTTTGGCTCGTAGCCTCCCGCCGCGTCCCACTCGTTGGTTTTCCCAATGCGGTCAACCACTACAAACACGGTTGCCTGAAATCCCAGACGGTCCAGGACGGGGAAGGCGTTGGGCATAAAATCTTCATAGGCGTCATCGAAAGTCAGAATAACCCGGCGGCCGGCCGTGTGCCTGTCCCACTCGGCAGGCAGAGCAGACGTGTAGCCCAGCCTGCAAAGCCTTTCCATGAAGCGCCCGAAGCGCTCAGGCGAAATCGCCAGCGACTTCATTCTCAGTCCGGTTGGAGCCGACACCTCGTGCAACATCAGGATGGGAGTTCGGGAAGGATACAACTCGCGAATCGTTCCTATGGTTTCACCTGCGGAGCGAATGCCTTTCCAGTATTCCGCGGCGGTCGCGCGGTACCAGAGGCGGAAGCACTGCCGCGAGCCGGTCAGGTCCGTCGCTTTCCTGGCCACGGATGCTGCCAGTTGAAAAATCCCGGGAGCGTGCCATGCCGCGCGATGCGCCAGTTTCCGCATCGGGCTTCCACAATGCATCTGGGCCAGCAACTGAAGCCGCGCGTTGAACTGCTTTTTTTCGCGCCGGCGGTAGACGTCGAGCCGGCCGGCACGGCGCAGGATGTCATAGTGCTGCGTGACGCAATCCTTTGTGTCATGGTGATGCACGACGGCATCAGGCTCGAACCTGAACAGCACTCCCCGGTTGTATAACCGGGCGCCGAAATCGGTATCCTCGTCGAGAGAGCTCAATTTTTCATCGAACCCGCCCAGCGACAGAAAAGTCTCGCGCGAAATCGAAGTATTCAATCCAAAGGCAGCCACTTTGCCGAACTCGAGCGAATGGTGCTTGAGACAGTTTTCGAAATGGGCAAGGTCAGGAATTCGGGTTTCGCGCAGAAACTGCTCAGTCCGTGAGGGCGGAGCATAAACAGGGAGGTCCTCTACTTTCCCCAGCACACCCATATCCTGCGGCCCGCGGTAGGCACGGTGATGCTTCAAATGGTGATGGATCCATTCAGGAACGGGCCGGGTGTCGTCGTCCAGGAAGATCAGGATGTCCGATTCTGCCAGGGCAGCGCCGGCGTTGCGCGCAGATGCCTGGCCTTTGTGTTCGGACACAAAAATCCAGCGCAAAGGGAATGCTGCCTTGTATGTGCCGGCAAGTGAGCGTGTCACCGCATCCTCGCCGTCCACCACTACAATCACTTCAAAATCTTTTTCCGTCTGCCGGCTTAAAGACTCCAGAGTTTCGCGCAACACGGCGGAGCGCCGCCGGGTCGGGATGATCACGCTGCAGTTCACGGGTTGCGGAGCATTATCCATGGAAGTTTGAATCGCACCGGCCGCTTTGGTATTCCCTCCCGGCCGCCTGCCTCAGTTTCCGGCGCAATCGTAGGCAAACTTGAAACCGTCCACTCCAGGGCCTCGCGTTACCTCAGCCTGGCGTTCCTCTTTTTTGCAGCCCCGGGTCTGGAGCGTCACATAAATGGAGCCGGGAATCAGGCTGACAGCAGCGAAACCGTCCTGGCCCGTTTGCGCTTTCAGGTTCTCCACAATCGTTTCGGCGGAATATAAAATCGCAATGCTGGCTTTTTCCAACGGACGGCCCTTGCTGTCAACGATATGGAAAAGCACGGGCTTGTGCAGCATGCGCTCGGGCCTGTTGATGTCGGCAGGCACCATCATAATCTCAGCCGTTGCGGGCGAGCCTGCGTCTGTGACATCGACGTGGCGGAACACCGAGGTGTCGTGATCCGCCCCGGGCTGGCGCACCGCCAGCCAGTAACGGCCCAGCGGCAGGTCCGCGAATGCAAAACGCCCGTCGTCGCCCGTCAACATCTGATCGAGCGGGTTTTCGTTATCGTCCTCCAGAGTCACCAGCGCCTGGCCAAAGGTTCGTCCAATGGAGTCAAGCACCGTTCCTGCAACTGCGCCCTGGCCTGCCGGCGGATGCAGGTTCAATTCCACCGTATTGCTGGCAGCCCGGCCATGCCACAAGTCGGCATTGATGTCGCGCACCAGAGCTTCAGCGTTGGAATAACCCGCCGAGTAAATAACCGAAAACCTGTATGGCCCCCATCCAGGCTGATTTCCCCCGCTGGTTTCCGCGGGCTCAACGTGGATGTTGACTCTTTCCTCATAATCTCCTCCCGGCTCCAGGCGCACCAGCCTGGGGTGGGGCATGGCGTCAGGCGCCATGGCGAACCCGCTGCCTGCCGCCTGCTTTGCGCTTTCGCTCGCCGCGGTTTGCGGCACCAGCCGGATTTCGAGCTGCGATCCGCCGTAAGGTTGTCCGGGAGGCAGGCCGGTAGGCACCGGCGCCAGTAACTCCAATCGATCGCCAGGCAACTCGCTCATGGCGGGGCGGTAGAGCCACAGCGTCTGCTGGCCGGAGTTGTGGAAGTGCAGCAAGGCGCGCACGGGATTGGGCGTGACAATGTTTTGCTGCTCGACAGAGATCAGGAGTTTCAGGTCCTGGGCGCGGCCCGGAACCGCCGGCAACAGCGTGACAAACAGTACGGCCGCCAGGGTACGGAATCGATTCACAGCTAGTATTCTACTCGAATTCGATTTTCCTCAAAATGTGTTACTGCACGCGCAGGATGAGGCATTTCAGATAAAGAGTTTCAGGCACGGTCAGCAGGATGGGATGGTCGCGGCCCTGGGTGCGGCGCTCCACCACGGTGACGGTGCGGTGGGCGTCCAGGGCTGCGCTGGCGATTGCCTCCAGAAAGTCCGCCTCCGTCACATGATAGGAACAACTGCAGGTGATGAGATAGCCGCCGGGGTTCAGAATTTTCAGCCCGCGAAGGTTGAGCTCCTTGTAACCGCGCAGGGCGGAGGCGAGGTTTGATCGCTGCCGCGCAAAGGCCGGAGGGTCCAGCACCACCGTGTCAAAGCGCTCGCCGGCCTGGTCCGCGGCTTTCAGAAAATCAAAACAGTTGGCTTCCTTCCACTCGATGTTGGAGAGGTCGTTCAGCCCTGCGTTGCGCTGCGCCAGGCCAAGCGCGTCCTGAGAAGAATCGATGGCCAGAACGGAGTCGCACCGGCGGCTGATGTTGAGGGCAAAGCCGCCGGCGTAGGTGAAGCAGTCCAGCGCCCGGCCGAAGGCATAGTTTTGCGCCGCACGCTGATTTTCACGCTGGTCAAGAAAGCCGCCCGTCTTCTGGCCTTCCAGCAGGTTGAACGCGAACCGGAGCCCGTTGATCGAGACGGTCACCTCTTCAGGAGCTTCACCGGCCAGGATTCCTTTGGTAATCTCCATGCCCTCCAGCGCGCGAACGGCAACGTCATTTCGCTCCACGATGCCGCGTGGTGAAAACTGTTCCAGCAGAATTTCGGTGATGCTGGATTTCAGTTTTTCGGTTCCCTGGCTGAGGGTTTGCAGAACAAAATATTCTCCGTAGCGATCGATCACAAGGGATGGCAGCAGGTCGCCTTCAGAGGCAACGAGGCGAAAGGCCTCTGAG
>DASSJE010000393.1:0-28745 GCA_035691365.1 Terriglobia bacterium
GAGCCTGCGAATATCACGCCGCAGCCCGCAGCGCCGGTGCAGCCCATTCCTTTCAGCCACAAAGTGCATGCAAGCGTCGGCCTGCAGTGCCAGAGCTGCCACCAGCTCGCTGCTGATGGCAAGCAGATGCAGATTCCCAACGCCAACAAGTGCATGGGCTGCCATCAGGGCATAGCGACGAACCGCCCGGCCATCCAGAAGCTGGCCAGCCTGCAAAAAGCGGGAGGCGGCATTCCGTGGGTGCGCGTCTATCACCTGCCGGACTTCGTTTTCTTCAGCCATCAGAAACACATCGACGCGAAAGTGGATTGCGCGGTGTGCCACGGCGCGGTGCGCACAATGGACGCCATGCGGCAGGTGAAAGACGTTTCCATGATGACGTGCGTCAACTGCCACAATCTGCGCAAAGCCACGGTGGCATGCGGCCAGTGCCACAACATCGGGTATTAGAAAATGACGCTCGACCGGCGCACCGTTCTCAAAAGCCTCGTTGCCGGAGTGGCCACGGCCGGGAGCCTGCCGTTATCATCCGCCGCCGCCGCGAGCCATGCCGGCGTGGCTTCGGGACCAGGCGCGCGTTTCAGAATCTGGGACGTGCACACGCACCTCGATGGCGTGGAAGGCGATACGCCGGAAGCGCGCATGGCCGTGCTGGTGCGGCACATGGACCGGCTGGGCATCGAGCGCATTATTCTTTCGCAGGGATACGACCAGTACATCAAGAACCCGACTCCCGAGCAGGTGCGCGAAGAAAACGACCGCGCGATGCGCGCTGTGCGCCACTTTCCCGATCGCGCGTACGGCTCGGTCTATCTGAGCCCGACCAATGTTGAATTCTGCCTCGAGGAATTCGACCGCTGCGTGCGCGACGGGCCGATGATCAGCGTGGGAGAGCTCGAGGCCGACGTGCGGTGCAACAGCCCGGCGCTCGATCCCATCGTCGAGCGGGCGATCGCGCTGAAGACGCCGATCCTGCAACACACCTGGGTCAAATCGACCGGAAGCGACCCTGGCGAATCCACGCCCTACGACCTTGTCGAACTCGCAAAGCGGCACCCGCAGGCGCAGTTTATCTGCGGGCACACGGGCGGCACATGGGAACTGGGCATTCGCGCCATTCGCGACGTCAAGAACATCTGCGCGGAAATCGCGGGCTCGGACCCGACTTCCGGCTTCGTTGAAATGGCCGTCCGCGAGCTGGGCGCCGAGCGTGTGGTTTACGGCAGCGATGCCGGAGGCCGAAGTTTCGCATCGCAAATAGCCAAGGTGATCGGTGCGGAAATTCCCGACTCGGCGAAGGAACTGATCCTCGGCGGGAACCTGCGCCGCCTGCTGCGGGCGAGCCTGGAAGCGAAAGGGCTGAAACCATGATCGACACCAACGTCAGCCTGTTTCGCTGGCCGTTCCGGCGGCTGATTGGCGATGATCCGGCGGAGCTGGTGGCGCGGCTTCGCAGGAAGGGAGTGACGCAGGCCTGGGCCGCGAGCTTTGAGGGATTGTTCTGCCGCGATGTGGCGGGCGTGAACTCGCGCCTCGCTGCCGCCTGCCGCGAGCACGGGCGCGATTTTCTGGTGCCGTTCGGCTGCGTCAATCCAAAGCTGCCGGCTTGGGAAGAAGATTTGCGCCGCTGCCAGGAAATCCATCGCATGCCGGGAATTCGTCTGCACCCGAATTACCAGGACTACAAGCTCGATGACCCCGCGCTCGCCCGGCTGCTCGAATTGGCGGCGGGCCGCGGCATGCTGGTGCAGATTGCGCTTTCCATGGAAGACCCGCGCACGCAGTTCCTGCTGATGCCGGTGCCGCCGGTGGATCCCACACCGCTCGCCGATCTGCTGCCGCGATTTCCGAAGCTGCGCCTGCTGCTTCTCAACGCCGGATATTGGGGCGGGGCAACAACGCCTCATATCAGCACGCTCAAGCAGGCCGGCAACGTCTGGTTCGATATCGCTATGAACGAGCGAGTGGGAGGCCTTGCCAGGCTGGTCGAGGAAACCTCACCTTCGCGAATTGTCTTTGGATCACACTATCCCTTTTTCTATTTTGAATCCGCGCTGCTGAAAGTCCGCGGCGCCGGCCTTCCGCACGATCAGGAACTGGCCATCACCGAAGGCAACGCCCGGTCGCTGCTGGGCAGCCAATGGTAGACCTTAAAAAGAATGAGCGCCACGATCGGCTGCAAGCCCGTTGTCGAATAACGCCTTTCATCAAAGTTGGCAGGTCGTGAGAAAAGTGCTGCGGAAAATTAGATTTGAAAAAAGCTGTTGACATCCTCCTAATCGTGTAGTAGGGTTGACGACGGGATTAGGCGATGGCAAATCCACCCGTAACGCGCTCTGAGTTTCAGTTGCTTCAAAAGCTTTGGGAGCTGGGTCCCGCTTCGGTGCGTGAGGTCCAGCAAAGCCTCCCCGAGAAAGAGCGGCCGGCGTACACCACGGTTCAGACCTTGATCTATCGCATGGAGGGGAAAGGTGTGGTTCGTCGGGTGAAGAAAATCGGCAACGCGCACATCTTCGAAGCAGCCATGGCGCGGAAGACGGTTTACCGCCGCTACATTACGGACCTGCTGGAGATTCTCGGCGGATCGCCGGCTCCGTTGATGTTGCACCTGATTGAGACCGGAAAGCTCACACTGGCGGACATCCGGGCCCTAGAAAAAGAACTGGCAGCGCGGGAGAAGAGGAAATGACTGCGGCCCTTATCCGGCACCTGATCGAATCCACTGTGTTCGCTGCCATTGTCGCGGTTTTCCCTTTCCTGATGCGCAAGCGCGAAGCCGCTTCGCGCCACCTCGTGTGGCTGATTGCGGCGTCCAAATTCGCGCTCCCGGCAGCGCTCTTCTCGTTTGCGGGGATTGAATTAAGAGGACTATTTCCCGTGCATGCGGCCCTGTTTGCAGCACCTATCGGCTTATCGAGTTTTGTTCGTTTGCAGGGGGCAGCGGCTGCAACAGCAAGGTATGCTAGTCCACTACCGCTGTTGCTCCTCGCCATCTGGTTGTGCGGTAGCGCCATGATGCTGGCTGTCTGGCTGCGTCGCATGCGCGCGCCTCAAGGTCCATTTCTGGCTCCCGTTGAATCAGAGAACGAAACGCTTGATGATCTCGCGCGGCGGCTTCGAGTGCGCGGTCAACTTGCGTTGCGAATAGCGAAGGCGAGAATTGAGCCGAGCGTAACCGGCATCTTTCGACACACTATCACCGTGCCGGAGGGCCTGTCGAAGGAGCTCGAAGCGCGCGAATTCGAGGCCGTTCTGTTGCATGAACTCGCCCACGCGAAGCGCCGGGACAACCTGACTGCCGGATTTGTCCATGTGCTGGTCTGCGTCTTTTGGTTCCATCCTCTCTTGTGGTGGATCGAGCGGCGGTTGGCTGCGGAGCAGGAGCGGGCGTGCGATGAAATCGCCCTTCGATACGGCCCGGCGCCTGAGGAATACGCGTCAGGAATTCTAAAGGTTTGCCGATTCCATCTGGCGGGCGCTGCCGCGGGCGCCTGCGGAATTGCAGGATCGTCACTGAAGAATCGACTGGAGGCTATCATGTTATTTCAACCAAATCGCGTGAATGACCGTTCGCCTCGGGTACTGATCGCCGCGCTCGTTTCACCTATGATTGTTGTTCCGATTGTCTTCGGCTTCCTCACCAGCCTGCCCAGCTTCGCTCGGGTTGCGAAGGATGAAGGGCACGTTTCCACGTTGGCTGCATCCAAGAATCCCATTACCTGCTTACATACCGACGGAAAATCCTATCCCATGGGTAGCGTGGTCGAGGTTGGCGGCGTTGGCGTGCAGCAGATGTGTGTGGAAACCATGCAGGGGCATGCCTTGTGGGTAAGGACCTTTAATGACGCGGCACGCGAGCGAAGCAGTAAAGTGATTTTTATTCCCCCGCAACCGCCGTTCACCTGCCAACCTGCGCCTTCCGGCTCCGAGAAGTTTTGCGGGTGCCAGACCAGCGCGGGTCTTGTGCTGATGTCGCCCGGCGCCATTGTGGCTTCAGCCGACGGGGGACATTTACGCTGCAAACTCGACGGGTCAGGCACGTGGCGTGCTGCTACGCCTGCAGAACGCGGCATTCGTGGCAAGAACTAGGGGATGCCACGCCCACCAAATATCAACCGGGATTCACACGGTCTGATTTACCTGAGCAACTGCTTGATGTACGCGTCGTCCTGGGCGGTGGCGAGGTCGGTGGTGTCGCCGAGAACGTAACGATACTGATAAGAAGGCCCGAGGGCGACAACCTGCCGCAGCCAGTTGGTCGGATCGGTCCACATCACCTGCCGTTGGCCCATGGCCTTTTCGAGATCGCTTAGGTCCCAGTGGAGAATAAAACCGGGAATCACCGCGTCCCACAGGTCAGCGGCCATGGTGTGGTCGAGCGCCGAGCCCAGGCTGTGCGGCGTCCTATCAATCCATATTTTGCCAAGACGCGGATCGACGGCGGCGGCAAGCAGCAGCCAGACGCCGCTGACGCCGCGTGCCGCAGCGCGAATGGAATTCGCGTCAACATCCGGCCGCACCGCCAGCAGATCAACGCCGCGCAGGATGTCGTGCGCGCGCATGGCGGGCAGATTCAGGCCGATCAGGTTGGCTTGCACGTCGGTGACGTAGTCTCCCGCAAACGGCCCCTCGTGGACCTGCAACTGTGAGCTGCGCGGCTGCATCTCGAGCACCACACAGCCGGCTTTGGCCATGTGCTCCGCCATGGTAGCCGTAGACATCAGACCAAATGTGCTGTCGCCACTGAGCATCAGCACGGCAGGTTTCTTTCCGGGATTCGACGGAATGTGCAGAGTAGCATCGAGCCAGATGCCGGGCGTGCTTTCAAACCTGAGGCGCTCGATTTCTCCGCCTGCATCGCTCGATTTGTCCACAACTTCAACCTTCGGCGCAGTGTGGTCAGTGGGAATTTTGAGTTGCCGCAGCCTGGCCAGCATCTCAGGAATCGTTCCAGGCTTTTGTCTCGCCTCATATTCCGCGCGGAGAATCTGGTAAAGCTTTTTGCTGCCCGGCTCATTCTCGACGTTGCCGCTGGCCGTCACGAGAAGCTGATGATTGGTGTACATTTCGGCCGGCTGCTCGTGGTAATCGCCCTGCCCGTTTTTGAGATAGCGAATCATCCACTGGTAGACGGCTTCGCGCGCCTCGAGCGGCATGCCGTGCGAGCCCGGCCCCACCATAAATCCAACTTTGTCCTGCGCGCCGTAAAGGGCGTACCACTTGCGGGCCTCGTCGTAAACCATACGCACGCCCGAGTGGCTGAAGTGGTATTCATCGTGTTCGGTGGACTGCAGCAGCCAGGGCGTGGGCGCGGAGAGTTCCACGAAATCGGCGGTGTCCAGGCCGCTCTCGAGAAAACGCGGCAGCAGCATTTCGACGTCCGGGCCCGAGGTGGGAAATAGCGTTTGGAAAGAGCTGGGATAGCAGGCCGGGATCACCACTTTGACGCGCGGGTCGAGTCCGCCCAGGAAGGTGGTGAGCGCGCCGCCGCCCGAACATCCCGCGGCCCCGTTGCGCGAGGCGTCCACGTCAGGCCGGCTGGCAAGATAATCGACCGAACGCATGGCGTCAAAGATGAAGTAGCGTGCCAATCCCTGGCCGAGCAGCATGGTTTGCGCGCCCATCTGGATGTGTTCGGGAACGGACCAGCCGGCGAGCGGCGCGTCGAGCTGCGGGCTGTAAGTCTGCTCTCTTTCGCCCTGGCCGATAGGATCGAAGCACAGAACAACGAAGCCCTTCAACGCCAGGTTGGCGGCCATGCGCTGGTCTTCCGGCTTGCCCTCCTGCGTGTGGCCGGCCTGCAGCACCACGGCGGGATAGTGGCCGGGCTGGTTTGGGCGATAAACGTTGGCGGTGACGTACAGGCCCGGCAGGCTTTGGTAAATCACCTTTTCGATAGTGTAGGAATCGGCGCGGATCTGGCCGGTGACCCGAGCTTCCAATGGGCCTTTGAAATGCGGCAGGCCGCCCATATCATCCAGCATCTGCTTGCGCACCCATTGCGCGCGGCGCTCCGCACCGGATTTCGTATGGATTTCGCTGATGGCCTTCGCCCGCTGCTGGAGCTCGTGCTGGGCGATCCCGTTCATCCAGCCAACGAGCGCGTCGGGGGGCTTTTCCTGCGCCGGGAGCGAAGGCAGGCACAGAAGGACCGTCAGCATGAGAAGCAAGGCCGGTTTTTTATTCAGGTGTTTGTTCGCAGATTTGGTCATAGTGTGCGGTTTCCCTAAAACCACCATTGATGACAACAATGCACACTCCTCGGTCCGATAAAAAGCGTCGGCCCTCGGAATGGCGTGCGTGCGGCTTTCCAACAGTCCGCTCAGAATCCTATGCCGGGCGAGGCTTCGAGTCAATGAGCTGCCGTTGATGGATTGTCGCGCGGTCGATGAAGTGTTATCGTCAGTGCTCTGGTTTTAAATGCAAACGCATAGTATCTGCCCAGGGAGAGTGTGATGTTCAATATGAAATTCGGCGATGGCCGTTTTCGTCTTTATCCTGTTTATATCTATGTCCTGCTGGGCTTGAGCGTGCTGCTCAGCCCGGCGTGCGAAAAAAAAGCGCCGGCGGGCCCCGCCATCCGCGTGCCCACCTTTACGCGGTCATTCACCACAGCCGGAAAAGAGTACAACTACACGATGGTGGGCAAAGATCCTGCGCAGGGCGGCGCCACCACGATTCCCACCGTGCTCGTGCCGGTGTCGCTGGTGTTTGAAGCTCCGGCAGGCGGGGCGGGGAAGAAGATGGAGACGAGCGCCGCGCCCGACGTGCAAAAAGTGGTGCAGTCGCCGGTTTTCCAGAAGCATGCCTTTGCCACCGGCACGACGCAATACGGCGACGCCATGCAGCGCGCGCAGTTTTACAAAGTGGCCGAAGCGAACCACTGGCACACGCTGCTCGGCCAGCCTCGCGTGACTTCGCCATTGCAGATCACGATTCCGCCCGCCGAGGGATACCTGCTGACGTCAAAAAAAACCGGGCATTCGCTGGGCGTTGCGGACCTCGATTATGTGCAGAAGGAACTGTTCAAGGGCCTCGCGCAAACGCAGGCCAGGCCGAAGGAGCTGGTGATCGCGCTCGCGAAGAACACGGAATTTTATGAACTGAACGACGCGACGGTCTGCTGCACCTGGGGCGCGCACGGCGTGCAGCAGGTTGCCGCGTCGAAGGCGCTGCAACCGTTTGTGCTGAGCACTTATCTCGACCCGGGCGTTGTGCCAGATTATTCCGACGTGCAGCCGCTCACCCAGCAAATTTCCGCCTGGCTGAACGATCCGCTCAACGGCTATAAGGAAAACGTTTTCCCGGCCTGGCAATGGCCGGACGCACAACGCGGCTGCGGAGGCCGCGGCATCGGGAGCCGCTATCGCTTTGCGCTGCCCACCGACAGCCTGCCGGGATCAAATTCGACGGTGGTGCAGACGAAGGCGGGCGGATACCATCTCGAGAACGTCGCGCTGCTGCCATGGTATACGCAGAGCGCCAGGCCGGACAGCTATCAGGGCGGTTACAGCTTTCCTGACGCCGGCGTGCTGAAGTCCGCCGCCGAACCTTGCGCGCCGCGTGGCGAGCGCATGGAGGCCGCTCCGACGGCAACGCCGATCGCCAATCCACATCCGCCCAACGGCCACCAGTTGATCGGCTACTGGGTGGGCTATTCGCGCAGGCAGACGCTTCCGCTGCGGGACGTTTCTCCGCAGTGGGACGTCATCATCGTGGCCTTCGCCTCGCCGGTGAAGGGATCGACCGCCGAACTGCATTTTGAAACGCCGGCCGGCTACACCCCGGAGCAGTTCAGGGACGAAATCACTGCCATGAAGCGCCAGGGGAAAAAGGTCCTCATCTCGCTGGGCGGGGGCGGCGCGGTGGTGACGCTGAACACTCCGGAAGAATTGAAAAAATTTGTCGACAGCGTCGGGAGCATCGTTGCGGACTACGGCTTTGACGGCGTCGATCTCGATCTTGAAACGCCGTCGCTGATTCTCGACGCGGGCGATACGGACTTCCGCCACCCCACGACGCCCAGCGTGGTGAATCTGATTGACGCCATGCGGCAGCTTCGCAAGCGCTTTGGGCCGAAGTTCATGCTGGCGGAAGTTCCTGAGGGCCCGCAGGTGCCGGCGGGGTACGTGACCTACGCGGGGCAGTTCGGCTCGTTCCTGCCGGTGATTTACGCCACGCGCGACATGCTGTCATTTGTAGACGTGCAGGATTACAACACGCCGCCGCTCGAAGGCCTGGACGGAAATTACTACCTGCCGGAAACGGCCGATTATTACACGGCCATGACCGAGATGCTGGTCCACGGCTTCCACGTGGGAGGGAATCCCGATTCGTATTTCCCGCCGCTGCCTCCCGGCAAGGTGGCCGTCGGGTTCTGGGTGGGGCATTCGAAGCTCGATCCGATCCAGAAATCCGTGCGCTACCTGATTACGGGCAAACCGTTTGCCGGCGGCGAATACAAGCTGCAGCGAAGCGGCGGCTACCGCGATTTCAACGGCGTCATGTTCTGGAACATCCAGGACGACCACGCGGCCAATTACCAGATGTCCAACTCCATCGGGCCGCTGCTGCACGGCCTGCCGCGACGATAGCCGCGGCCCCACTGCGCGCTGCTTTCTCTTGTTATACTGAATTGGTGCGGGGCAAAAGGCGGTCCGCGAGGATTGCCGGCGGCCCCGGCGGGGTTTCCAATAGAGACGGGAAAGGAAAGATCTGATCGCATGAGTGGAAGCGAAGGCCGTGCCAATCCGCTGGAAGGCATTCTGCGTGAGCGCATTGTGCTGCTCGACGGGGCCATGGGCACCATGATCCAGGCCCACAATCTCGCCGAGGTGGACTACCGCGGCGAGCAGTTTGCCGGCCATTCGCGCGACCTGCGCCTGAACAACGATCTGCTCAACATCACGCAGCCGCACATTATCGAGGAAATTCACCGGCAGTATCTCGAAGCCGGCGCCGACATCATTGAGACGAACACCTTCAATTCCACCGCGATTTCCATGGCGGAATACGGACTGGAAAAGCACGTCCATGAGCTGAACCTGGCCGGCGCGGCGGTGGCGCGGCGCGCGGTTGAAAAGTTTACTGCCGAAAATCCGCAGCTCCGCTGCTTTGTGGCAGGCTCGCTGGGCCCCACCAGCCGGACCGCTTCGATTTCGCAGGAGGTTGCAAATCCTGCCTCACGCGGCACCAGCTTTGAGCAGTTGCGCGCCGCTTATTACGACCAGGCGCGCGCGCTTGCAGAAGGCGGCGTCGATCTGCTGCTGGTGGAGACCGTCTTTGACACGCTGAACGCCAAGGCGGCGCTGTTTGCCATCGAGCAGTACTTCGAGGAATCGGGCCGGCGCCTGCCGGTGATGGTTTCCGTGACCATCGTGGACCAGAGTGGCCGCACGCTTTCGGGCCAGACCATTGAAGCTTTCTGGAATTCCATTTCACACATTCCGCTGCTGAGCGTGGGCATCAACTGCGCGCTGGGCGCAAAGCAGATGCGGCCCTACATCGAGGAGCTTTCGCAGATTGCGCCCGTCCACATCAGTTGCCACCCAAACGCGGGCCTGCCCAACGCCTTTGGCGGTTTTGACGAGACGCCGGAGAGCATGGCGCGCGATCTGGGCGAGTTTGCCGCCAACGGCTGGCTGAACATCGTGGGCGGCTGCTGCGGCACAACGCCCGCGCACATTCGGGCGATTGCGGAGGCGGTGCAGAGCACGAAGCCCCACGCCATCGCGAAGCCCGCCCGCGCCACGCGCCTGAGCGGGCTGGAACCACTCACCTTCCGGCCCGACATGAACTTTGTGAACGTGGGCGAGCGGACCAACGTGACGGGCTCGCCGAAGTTCGCCAAGCTCATCCTGAACGGCCAGTTTGAAGAAGCGCTGGCCGTGGCCCGCCAGCAGGTGGAGGCCGGAGCGCAGATTATCGACATCAACATGGACGAGGGCATGCTGGAATCGGAGCAGGCCATGACGACCTTCCTGAATTACGTAGCCTCTGAGCCGGACATTGCGCGCGTGCCCATCATGGTTGACAGCTCGAAGTGGAGCGTGATCGAGGCGGGCCTGCGTGCCGTGCAGGGCAAGGGCGTGGTGAATTCCATCAGCCTGAAGGAAGGCGAAGAAGCCTTTAAGCGGCAGGCGCAACTGGTGCGCCGCTATGGCGCGGCGGTGATTGTGATGGCGTTTGACGAGCGAGGCCAGGCCGACACCGCGGAGCGCAAGGTTGAAATCTCCACGCGGGCCTACCGCATTCTAACCGAGGAAGTGGGCTTTCCGCCGGAAGACATTATTTTCGACCCCAACATTCTCACCATCGCGACCGGCATGGAAGAACATGCCAATTACGCGGTGAACTATATTGAGGCCACGCGCCAGATCAAGGCCACGCTGCCACACGCCAGGGTGAGCGGCGGAGTGAGCAACCTTTCATTTTCATTTCGCGGCAACAACACTGTTCGCGAGGCGATGCACACGGCGTTTCTCTATCATGCCATCCAGGCCGGCATGGACATGGGCATCGTCAACGCGGGCCAGTTGGGCATCTATGAAGAAATCCCCAAAGATTTGCTGGAACTGGTGGAGGACGTCATCCTCAACCGCCGTGCCGACGCCACCGAGCGCCTGCTGGCCTTCGCGGATTCCGTGAAGCAGACGGGCAAGCGCGAGGTGGAAGAAGACGCCTGGCGCAAGGGCACGGTGGAAGAACGGCTGTCGCACGCGCTGGTGAAAGGCATTGTGGAGCACATCGAGGCTGACACGGAAGAGGCGCGCCAGAAATACGACAGCCCTTTGGAAGTGATCGAAGGGCCGCTGATGGCTGGCATGAACGTAGTGGGCGACCTGTTCGGCTCCGGGCGGATGTTTCTGCCGCAGGTGGTGAAAAGCGCGCGCGTGATGAAGAAGTCCGTGGCTTACCTGCTGCCCTATCTGGAAGCGGAAAAGCGTCTGACCGGCGGCGCCAAGGCGGCCGGAAAGATCGTGATGGCCACGGTGAAGGGCGACGTGCACGACATCGGCAAGAACATCGTGGCGGTGGTGCTGGGCTGCAACAACTACGAAGTGGTTGACCTGGGCGTGATGGTGCCGTGCGAAAAGATCCTGAAGACGGCGCGGGAGACGGGCGCCGACATGGTGGGCCTGAGCGGGCTGATCACTCCCTCGCTCGATGAGATGGTGCACGTGGCCCGGGAGATGGAACGCGAGGGCTTCAAGCTCCCGCTGCTGATTGGCGGCGCCACCACCAGCCGCGCGCACACGGCGGTGAAGATTGCGCCGGCTTATGGGCAGCCCGTGGTGCACGTGCTGGATGCTTCGCGTGCCGTGGGCGTGGTGGGGCGCCTGGCCAGCGAGGAATTGAAACCGGCGTTCGACGAGGAGAACCGCAACTCGCAGGAAAAACTGCGGCAAGTTCACGGCGCGCCGAAATCGCAGAAGCTGCGCACGCTTGATGAGGCGCGGCAGCGGCGGCTGCCAGTGGACTGGCGTGGCTACACGCCGCCCCGGCCGTCCTTCACGGGCATTCGCGCCTGCAGCCCGGTGCCGCTGGAAGAGATTGTTCCTTATATCGACTGGACGCCCCTCTTCCACGTCTGGGAGCTGCGCGGCGTTTATCCCCGCATTTTCGAACAGCCGGAGGTGGGCGCCCGGGCGCGTGAGCTGTTCGACGATGCCAGCCGGCTGCTCGAGCGCATTGTTGATGGGAAATTGCTTGAGGCGCGCGCCGTAGTGGGCTTCTTTCCGGCTGCCAGTGTTGGCGATGACATCGAGGTTTACGCGGACGAATCACGAACGGCCGTGCGGACGGTGTTTCACACCCTGCGCCAGCAGATGGAGAAACCCGACGGAGAGCCGGACCTTGCCCTGGCGGACTTCATCGCTCCGCGCGAATCGGGAGTTGCCGACTACCTGGGAGCGTTTGCGGTTACGGCGGGGATCAACATTGAAGAGATGGTGCGCCGGTTCGAGAAGGACCAGGACGATTACAATTCCATCATGGCGAAGGCGCTGGCAGACCGCCTGGCCGAGGCGCTGGCCGAACTCACCCACAAGCGCGCCCGCGAGGCGTGGGGTTTCGGGTGCGAAGAGAAGCTGAACCGTGAGGACCTTCTCCACGAGCGCTACCGCGGCATTCGCCCGGCCCCGGGCTACCCTGCTCAGCCCGACCATACGGAAAAGCGAGCGCTTTTTGATCTGCTCGATGCGGAGAAGAATGCAGGTGTGCGGCTCACCGAAAGCTTCGCGATGTATCCGGCAGCTTCCGTGAGCGGGCTCTATTTCTCCCACCCTGAATCGCGGTATTTTGCCGTGGGCAAGATCGGCCGCGACCAGGCGCTCGATTACCAGCGGCGCAAGGGAATGGACCTCCCGACCATCGAGCGCTGGCTGGGACCTTACCTGAACTACGATCCCACAAAATAGGCGTGCGGGTGGCCGCGGCGAGCCCCGGCCACCAAATGTTGAAGAAGGCTGTAGCGGCGGCTTTACGCCGCCATTGGGGCCCGAACGTGGCGAGGTAAACTCGCCGCTACGGTTTCGTCAACGACAATACCGCCCACGTCATCCTGAGGCTGGTTTCTGGCCGAAGAATCTGCTTCTCCCTCCTGGCGGGAGCAACAGATTCCTCGCTTCGCTCGGAATGACGCTCGGACCTTTGCAACGAATTCACAACTCAGAACATTAAGTAACGGCCAGGTTGACGGCTGCGCTCCTCACCACAGAGGAATTGGAGCCAAGCGTTCCGTTGATGGTGATGGTGTAATTTCCGGTTGTGGAGCCGGTTGCCGTCGGCGTGCTCCGGCAGGAGACCAGGAAGGTCTCGCCCACCAGAAGCAGGCAAAGCGTGCAAACCTGAACGACCACCCAGCGCCTCCCGGCCAGGCCGCGGTACCGCCTGCGGCGCAGGGCAAACAATCCTGCCAGGACCAGCACCAGGAACGCCACCATCAGAGGCGGCACCATGCCCGGCGGAACGGCCGGCGGCGGCGGAAGGCTGGCATTCTTTGTGGTCTGGATGGTGAGCTTGACGGTCGTAACACCGCTGGGCGTCACCGAGGATTGCGAGAAATTGCAGGTGGCTCCGGGAGGCATGCCGTTGCTGCAGGCAAGCTGCACCTGCTTATTGAACCCGTTGATGGGGGTCAGCGTAAGGGTGTAATTCGCCGAAGAGCCCGCGACTATGGTGTTGAGCGATGGCGAAGCCGACAGGGAGTAGTCCGCGAAGAGCAGGTTCAGACTGACCGCGGCGCTCTGCGACCCGCTGGTCCCGGTGACGTAAAAAGCGTATGGGTTGGCTATGGAGGCGGTCAGGCCGCTGATCGTCAGGGTGCTCGTCTGGCCCACAAGAATGGAAGCAGGACTGAACGAACAGGTCAGGCCGCCAGGGCAACTGAGGGTGATGCTCCCCGTGAAGCTGTTGGCCGCTGAAGCCCCGATGGTGAAAGTTGCGGAGCCGCTTCCAATCAAGGTGGTCACGCTTGCGGACGGCGAAGACATGGTGAACTGGGCATCACCCGTGCCTGAGAGTGCCACCGACTGGGGACTACCTGCGGCGTTGTCGCTGATGGATAAGGCCCCGTTCCGGGCGCCGGAGGCGGTGGGTGAAAAGGTCACGCTGACCGTGCAGCTCTGGCCGACATTCAGGGTATTTGAAGTGCAGGTGTTCGTCTGCGAGTAATCACCGCCGGTCTGAAAACTATTGAAGGTCAGCGTCTGCGTGCCCGTATTCGTAATCGTCACCGTTTGGGCGGGGCTGACCTTTCCCACCGTTACGTCGCCAAAGGAGAGGCTCGTCGGGCTCACAGTGACTGCAGTCGCCGAAGTGACGCCCGTGCCTTTGACCTTGATGATGTGGGGGCTTCCCGTCGCATTATCGCTGATGCTGAACTCGCCGGTTTTGGGCTCAGCGGCACCCGGGGTGAAAGTAATATTGATGGTGCAAGTGCCGCCGCTGGCGGCAACAGTTCCCACACAGTTGTCCGTTTCGGCAAAGCTCGTTTTCCCGGTTGTATCCGTTTCGGTAAAGGTGATCTGGGTGATGCTGAGGGGGGCCGTTCCTTCATTCGTAACGTTGACTATTTGCGCGGCGCTGCGGACGTTCAGGGTCTGGTTCCCGAAGTCGATGGCCTGCGGCACAATCGAAAGGCCGGGGGCGTTGTCAGGCTTGATCTCAGAAATGAAGGCATTCCCAGCCACACCCGCGAGACTGGATTGGTAAGCAGGGTTGGCGCCGTCAATGGCAGGGAAATTCGTCGAGGATGTGCTGCCGGTGATAAAGATATTGCCATTGGTTCCCAGCGCGATGGCCTGGCCAAAGTCGGCCCCGCTTCCTCCAAGATACGTGGACTGGACAAGGCCCGTGCCGTTGGGATTTAATTCGGAAACAAAAGCATCTGAGCAGGTGGAACTGCACGGCGAACTGCCTCCGGTGATGCCGAGAAGAGATTGAATGGGACTGGCCGGCGGAAAGTTACTCGAGTTGGTGAATCCGGTGATGTAGGCGTTTCCGGAAGTATCTACGGCGATGCCGGTGGCCTGATCAATACCGGCGCCACCGAGAAGCGTGGCGTAAAGGGGCGGCGTTGATCCCGCAGGGTTCAACTTGGCCACGAAGGCGTCGGATTGCCCGCCATTGGTCCCCTGCACTACTCCTGTGGTTGTGGGGAAATCCGGCGATTGGCTGCTGCCCGCAATGTAAACAGTCCCGCTGGGCCCCAGGGCCAACCCAAAGGCGCGGTCGTCGGTGCTTCCGCCCAGATATGTTGAAAAGGTAAAAGCGGAGCCCGCGGAGTTGATCTCCGTGACAAAAGCATTGACCGTGCCGGCATTCGATCCCTGCACGGGGTTCGTAAGCGGGAAATCCGTCGAAAATGTGTAGCCGGCGATGTAGGCGTTCCCGGAACTATCCACCTTGATGCTCTGGCCGACATCCGCCTTGGACCCGCCCACGTAGGTGGAATAAACCATCGCGGTGCCGCCGAAGTTTACTTTGGTGATGAAGGCGTCTGAGGAGCCGGCGTAGCCTTTCACCGGGTTGAGGGTAGGGAAGTTGGGCGACTGCGTGGACCCGGTAACGTATGCATTGTTTGAGGAATCCAGGGCAATTCCCATGCCTGCGTCATCCGCAGATCCACCCAGGTAGGATGCATAGACAAGGCTGGAACCCGTGCTATTCAGTTCAGCGACAAAGGCGTCGCTCCCTCCACCGCTGGTTGCCTGAAACACCCCAGAGGTTGCTGGAAAATCCGTGGAAGTCGTGCTGCCGGTGATGTAGGCGTCGCCTCCCGCGTCGATTGTGATGGCGTTGCCGGAATCCGTTCCGCTCCCGCCGACATAGGTGGAGTATGCAAGCTGCGGATTGCTCGAGCCGGTCACGGCGCCCGACGGGTTGATCTTTGCTATAAAAGCGTCGCCACTGCCGCCATTACTCGTGCTGTGGGAGCCAGTGGTGGTGGGAAAATTGCCAGAGTTGGTAATCCCCGTAACATAAACGTTTCCCGAGGAATCGACGGCAATGCCATAACCAATGTCGCCGCCGTCACCACCAAAATAGGTGGAGTAGGCCAGAACGGGGTCAATCACCAGTTTCTGATGGCGGTCGTAGCTGCCTAACCTGAACCCAACCTCATTCTTCGCTTCCAGCACATATTGGACCGGAACTTCCCGGTTTCCCTGGTAAGCGCGGGGCCGCTGGAGGTAAACCTTTCCCTCGCCAACCTTCAGAACCAGATCACCGGAGGGAGCAACGCTGAGGTTGTCAGCACCCTGCACTCCGATTCGAATGGAATTGGGGGCCGAACCTGGAGACAGCACGAAATCGTTCTCCAGTTCTCCCTGGCGGCCGTAATAAACGAGGTCAATGCCGGGATAGACCTGCTGGTAGCGGACCTTCGCATAGTTGGGAACGTTGGTGTGCCAGTTATGGGGATTGTTGCCGAGGAAATAATTGCTCGTCCCAGGCTGCGGGGACTGGCCGGTGACGCGCACCGCAGATGCGGACCCAAGCAGTTGAAGGCGGATGACAGCAGAAGAGACGGTTCCCTGTCCTGTGCGGGCCGGCCTTCCCGGCCTGAGCGCCAACACCGCATCATGCCCGGTGAGAAACAGGGTGTAGTTCTGCCCGCGAGCCAGATATTTGACGCGCGCGTCCGTTTGCCCGCGGTTCGCTTCGAAACTGAGCGGCAGGTGGGCATAGCGGCTGGACCAGAGCTTCAGATTACGGGCGTTGTGGAGGGAATCCGCCCGTGCCTTGCCCAGCGACAGGCTTAGCCCGATGATGGCCAGGCCGAAGAGGCCCAGAGAAACAAAACAACGCCCCCATGGGAATCCCCATCGTGCTGAGTTGGGCTCCCTGTGGGTCACATTAGTACGTTTCACTTTCACACCGCTCTCCTTAAAAAAATGCTGAAATTTCTCCCCCGCAGTTCCCACGCCTCTCTCAGAAACGTCTCGGCCTGGGCCACAGCGGCCGGGGTCCTTGGTCCGCCCCATCAGGGCGCAACCGCCAAATTAACGGTCGTCGTTCGCTTGATGTTGTTGTTGCTCCCCAGGGTTCCGACAATCGTCACGGTGTAAGTGCCCGCGGGAGTCCCTGTCGCCACCGGAGTGGTCGTAGGGCCATAATAAGTGTTATTGCAGGCTAATGCCAAAGCGCTCAACGATGCCGCCAAGGCCAGGGCGGCCACGCTGGTGCGGAGCCTCGCAGGCTGCGCGCGCACCAGGCGTCGCCCCGCTACAACCATGGAGGCCGCGGCAGCCATCCAGAGCGCCGCCAGCAGCACCCACCACCCGAACTTCCCATGCCCGAAAGGAGGAGTTCCTCGCGGAGGAGGCGGCAACAGGCGAGCACTCGTTGCCGCGGATGTGGTGATGGTCAGTGTGGACGTAGCCGGATGGACTCCATCCATGGTGATCGCCGGAGGAGAATAGGTGCAGGTTGTATCCGGGCTTTGCGCCGTGGCATTTGTCCCCTGCGGCAGGTTTCTGCAACCCAGCAGCACAACCTGGTTGAAGCCGTTCATCGGGTTCACGGTGACCGTGTAGGTCGTCGAGTTTCCTGCTGTAACCGTGCGGATCGCCGGCGTGGGCGGAGTCTGGGACAAAGTAAAGTCGGCAAAAAAGACCGTGAGCGCCACCGTGGTATCCTGCCCGTTGCTGGTGCCTTTAACCGCGAAATTAAAGGGGTTGGCAGTGGTCGGCGAAAGGCCGCTCAGGGTGACGGTGCTGGATTGCCCGGCAGTGATCGACGTGGGATTAAAGGTGCAGGTCCCGGTAGTGCAGGAGAGATTGATATTGCCCGTGAAACTGCTGGGCGCGGTCGCCGTGACCGTGAAAGTAGTTGACTTGGTCCCGATGAGAACGACGCTTGACCGCGCGTTCGCGGCGAGGGAAAAGACCGCCGTGCCGGTTCCCGACAGGGAGACCGATTGGGGGCTGTTGGCCGCGTCATCGGCGATGGAAAGCGCGCCCGAACGGGTTCCGGTTGCGGTTGGCGCAAACGTCACGGTGACACTGCAAGTCGCCCCCACATTAAGGACGGTGGGAAGGGTCCCGCAAGTGTTGGTTTCCGCAAAGTCGCCGCTGGTTGTGATGTTGGAAATATGGATGGCCGTATTCCCGGTGTTGGAAAGCTGGACGGTTTGCGCAGGACTTGTCTGCCCCACCGTGAACGCGGCAAAAGTGAGGGCGGACGGCGAAGGCGAGAGCGTGCCCGCGGATGTGACTCCCGATCCCGACACGGTGATGCTTTGCGGGCTGCCGGCGGCATCGTCCGCGATGGTGACCTGGTCGGTCACCGACCCTGTCTGAGTGGGCTTAAAGGTCACCTGGATTGTGCAGGTTCCGCCGCCTCCCGGCACCACCGATCCACAAGTGTTGGTCTGGCTGAACTGCCCGGACGCTGAAATACCACTGATGTTCAGAGGCGCGCTCCCGGCATTCACCAGTGTGACCGTCTTGGGATTGCTGTCGTTATTGAGCACCTGGTTTCCAAAGGCGAGGCTCTGGGGGCTCAGGGCCACGGCCGGCGCATCCTGAGTGCTGACCTTGGCAACAAAGACGTTGGTGCTGGAATTTGTTCCGGCATATGACGACTGTGGCGCTCCCGCAATGACGGGGAAGTTTGTGGAATTCGTGCTGCCGGTCAGGTAAGCCGCGCCGGAAGTGTCCGTTGCCACGGCCAGCCCCAGCTCAATCGCGCTTCCTCCCAGATAGGTGGAATAGACCACGTTGCCCGAAGGCCCCAATTTAGTGACAAATGCATCCGCACAGGGATTGGAGCCGCACGATCCAGCCCCGGAAATTCCAAGAACTTTCTGCAGCGCATCCACCTGGGGAAAGTCACTCGACTGCGTAAAGCCCGTGATGAGGGCTTCACCGGAGGAGTCGACGGCGATGGCATTCGCCTGGTCCAGGCCGCTGCCACCCAGGTAGGTGGAATAAACCAACTGGGTGCCCCCTGGAGCGAGTTTGGTGACAAAAGCGTCGCCCTGCCCTGCATTGTTGGACTGGAACGCTCCGGTCGCTACAGGGAAGCTCGTTGAGGTTGTCTCGCCCGCCACGTATATGCTGCCAACCGAATCGATTGCGATGGATTGGGCGCTTTCCGTTCCGCTTCCGCCGAGGTAGGTGGAGAATACGAGGGACGAAGTCCCCGGATTGAGCTCCGTGACGAACGCGTCTGACGATCCCGACAAGGTGGACTGAAAGGCATTCTGGGTGGGGAAGTCGGAAGAGAAGGTATATCCGGCGATATAAGGGTTCCCCGAGCCGTCCAGGGCAACGGCCAGCGCCTCGTCCGCGCCGCCCCCGCCCAGGTAAGTGGAGTAAAGCAGGGACGCGCCGGTGGGGTCGAACTCCGCCAGAAATGCGTCGGAGCCGCCATCAAGGCCGACCTGCAGCGGATTCATAGTGGGGAAGTCGGTCGATTGCGTGGACCCGGTAACAAAGGCGTCGCCCGAGGCATCCACGGCCACTCCCCGCCCGTAATCAATGCTGCTTCCGCCGAGGTAAGTGGCGTAGACCAGCGAGCCTGTCACATTCAGCTTGGCCAGGAAGGCATCGGTATTGCCGCTATTGTTCACCTGGAAGGCGCCCGAGGTGGCAGGAAAATCGGTGGAATCCGTGTAACCCGCCAGATACGCATTGCCTGAGGAATCCACCGCAAGGCTGGTTGCCTTGTCGAGATTACCCCCACCCAGAAAAACCGAATAGATGAGAGCGGTGCCCGTGGAGTTGAGCTTGGCCACAAAAACGTCTCCGCCACCTCCGAGGCTGGCCTGGTTGCCGGTTGTAGTGGGGAAATTGATGGACGCTGTGGTTCCCGTAACGTAGGTATTGCCGGCGGGGCCGACAGCGATGCCGTAGCCCGCATCCCCGCCGCTTCCTCCCAGGTAGGTTGAATAAGTCAGCACGGGGTCGATGACGAGTTCCTGATGGTGGTTATAAGAGCCAAGGGCAAAGCCAACCTGGCTACCTGCCCGCAACACGTAGCGGGCGGCGACCTCCCTGCGGCTGGCTCCCTTTCCCTGGTAAGCGCGAGGGCGCCGAAGGTAAACGCTCTTTCCATTCACGGTCAGCACCAGGTCGCCGGCGGCGTTCAGGTGCAGGCTCCTGGCGCCTTCGAGGCCCAGCCGGATCAGCTTCGGGTCCGACCCCGGCGCCAGCATGAAGTCGTTTTCCAATTGTCCCTGCCGACCATAATAAGAAAGGTCGATGCCGGGATAGATTTCGTGATAACGCAACCTGGCGAAACTGGGAATCTTCGTATGCCATTGCGCGGGGTCATTGCCCACGAAATAGCTGGTGTAACCAGGAAGGCGGTCCGCAGCCGAAATCCGCGCATGAAGGCTCGCTCCCAGCAGTTTCAGACGAACAAAGTCAGCGTTTGCTGTGGATGCGTCCTGTCTGGATTTCCCGAACTGCAGGACGGCATCGTCTTGCGTCATGAAAACCGCGAAACCCTGCCCGCGCGCCAGGTATCTGACCTGCCTGTTGACCTGGCCCTGGTTTTCCTCAAAGCCCAGAGGGAGGCGGCTAAGAGAAAGGACTTCCCGTGCCGTGGCGCCGGGGATGCGAACCTGCGGACGCTCCTGGCCATAGCTCGATGACCAAGTCGCGAGTCCCAAGAAGGTACCTACCAGGAGGCAGACGGCCGTATTGCTTTTCAAAATCTCTTTTCCCTTCGCTTCACAAAAATTCACTGACTTCGCCTGTTCGAATTCAGACTATGGCAAACGGGCGTCATCAATCCTCGCGCACCTATTCGGTTGCCGTCAGAAAACGAATCAGCGAAGTTCCGTCAAATTTCAGCATCAGGTACGCGGATCCCCATCGGTAGTGAACGCTGTAGGTATATCCGGCCTGCACCTTCAGGTTCTTGACCTTGGCGACTTCAACCCAACCGGAATAGCCGTTGTCGCGTCCCAATTTGGAGTCGCCAATAGTTTCAAAGGCATTGTTCCAGACACGGAAGTGATTTGCGTCTCCGACCACGGCGGAATTGGGCGTAACCAGCCTGCTGAATACTTTTTGCCGCCCGACAGGAACTAGGGCGTAGGCGGAGGCGCCGACCGTGTAGTGCTTGAATACCGTAAAGTTCGCGCCCACCTCGCCATTTCCGTTGACGCCAAAAATCTGATAGGGGCGCGCGATATTATAAGGGCGCGGGATCACATACCTGTCAATTGTCTCATTGGCCACGCCAAAATTCAGGAAAGGGCTGAACCCCGCAAAACTGGTGGTGATGTGGTTATACCAATCACCTCCGAATCGCCCGGTGCTGAAAACTCGCTGAGCACCCGAAATGGGTATGCTCCCGGTCAGAATGGAGGTTGCATCCAGCCCGTGCAGCTTGGTGGTGTAGCGCAGATCGACAAAAGGGTCCCCCGCCAGTGTCGTCCATACCCAGTCGTGGTTGGAAACAGGGGAGAAAGGGCTTTGAACCGTATAAAGCGAGGCGCCAATATCGCCTCCAAAATGCTCAGTGATGTTATACCCGACACCGACCCCCGCGGTGTAGATCCCTCCCAGATTGGAGTGCTTGCCCACGGCCACGGCAAAGGCGGTCGCGCCGGTGCTGCTCGTCGCCGGTGCAGGCTGCGCCTGCTGATCTGAGGTATCCTGAGCGCTGCCCCAAACTGGAACCCAGAAGATAAGAATGGCGGCGAGCAGTAAACTGTAAATTTTCCCCACTTGATTTATCCTTTAATATGGAGCCCAGGGCCGTGGCGCCAAAAGCTCCGCATCTGCCCCGCGCGTTGGACAAAATCGGTCTCCTAATAGACTGATATCAAAATACAATACAACCTGTCGGTTTGCGATGCAACATTATCATGGCACGCTTCGCAGGCCCCTTCTGAAATCGCCCCAGACATTATAGCAGGGAGAAAAATGCAGAATAATCCCTGCAAGACGGCGACTTCGAGTATAGATTCTCTGGGCGAAAGTTAAATACCAAGAATACTCTCTGACGCACGCAGGGTGCGAAAGGGTTGCTTCAACAAGCCATTTTCAGCCCGCACGCCAGACTCTCTCACTCCTGGACATTTCAGCCGAATGCCCAGGAAAAAGCTGGTAAGTTGCCGTGAGAGCGCCTCTTATCTTAAAATCCCGCAACTCCCCAGATTTCCAGGTGGAAGGCCCGCCTGCGCCCGGTGGCGGCTCCCGCACCGTTGGCGTCCGGAGCGCAAGGCCTCCGGATAAGCAATCGCCCCTGGCGCCCGATAAAAGCAGAAAGATTATTGGGACTTGAATGCAGGAGTACAATGGGAGCCGGCTTCGCGGGTTCGGTGAGCCGGAAAATCTGAACAATGCTGCCGGCGAGGTTGCGGGTGGGAGCGATGCGAAAAGCTCCTGAGGCGTGGGAAATCTCTTCCAAACCTGATCGAAGCGATCTGGCGGGTTGCCGTCGCTGGTTATTTTGGGGAACCGAGCTTTGACGAAGACAAACCAAACAAGAATGCAAGCTGCCTTGCAAGCGCCCCGGTACCGCTGGGCAGCAGGTCTGATGTTTGTGGCTCTTGCCGTCGGCCTGGCGCTTTGGAGAGGCCAAACCACTTCCGGCCAGACCTTGCAATCGGCCGCGGGGGGCAAAACCTATGCGACGCACTGCGCCGGTTGCCACGGGGTGGACGCGCGGGGCGGAGAGTATGGCCCTCGCCTGGCCGGGAACCACAGGCTGCGAGGGCGCTCGATTTCCTGGATCCGTAGCGTTATCCAAAAGGGAGTTCCTGAAGAGGGCATGCCGGCGTTCCATTTGCCGGCCGACGAGCTGGACTCTCTGGCGGCGCTTATCCACTCACTGAACTCGCCGGCGGCTGAAAGCAAGGAGCCAGGCGACCGCGCGGCCGGGGAGCAATACTTTTTTGGCAACGGCCAGTGCGCCAGTTGCCACATGATTGATGGCCGCGGATCGGCCGTGGGGCCGGACCTGTCGGACATCGCCCACCAGATGACCGTCCCTGAAATCCGAACCAGCCTGCTGCAACCCGGCGCGAGCCTCGCGCCCGGCTACCAGATGGTGGCTGTGAAATTGCCCGACGGCGAGACCGTTCGCGGTTTTGCCCGAAGCCGCAGCAATTTTGAAATTGTGGTGCAGGACCTGAAGGGGCAGTTTCATCTTCTGCAGAACGACGAAATTTCGGAGATCAGCGAGGACCCGCAATCGCAGATGCCGCCCGTGAAAGCCGGCAAAGAGGAACTGCAGAATCTGATTGCCTTTCTCAGCAGCCTCACCGGGGTTAAGCCGGGCCCAAGCAAAGCCGCAGGGACGTCCGAGGCCGGCGGCGTTCCCTTTTCCAGGATCCTTCATCCCCGGCCGGGCGACTGGCTCACCTACAACGGCGAATTGAGCGGGAACCGGTATAGCCGGCTTTCGCAGATCAACACGTCGAATGTGAAGCAGTTGGGGCTGAAGTGGGTTTTCACCGTGCCGCTGTGGAAGCAGCTCCTTCCGGATACGCCCTACTTCCAGTTGAACATGCAGTATTTCGGGCTGGAGGTGGTGCCGCTGGTTGCCGAAGGCATCATGTATGCGACGGGCCCGCAGCGGGCCTACGCTTTGGACGCCCGCACCGGCCAGCAGATCTGGTCATATTCGCGCCCGCGAACTGCCGGAATCGTTGGCGATGCGGCGCTCGGCACCAATCGCGGAGTGGCGATTCTGGGCGACAAAGTGTTCCGAGTGACCGATGACGCCCACCTGATCGCCCTGAACCGTACCACGGGAAGGCTGGTGTGGGAAGTCGTCATGCCCGACGAACCCATGAAATACGGGGCGACGGTGGCACCCCTGGTGGTGAAAGACATGGTGATCGCCGGCGTTTCCGGCGGTGACTGGGGCATGCGCGGGTTTGTGGCCGCCTACAAGGCTTCCAGCGGCGAGCGTGTATGGCGGCATTGGACCATTCCTGCCAGGGGAGATCCCGAGGCCGGAAGCTGGGGCGGCAATCCGCCCAAAACCGGCGGAGGCGCCACCTGGCTGACCGGGTCTTACGATCCGGAAACCGACACTCTCTACTGGGCCACCGGCAACCCCTATCCGGACTCCAACGGGGAGGTGCGGCCGGGAGACAATCTGTACACGAACTCCATCCTGGCCCTCAATCCCGATAACGGCAGGTTGAATTGGTATTACCAGGTGACCCCTCATGACGTCCGCGACTGGGACGCGAACGCGCCGCTGGTGCTCATCGACAGAAAGTTCCAGGGGCGGGAACGGAAACTCCTTCTGCACGCGGACAAAAACGGCTTCTTCTATGTGCTGGACCGGACCAACGGCCACGTGCTGCTGGCCCAACCGTTTGTAAAGGTAACGTGGGCCAGCGGAATTGGCCCCGACGGCCGGCCGCAGCTTCTGCAGCAGGATGGGCTGCTCTGTCCGGGGGATTATGGCGCCAACTGGAATGGGACTGCCTTCAGCCCCGAGACCGGGCTCTATTATCTCGCGGCGCTTGAAAAGTGCGAGGTCAGCCTTTCGGCCGGTAACTGGAAGCAGAAGGCGCCCAAAGAAGAAGCTGGGAAAAAGGTCCTGGAGGCACTGGATATCAATACCGGAAAGGTTGTGTGGAAAGTGCAGGAACGAGGGCCGGCCGATGGGAAAAGGGAAGCCGGCGTGTTGGCCACGGCGGGCGGGCTCCTGTTTTACGGCGACCCCAGCGGCAACATTGTGGCCGTTGATGCTCGCAACGGAAAGATTCTGTGGCACTTTGTAACCAACGGCGAAAACAAGACATCGCCGATGACGTACCTGGTGAACGGGAAACAGTATGTGGCGCTTGCAGTTGGCCCTAATATCCTATGCTTTGGTCTGCCCTGAAGGAGGGTAATGTTGGACAAACACGTATCAAGACGCGAATTTCTGCAGGTATCATCCGCCGGAGCGCTCGGGGGAGCGGTGGCGTTGCATGCAAGCGACGCAGCGGCCGCAGCCCCCGCGGCAGGCGGACCGTTCCGGGGAATTCTCTGTTTATTCTCGAAGCCGGTCCCGCAATTGAACTGGAAGGAGCTTGCGGAGAGCACAAAGCGCGCGGGCTTTGGCGGCGTCGACTTGACCGTCCGATCAGAGGGGCACGTTCTTCCCGAGCGCGCGGAAACGGACCTTCCGAAAGCGGTCGAGGCCATCCGGAATACGGGGCTTGAAGTCCCGATGATTACCACGGAACTTCTCTCCGCCGATGACCCCACGGCGAGGCCCATTATCAGCACGGCCAGCAAGCTCCACATCCCTTATCTGAAACCGGGGTATTACCATTACAAGCTGGTCAACGTGCAGGAAGAAGTTGCCGAGGCCGGGCGGCGTTTCAGCACGCTGGTGGACCTGGCGAAAGACCACGGGATCCAGGTGGGCTACCACAACCACCCTCATTACATCGGAGAGGCTATCTGGGACATGGCAAGAGTGATCGAGCCGCTCGACCCGCAATGGTCCGGCTTTTACTATGACCTGTGCCAGGCAACCATCGAGGGAGGCGAAAGCGGATGGCGGGTGTCAACCAACCTCGTAACCCCGCGCCTGAAAATGGTGGCCGCCAAAGACTTCCTGTGGAAACAATCCGCCCCGCACCGGTGGCATGCAGTCGTCTGCCCCATGGGCGATGGGATGTCGCGCTGGAAGGAATTTTTCCAGATTCTGGCGAAAACGGATTTCCATGGTCCCGTTTCCTATCAGCATGAGTACCTGATTCCCGGCTACTCACACCCTTCGGGGATTGCGCTGTCGCGTGATAAGGTGCCCACGGTCATGGCTGCCATCAAGAAAAATCTCGACTACATCAAGTCGGTGATCCGCGAGGCCTATGGAGAGGCATAACAGCATTCGAAACAGGCAATATGTCATGTTGGGCCTGTTCGCCCTCAAGTTGCGAACTACTGTGATCCTTCGCTTCGCTCAGGATGACAGGCGAAAGGGCTCGAATGTCGGGCGAGGAAATTTTTAAGCAATCCTGAAGGAGGTGAGTTTGGCACGAAGCGGTAAAATGACGCGGCGGAATTTCCTGAAAGCTGCCTCTGCCGGGACGGCTTCGCTTTCGCCGCTGGCAGCAGGAATCACCATGGCAGCGCCGAAGCGCAAATCCAGCGACATTCGCATCAAGGACATCCGCGTCAGCTATGAAGATTTTCCGTATCGCACGCCATATGAATTCGGCGGCCGCAGCGTTGACAAGGTAACGCTCCTGGACGTTCATTGCACGGTGGAGACGATTTCGGGGCATGTAGCCCATGGGTTCGGCTCCATGACCATGGGCAATGAATGGGCGTTTCCGTCCAAAACGCTCTCCTATGACACGACGCTCGATGCCATGAAGCGGCTGGCAGAGCGAATCTCCAAAATTACGGCTGATTACAACCAGCCCGGCCATCCCATCGACATCAACTTTGCGCTGGAGCCGGAATATTTGCGCGCGGCGGCTGAAGTCACCAGAGAAATGGAGCTTGGCCAGCCCGTCCCAAAACTTTGCACGCTGGTCACCGTGAGCCCTTTTGACGCTGCCATTCACGACGCATTCGGAAAAGCCCACAGCCTCAATTGCTACCTGACTTACGGGCCGGACTTCATGAGCCATGACCTGGCCCATTACCTGGCGCCGCAATTCAAGGGCGAATATCCCAGCCGGTATCTGCTGCAAAAGCCCAAGCCCTGGGTGTGGTGCAATCACTCGGTGGGAGCGTCCGATCCCATTGAAGCTTCGGATGTCAAAAAGCGGCTGCACGACGGCCTGCCGCAAACGCTTGCCGAATGGATCGAGGCCGACGGGCTCACGCACTTCAAGATCAAGCTCGACGGCAACAATCTTGAACCTGATGTTGAACGGGTGCTGCACATTGATCGCGTGGCGACAGAAGCGGAAACGCGCCGGGGCGTCCGCCACTGGTATTACACTCTGGATTTTAACGAGGGGTGCCCGAACGCCGACTACCTGATGGAATCGGTCCGCCGCATCAAGGAAAAATCACCCGGCGGCTACGACCGCATCCTCTATCTTGAGCAGCCGGAGTCGCGCGACTTGATTGATAACCCTTCACAAATGCTCTTCAAGGTTTCCAAACTGAAACCCGTGGTGATGGACGAATCACTGACCGGCTACGACGCGCTTCTGCGGGGCCGCAAGCTCGGATATACGGGCGTGGCCCTCAAGGCGTGCAAGGGACAGAGCCAGACCGTGCTGCTGAATGCCGCCGCGCAAAAATTCAAGATGTATATGTCAGCGCAGGACCTCACCTGCCCCGGCGCTTCTCTGATTCAATCGGCGGGTATTGCCGCGCACGTTGCAGCGATCGATCTGCTCGAGTCAAACGGGCGGGAATACGTCCCCGAGGCAAACAGGCCGTGGCTGAAGAAATTTCCGGGATTGTTCCTGGTCCGCGACGGCAAACTACACACTGAGAAGCTGGACGGCCCAGGACTGAGCACCGTCTGACGGGCCGAGTGGCACAGAGGCGATGCCGCGCGCAACAAGCCCGGTTTTGCAGGTAATTTTCCCAGGGTTCGTGCGGAGATGCGCATGACACATATCAACCTGCTTCTGCCTGACGGCCACGGAGGACACTTTGCAACAATCTAAGGTTTTATTTATGGCAAGCTTTCCCATTTTTTGCGCGCTGCTGGTTGGGACCGTCATTCCGGCACGTGCGTCATGGAAAGCCGGTTTCGCAAAGATCAATATCACGCCGCACCACTCGCTTTGGATGGCGGGCTATGCCGCGAGGACCCGCGCCTCCGAGGGAACTCTGCTGCAACTGCACGCCAAGGCGCTGGCGCTGGAGGACGAATCCGGCCGGCGCGCTGTGCTCGTGACGACCGATCTGCTGGGCCTCCCCGAATCGGTCAGCGGCGTTGTCGCCAACCGCATCGAGCAGAAGTATGGCCTCGGCCGCGATCAGTTATTTTTCAACTCCTCGCACACGCATTCCGGGCCGGTGATCGGCACGATGTTGTCTGTCGCCTACGAAGGCAAGCAGGGCATCAGCGCGGAGCAATGGGATGCTGTGAAGGTGTATACCGGCCATCTAGAAGACCTGATGGTGAAGGTTGTGGGAGAGTCACTCCACAGGCTTCAGCCGGCCACGCTCAGCCTGGGGCGAGGAGAGGCTGATTTTGCAATCAATCGCCGCGTGAAAACGGCCGCCGGCTGGGTTGGGGGTGTCAACCGGGAAGGGCCGGTAGACCATAGCGTTCCGGTGCTGGTGGTTCGCAACCAGCACGGCAAGATTCTGGGAATCGTTTTCGGTTATGCCTGCCACAACACCACCATCGGTTCGGATTACTACAAGTTCAGCGGCGATTACGCAGGCTTCGCCCAAGAGCGCCTGGAGAAGCGCTATCATGGCGCGGTCGCCATGTTTGTGCAGGGGTGCGGCGCGGACGCCAATCCCTATCCGCGTTGGACAAAGGAAGCGAGCGGAGTGGAATTCGCGCAGCAGCACGGCGAAGAACTGGCCCAGGCAGTGGAGAAGGTGGCGGGCGGTTCTCTGGCTCCAGTCGCCGGCCCGCTCAGGACTGCATTCAAAGTTTTTCCGGTCCGCTTCGCCGGCCCTCCGACCCGCGCGGACTACGAAGCACAGCTCAAGAGCAATGACATTTACGTTCGCAAACACGCCGAGGATATGCTGAAGATTATTGACCAGCAGGGCCATGTTCCTTCCAGCTATCCTTACTCGGTCGAAGTTTGGCAGTTCGGGCGGAGTCTCACCCTGGTGGGTTTAGCCGGCGAGGTTGTGGTGGATTACGATTTGAGGCTGAAGAATGACCTGGGGGCGGAGAAACTTTGGGTAGCCGGATACAGCAACGATGTCTTCGCCTACATTCCCTCGGAACGGATCCTGAAGGAAGGCGGCTACGAAGGCGGTGGGGCGATGATCTATTACGGGCAGCCCGGTCCGTTCGCTCCCGGCATTGAAGAAACCATCATCGGCGAGGTTCGCGAAGTGATTGGAAACCTGCGGGCGCACTCAAAAATGGCAACAAAAACTCCATAGCTCGGGCAAAACGGAATTCGAGGGAGGAACTATGAAAAGCCATCTTACACGGCGTGATTTTCTGGGCGGCGCAGCGGGCGTTGCGGCAGGGCTGGCAATTCCTGCAACCGGCTTTGCGAAGGCGTCTCCAAAACCATCATCATCTGCGGGCACGGGCCTGGCGATTCTCGGCGGGAGCCCGGTCCGCACAAAGCCGTTCCCATCCTGGCCTGTCATCGAGGAGAACGACAAAAAGGGCTGGATGCAGGTGCTGATGACCGGCAAATGGAACCG
>DASSJE010000394.1:0-9736 GCA_035691365.1 Terriglobia bacterium
CTGGTGATTGAAACGTCCGAGATCGACTTTGTCGACCGGAACGAAGATTTGAAGCAGTTGCTCCAGCGGTTGACACAGCCGGTTCGGGGCACGCAGTATTTTTTGCCGCTTGGATCCGCGCCTGCGGACTGAGACGGGCACGGACACCGTGGCCAAAGCCGTGGTTCTGTTTTGAGGGCTGGCGCCGCGGGCCGGCAATCTGGAAAGCTTTTGACCCTCTCAGTCCAGGCAAGTTGAGGCCCGATCAGGGGCCTTCGGCATCACGTTGCAAAGGCGCCGGAACAATTTGAACTGCGACCGGGAGGTTTTTTTATTTCTGTCAGGGGCGTGCCGGGTACTTTTTTGCCGCGCCCCGATCATCTGATTCGGAGGTAGTGCCATGGACCCTAAAACACAGGCCGTGAGCAAAATTACCGTCCCTTTAATTCTCGAGCGGAAGCTCCACGGCGAAAAAATTACCGCCCTCACCGCCTACGATTACCCGACCGCAAGACTGGTGGACGAAGCGGGGATTGATGTCCTGCTGGTCGGCGATTCCCTGGCCCAGGTGGTTCTGGGTTATGAATCCACCATTCCCGTAACAACAGCCGAAATGCTTCATCATCTTCGGGCGGCGCGCCGCGGCGTACACCGCGCGCTGCTGGTTTCCGACCTGCCCTACGGCTCCTACCACCTGGGCGAGCGGGACACTCTGCGGACGAGCCTGCGCTTCATCAAACAGGGCGGGGCCGAGGCCATCAAGGTCGAGGGGGGCCGCAAACGCTCTGACCTGATCCGCCGAATGGTAAATGCCGAAATTCCTGTCATGGGGCACATCGGTCTCACACCGCAATCGGTCCACCGGCTGGGAGGTTATGGCGTCCAAGGCAGAACCTTGGAATCAGCAAATGGACTTCTGGCTGACGCCCAGGCGCTGGAAGACGCCGGCGTTTTCGCTCTGGTGCTCGAGGCCGTTCCGCGCGAGCTGGCGGCTATGATCACGCGCCGGCTGCGCATCCCGACAATTGGCATTGGCGCCGGGCCCGTTTGCGACGGCCAGATTCTGGTGTTCCATGATCTTGTGGGATTGACGTTTCAGCAGCCGGCAAAATTCGTGCGGCATTATGCCGAGGTTCGCGGCACGCTGCACGACGCAATTTCGCGCTACAAGGAAGATGTTGTGGAAGGACGATATCCGAGCGACGGCGAATCTTACCACTGCCCAGCGGCCGTCCTCGAGCAATTTGATAAGGGGGTTTCCAGCCGGCCGCGTTCCTGAACAAATGGACCCCAGTTTCTGCAAGGGTGCCGTGTGGGTTTTGAAAATGTGCAGCCGGCCCGCGGCCTTGAGCGAGCGGATTGCCCGCCGGGCACAACGCTCTGAAACAGCTTATGCGTCTGATCACTTCTGTCAGCGAGATGAAAGCTCTGACGCGAGAAAGCCGTTCCCGCGGCAAATCCGTGGGGCTCGTTCCCACCATGGGCGCTTTGCACAAGGGCCACATCAGCCTGCTCCGCCAGGCCAAGCAGCAATGTGATGCGGTGGTTGCTTCGGTGTTTGTGAACCCCGCCCAGTTTGGCCCTGAAGAGGATTTCGAGCGTTATCCGCGCAATCTGGATAAAGATTTCGCACTGCTCAGCTCCTGCAACATTGACACGGTCTTCGCTCCCTCAACAGAGGAAATGTACCCGGAGGGTTTCCAGACGTTTGTGGAGCCCGGGCGCCTGGCGGAAATTTACGAGGGGGCCTCGCGGCCGGGGCATTTTCGCGGCGTTTCCACCGTCGTCGTCAAGCTTTTCAACATCGTCCAGCCGGACATCACCTATTTCGGCCAAAAAGATTTTCAGCAGGCCATTGTGGTCCGCCGCCTCGTCGAGGACCTTAACCTGAACGTCCGCCTGGTGCTATGCCCCATCGTGCGGGATGAGGATGGCCTGGCCGTCAGCTCGCGCAATGGGTATCTGAAGCCTGCCCAGCGAAAATCAGCCCTGGCGCTTTCTCAAAGCCTCCGCAGGGCCGAGGAGATGGTCCATTCCGGTGAATCGGACGCAAGGAAGATTCTCGAAGAGATGCGGGGCGTTTTGCAGGCGGATCCCGGTGTAAAGGCCGACTACGTGGCGATTGTTAATCCCTTATCATTTGAATCCGTCCGGCGCGTCACGGCAGGATCCATTGCCCTGGTGGCGGCGCGCGTCGACACCGTAAGGCTGATTGACAACGCTATCCTTGGCGCGGTGAAGACTTCGGCGGAGGAACTGTTGCAGATGGCCCTCTCAGCCCCGGCCGTCACCACCTCGGAAGCCCGCGCGCCCGGGATCGACGCAGAAGCGGTGATCCACAAAGTTGAAGGCTGCCGCGATTGCGCCGCCATTTCCACCATCCTGCTTCCGCCGCGGGAATACATGGCCAAATATATCAAGCGCGACTACCCCGACCTCAGCGCCGTCCGGACAGCGGTGATCGGACGCCACGCCCCGGCGCGGGCTGAAAATTCCTTCTACCGCAACGACGGCCGGCCCAACCGTTTTGTGACCGCTCTCTACGACCTGCTGGGAATCAGCACCTTTGAGGAATTCAAAAAGCGGTTTATCCTCACCGACGCCATCCGCTGCCACACCTCCGCGCCGCGCGTGCCGGATAAAGCCATGCGCAATTGCTCGCGGCATTTGCGGAATGAACTTTCTCTGTTTCCCAACCTGGAAACCCTGGTGGTGCTGGGCGACGATGCATATCTGGGAGTCCAGCGGTACCTGCTGGAACGCGCCGAGGAAGAAGTCCAGCCGTTTTCCAAGTTCATGGGGGCCGAGGGCTGGGTGGAGGAGCAGGCCGAGATTCCGTCCCTCGACAACCGCACGGTCAGGATTTTCTACTGCCACCATCCTTCGCTGGGCTATGAGCGTAGCCCGTCTCTCGCCTCCGCGCTGGCAAAATAGCGAAGGGCGCCTACAGCTTCAGTGCGGCCAAAACCTGCTCGATGTGGCCGTCAACTTTTACGTGAGGGAAAACCGCCTTGACCCGGCCTTCGGGACCAATGATATAGGTGGACCGGACAATCCCCATGCTTTTCTTGCCGTAAAGCGTTTTTTCCTGCCAGGCGCCATAGGCCTCAAGGGTCTTGTGGTCAGCGTCACTGGCGAGCGGAAAGTTCAACTGATACTTATCGCGAAAGCTTGCGAGTTTTTCCGGAGAATCGGCACTCATTCCGACTACTCTCGCCCCAAGCTTGTCCAGTTCTCTTTTGGCGTCACGAAACTCGTGAGCTTCGCGCGTTCATCCGGGGGTGTCGGCTTTCGGAAAAAAATAAAGGACCAATGTGCTGCCCTTGAAATCGCTCAGCTTGACGGGCCTTCCGGAATCAGACGTGAGCGAAAAACCCGGCGCTTTGTCTCCAACTTTCAGCATGGTCAGCTCCTCTCGTAAAGAAACAATAATTCTGAACTATTTGGATTCATCCGCACTTGTCTTCGGTTGCGCCTTGCCGGCGGATGCGGGCGCATTTTTCACGGGCGCGTCCGGGGCTTCGAGCAGCGATGCGTAAGCCTCCTGGTATTGCTGGTCGCCGGGATCAAGTTTCTGCGCCTGCTGAAATTGCTCGAGGGCGCCCTTGCGGTTTCCGGCGGCTTTGAGCGCCAGCCCCAGGTTGAAGTGCCCGGCAGGATCCTCAGGCTTGATGCGCAACACCTGCCCGTACTCCGCAATGGCGCCCTCCCAGTTCTTCTTCTGGTAGTAGGCTGTAGCCAGATTGTTGTGGGCCGTCGGGTAATTGGGATTCAATTGAATGGCGCGCTGGTAATGCTCGATGGCGCCGTCCAGGTTGCCTTCCTGCTGCAGGGCCAGGCCAAGATTGTTGCACGCCGCGGCGTATCTGGGATCGAGTTGCAGCGCCTTCTGATACTGCTCGACCGCGGCCTTCAGGTTCCCGGCCTGCCGCAGTGCGTTGCCCAGATTGTTGTAGGGCTGGGCCCAGCCCGGATTCAAGGCGATGGTATTACGGTAGGAAATCATCGCTCCATTCAGGTCACCCGCCATGGCGAGCGCGTTGCCCAGATTGTCATGCGCGATGGCCCATCCGGGCTTCAGCTTTACCGTCGAGCGGAACTGCTCAATCGCCGGGCCCAGCTTCCCCTGCTGGGCGAAAGCCAGACCCAGGTCATTATGGGCGCCGGAATTGTCCGGATCAATTTGCAGCGTCTTCTCAAATTGCTTCACCGCTCCATCCAGGTTTCCCTGGGCGCGAAGCAACGTTCCCAGGTTGTAGTGCGCTTCGGCGTTTCCGGGGTCCAGGCGCGTGGCCCGCAGATATTCCAGCATGGCCAGGCTGGGCTTGTGTTGCTGGTTGTAGGCGTTGCCCAGGGCAACGTGCGCCTCCGGCCAGTTGGGTTCCAGCTTCACGGCCTTCTGATAGTGAACGATAGCGTCTTTCAGCGCGCCCCTGGCTTCCAGCTTCTGGCCGGCCGCGAACTCTTCCCTTGCCGCCGGGCCCCATGCCACACCGGCACGTTGAGCTGGCGCGCGTCGCCTGCTGCTTGCCCGCCTGGCCTGAGCGGCGCATAGGCCGGGGAGGAATAGCGCGACAATCGCCAGCGCCAACAATCGCGAGGGGAACGGCTTCAGCGTCATAAGGTACCACCCGCGCAGCCTGGGCGCCCGCGCGTGCATGATCCTTGCGCGCGCCGGCGTTGCAGCGCGGAACAATCACGAAAGCTCTTTCTTCAGCACTTCCTGGACCAGCTTTGGCTGCGCCTGCCCCCGCGTGGCCTTCATCACCTGGCCCACAAACCATCCGATGGTGGCCGTCTTGCCCTGGCGGTACTGCTCAGCCTGCTTCGGGTTGGCGGCAATAATTTCCCGAGCGACCACTGCAATCTTTTCAGGATCGGTAATCTGCGCCAGCCCCTGGTCACTCACAATCTGGCCAGCCGTCTTCCCTGTCCTGAACATTTCCGTCAGAACGTCCTTGGCCATCTTTCCGGAAATCGTATTCGGGGCAACCAGCTTGATCAGTCCGGCCAGGTTTTCGGGCGTTACAGGGCTTTCCTGGATGGCCTTGCCGCTCCCCTGCAGCAGATAGCTTAAATCGTTCAGCACCCAATTGGCGGCCAGCTTGGGTTCCCCGCAGGCCTTTGTGGTCTGTTCAAAGTAGTCCGCCGTGGCGCGGGAGGCGGTCAGCACGCCGGCATCCTGCCGCGGCAGGGCGTACTCGGTCTGGAAGCGGCGCTCCCGCGCATCGGGAAGCTCCGGCAGAGATTTTCGAACATCTTCCTTCCAATCTTCCGTGACCACCAGCGGCAGAAGATCAGGCTCGGGGAAATACCGGTAGTCGTGCGCAAATTCTTTTGACCGCATGCCGTAGGTGCGCTGCTCGCGGCTGTCGAACAGGCGGGTTTCCTGAAAAATTTCGCCGCCGCTTTCGAGCACTTCGATTTGCCGTTCCACTTCATACGCCAGCGCCTTTTGAAGAAAGCGGAAGGAGTTCAGGTTCTTCACTTCGGTCTTGGTCCCAAAGACCGTCGCGCCCCTCTTTCGGACGCTGACGTTGGCGTCCACGCGCAAGCTGCCCTCTTCCATGTTGCAGTCAGAAACCTCGAGGTATAGCATCAGCGTTTTCAGCCGCGTGAGATAGTCATAAGCTTCTTCCGGCGAGCGCAGGTCCGGCTCACTCACAATTTCAATCAGCGGCACGCCGGAGCGGTTCAGGTCGATATAAGTTTTTTCCCCGGAGTCCGCGAACCCCTCGTGCAGCGACTTGCCGGCGTCTTCCTCCATGTGCACGCGGGTGATCCCGATGCGCTTCTTCGCCTCGCCGGCTTCAATATCAATCCAGCCCTCTTCGGAAAGCGGCTCGTCGTATTGCGAGATCTGGTATCCCTTGGGAAGATCGGGATAAAAATAGTTCTTGCGCGCAAAGCGCGAGCGCGGATTGATGCGGCAGTTCAGCGCCAGCGCCGCCTTCGCGGCCATCGTCACCGCCTGGCGGTTCAGCACCGGCAACGCACCCGGCAGCCCCAGGCACACCGGGCAGGTATTCTGGTTCGGAGGGTCGCCGAAACGCGTCGAGCACGAACAGAAGATTTTGGACCTGGTGAGGAGTTGAACGTGCACTTCCAGGCCAATCACCGGTTCGTAGTTGGCCAGCACCTCAGGCGACAGCGTCGTCAGCGTGGACATCAGGACTCCATTGTTCCTTTGCGTGTGGGGCGCCCGCCCGCTTCCCTGCCAGGCGTCTCAATTCGTTGCAACTCGATATTATACATGAGGCCCCACAGGTTGTTGAAAGACGCCGTAGCGGCAGCTTTACGCCGCCAGCCAACGTGGAAAGCGCTGGCGTTATGGCGCGGCGGACCTGCGCCTGCACCGTCTCTGGGGGATGTTCCAACAACCTGCGGCCGCAAAACCGCCGCGCGCCTTGCGGCAGATTGCCTGGCAACAAAAAGCCTGCCGCGGGCATCCATCTGGTATCCGTCATGGCGTTACGGGCTGGCGTTTCCTGCGCAAGGCGCAGGGAAGCCGGGAATAGTTCGTTGAGTTGAGTAGTGCGGACGCTTATAATCAAATGAGTGAGGCGCTATGGCGAAAGCAAAGACTTTAGGTGAGTTGAAGAAATCCGGCTACCACAGCCAGGGCGTACGAGATGAGATGCGCGCCAATCTGGTGCGCAAGCTGCGCGATGGCGAACCCATCTTCCCCGGCATTGTGGGATTTGAAGACACCGTCATCCCGCAGATTGCCAATGCCATCCTTTCGCGGCACAATTTCATCCTTCTGGGACTGCGCGGCCAGGCCAAGAGCAGGATTCTGCGCTCGCTCGTTTCTCTGCTGGATAAGGAAGTCCCATTCATCGCCGGTTGTGAAATCAACGACGACCCGCTCAAGCCCATCTGCCGCGCCTGCCATGAGCTGATTGCGAAGGAAGGCGACGCAACGCCCATTGATTACCTGCCGCGCGACCAGCGTTATGTTGAAAAGCTGGCCACGCCCGACGTGACCATCGCCGACATCATTGGTGATCTCGATCCCATCAAGGCGGCGCGGGGCGGGCACGCGCTTTCCAGCGAACTCACCATCCATTACGGACTGTTGCCGAGGGCCAACCGCGGCGTTTTCGCCATCAATGAACTGCCTGATCTGGCCGGCAAAATTCAGGTGGGATTGTTCAACATCATGCAGGAAGGCGATGTGCAGATCAAAGGCTATCCGGTGCGCCTACCGCTCGACGTGATGCTGGTCTTCACCGCCAACCCGGAGGATTACACGGCGCGCGGCAAGATCATTACCCCGCTGAAGGACAGGATCGGATCGGAAATCCGCACGCACTATCCCACCACGCTCGAACACGGCATCGCCATCACTGCCCAGGAAGCCTGGAGCCAGCGTGATGGAGCGCTGCGCCTCATCGTTCCCGAATTTATCCGTGAACTCATCGAAACCATCGCGTTTGAAGCCCGCGAAGAGAAAAAGATCGACAAGCGCAGCGGCGTCAGCCAGCGGATGCCCATCACCTGCCTCGAAAACGTCATCTCGAACGCCGAGCGCCGCGCCCTGGTCCGCGGCGAAAAGATTGCCGTTCCCCGCCCCGCTGATATCTATGCGGGTCTGACCTCCTTAACAGGAAAGTTCGAGCTGGAATACGAGGGCGAGCTGCGAGGCGCGGAGAACATCGCGCGCGACGTCATCCGGCAGGCCAACGCCCGCGTTTTCAAGAAATACTTTGACGAGGTGCCCATGCAATCGCTGGTGCAGTGGTTTGAGCTGGGCGGAACGCTGAAATACGAGGAAGACTCTTCCACGGCGGACCTCTACGCGCAATTCAAGAAGATCCAGGGACTCATGGAAACAACTCAGGCGCTCGGCATGAAGCCCAAGGACGATCCCGCGCTGCTGGTTTCCGGGGCGGAATTCATCCTGGAAGGGCTTTACGCTCTCAAGAAAATCAGCCGCAACGAGGAGCTGGGTTTCTACGTGGAACACCGCGCCGAGGAGCCCCTGGGCGAGCCTGCGGAAAGGCTCGGCCACCGCCGCCGTTCGTTGAACTAGCCAGGAGGTTTCGCCGGCCGCCCCACCGCCGGACCGCGAGGTTCAGTTCCGATGAAGTACATCAAATACGGCAAGCACATCCCGGACCCGTTCGAAAACCTGAGCGCCGAAGACCTGATGCAAATGCTCCAGGACTTCCTGCTCGACAGCGGCTTCTTCAATCAGGATTACGGCGTCTATGAAATGGACGCCGAGAAAACCATGGAGCAGTTGCGCCAGGCGCTGCTCGAAGCCCTGGAGCAAAAAGGGATGATCTCAGACGAGCTGCTCGAAGAAATGCTCGAGAACCCCGAAAACTCAAGACTTGCCGAGGCCCTCGACCGCATGCTCCAGCAACTGGCCGACGAAGGCTACGTCTCGATTGAACAGCCCCAGCCGGGCGCCGTCAGCGAGCCGCGGCCGGGACAGATGGGCCAGGGCGAGGGACGCACAAGGTTTGAAATCACCGACAAGGCGCTCGACTTCCTCGGCTTCAAAACGCTCAAAGACCTGCTGGGATCGCTGGGCAAATCGAGCTTCGGCCGGCACGACACGCGCGAAATGGCCACCGGGGTCGAGTCCGACGGCTCAAGCCGCCGCTACGAATTTGGCGACACGCTCAACCTCGACGTGAACGCCACGCTGCTTTCAGCCATCAGCCGCAACGGCCTGAAGATGCCGCTCGAAATGGATTACCAGGACCTGCAGGTCCGCCAGTGCGAGTACCAGAGTTCCTGCGCCACGGTGCTGATGCTCGATTGCAGCCACAGCATGATCCTTTACGGCGAGGACCGTTTTACGCCCGCCAAGAAAGTGGCCATGGCGCTCACCCACCTGATCCGGACGCAATTTCCCGGCGACACTTTGCACATGGTGCTGTTCCACGATACGGCAGAAGAGATCCCGCTGCAGCAACTGGCGCGCGTGAAGGTTGGCCCCTACTACACCAACACCCGCGAAGGCCTGCGCCTGGCGCAGCGCATCCTCTCCCGCCAGCGGAAAGACATGCGGCAGATTGTGATGATCACCGACGGCAAACCTTCCGCACTCACGCTCGAAGACGGCCGCATTTACAAGAACGCTTTCGGGCTCGACCCCCTGGTCGTCTCCGAAACCATGCATGAAGTGGTTCGCTGCCGCCGCAACGGCATTCTCATCAATACCTTCATGTTGGCGTCGGACTACAGCCTGGTGAGCTTTGTGCAGAAGGTCACGGAGATCTGCCGCGGCAAGGCCTATTTCACTACTCCTTATACACTTGGCCAGTATTTGCTAATGGATTACATGAAGAAAAAGGTAAAGCACATCCATTAGTTCATTGCTTTGAATTCATCACGGGTGGCGCATCCGTCGCGCAGTTTGTAATGAATGCGGCCCTTCCTCTCCAACACAACAACCATTTACCGTTGATCGCATTGGCGTCCAGCCGTGAATGCTTTTGCCGCGGCATGGCGCCATCCTACATCACTGACGCGCTGCATACGTTCCAGACTTCGCAGCGTATGCGCGACCCGCCCGAAATTAGACCTCCCTCGTCACGCTCGTTCGCACCCGCACGCCATTGGGCCGCTGAGTTCCTTCACTCAACATCCTCACACGAAGAGTTCCGAAACAGCTGTGCGTGCCGGCCGCCGATTGCGTGCTGGGTGGTCAGGTGTTATGCTACCGGCCCTGGGCTGGGGTCCATACTGGGAATTCTGGCTAAGACGAGGGTAGCCGGGCGCATGACATAAAATGAGCTGC
>DASSJE010000395.1:0-4347 GCA_035691365.1 Terriglobia bacterium
TCAAGCATGGCGCAACGGTGATTTCTCTGACCTTCTCCCGGGGACGCAGATCTACGATCCGGCGACCGGAACACCATTCAGTGGAAACGTAATCCCTCCTGGAAGCATGAACTCAGTGGCACAAGCAATGCAGAAATTGTACCCTTTACCTAACTCCGGGGACACGTCCGTTTTTCACCCACAGAACTTTCGGGAGAATTATAGTTTTCCCCAGCTCACGGACTATTTCTGGAACATCCGGCTTGACCAAAGATTCTCTGACAGGGATTCGTTCTTTGCGCGCGTTTCCTGGCAGCACAATCCTGCCAACTTTGCTCAAGCTATGCCCACACTCGGTCCATGGACCGAAACGCGTGTTGACGAAGGCGACACGCTTTCCTACACTCACATCTTTAGCCCGAGCGTTCTTAACGAATTTCGGTTGGGTTACGACTACAACAACGAACCGATATTTACCACTATCAATGGCGTGCACTACGTTAAGAGCCTGGGGTTGCAGGGGCTGGCTCCTGGTTTGCCGACAGAGGCCAGTGGCCTGACGTGGGTAAGTTTTAGCGGCCTCGGGATAACGCGAATCAGCTCTCAGCATTATGGTTCGGGATACAAGAACCGGACCTACGAATTCCAGGACGACGTGAGTTGGTCCCATGGAAAACATTACATGAAATTCGGAGTCCAGATAGGCCATGCGGATTTTGATAGCTATAAGACCCAAAATGACCTGTTTGGGTCTCTTACATTTGCCTCCACGTACAGTAGCGGAGGAGTCGCTGGACAGGGCAATCCTTATGCGGATTTCCTTCTGGGTATTCCAACGTCAACATCCCGGTCGTTCCCGCCTATTGAACAGGATTCCTACAGGTGGTTTTACAACTTTTTTGGCGAAGATCAATATAAGATCACTCCGCGGTTGACTCTCAACTTCGGTCTCCGATACCAGTTGACACCTTCCTGGACGGAGCAACACGGCCACCTCTCTCTCTTCGACCCCGCGATTGGCAAGATTGTGGTCCCGGATGCAGGTCTTAACACTGTCAGCTCACTGGTACCTACGGGGTATGTACAGGTCGTTGGTGCGAGGGAGGCCGGTCTACCAGAAAACTTGATCTATACCGATAAGAACAACTTTGCCCCCCGCATCGGTCTGGCTTACATGCCATGGGGTTCACAAACAGTGTTTCGCGCGGGATTTGGTATATTTATCAATGCTGTTCCCTTCCCTTGGCTCAACATGGGGAGTACGGTTCCATTCGTTATCCATGAGCCCACTTACACGAACTCCGCTTCAAACCCAATCGTTCTGCCACAGGTGTTTCCGTCCACAGGCACGGGCGGTCCGTCGACGATTTCGCTGCCGCAGGCAATGAATCCACACCTCCCGATTCCTTACACGGAACAGTACAACTTCACCATCGAGCATCAGCAATGGAACACGGGCTTTCGGATCTCCTATGTCGGGACGGCCAGCCGCCAGGACACCTTCTTCTACGACATCAATTCCCCAGTTCCAAATGGTCAGACTTTTATATCGAAGCCGAGACCATTCCCCAATTATCCCAATATCGATTACACCACGAACGGCGCCTATCACGATTACAATGGCCTGACCGTACAAGCCCAGCGCCAGATGAAGGGTGGTCTTTTCTACCAGGCCGCCTGGACATGGGCTCGGGATATCAGCAATTACGACTGGGATGGAAACTTTGCATCTCCTGAGAACCCTTTCAACTTCCAACGGGACGTTGGTCCAGACCAGGGCATTACAACGCACAGATTCACCAGCGCGCTGATCTACAAGCTGCCTTTTGGCCAGGGCCGGCATTGGCTTTCCGGGGCTTCTCGCGTAGTAAACCAGGTGGTCGGTGGTTGGCAACTCAGCGGGATACTAACTGCACAGTCAGGACAATTTCTCACGCCGGAGTGGTGCGGTCCTGATCCTGTTGGGATTACCTATACGACGGGTTCTCCTGCCCAGGTTTGCATCCGGCCGGACGTAAATGGGAATCCCAATTCAGGAGGGCAGGGCACTATCGCACAATGGTTCAACACTGGTGTGTATTCGCCGCCGCAACCGGGCCAATTCGGAACCGCAGGTGTGGGTACTATCAAAGGCCCAGGGTACTACGTGCTCGACACAGGGGTGATGAAGGAGTTCTTCCTGCATGGTGGGGAGAATGGGCCGCGCCTCCAGCTGCAAATCACGGCCACGAACTTTCTTAATCATCCCCACTGGAGCAATCCTGACACATACCTGTCAGACGGGTCCAGCTTTGGAACAATCAGCAGTGTGGGTGGCGTGAATGCTGGAACTGGAGACGTAGGGCCCCGAGCATTTCAGGCTGTCTTTAGGCTTGAATGGTAAGCGACATCACATAGAAGGGCGCCAAATCCAGCTCCTTCCGTAAGGAGTTTCGGCGCCCTTCCTTTCATCCTTGACCTCGCTGCCTATCATGAAGAACTCTCCTGTCAGAACGAGGGCGCTGGTGTTCTCAGAAAAAGACTTTCAATCGTGTGCGGCTTGCAAGGAGGAATTGAAAATAGCTTAGGCCGTAAGGAGGTGCTCGGCATCGAACCGACAAAAGGACAAAGCAAAAGGAAGGCGAAGAGTTAATTGCATCGGAATGATTTTCGAGAATCCAGTCGCATCAAGGCGAAGCCTGGCCCGTGAGGTTTCCGAGACTGGAACATAGGGGCGAAATGGAGCGGAGATTTAGCACCTGTATTCGAATCTTTATGCTACTGGCAATTAGTGCTACCGGAGCTGTGTCACAGGCAGCAACATCACCTCATATTTCAAAGAAAGCTCTTGTTCGCGTTTGCGCTGCCCAGCCGGCGACGAAATACATCAGCTGGAAATTAACCTCCGAGGAGGCTTTGGCTGGGGTTGATAATACGCTCCTCCAATTGGAGCAGTTGGTGGCGCAAGCGGGGCGTGGCGGCTGCGATGTTTTAGCGCTCCCCGAAGACACGCTGGGACTTTTGCAATGGGAGGCCGGGAACAAGGCAGCGATGAAGCAGGTGGTGCCGCAGGCGGTTGCCCGGATGCTGAGTTGGCTGGGGAAGGCCGCAGCCAGGTACCACATGTATCTTGTGTGTGCCAGCGATACCGTCAAACCTGATGGCTCCTATCGGAATACTGCGTTCTTATTAAACCGCGATGGACGAGTGATAGGCCGTTATTATGCGGTTCAGCCTGCGATCGGCGAATCAGACCGAGTGAGGGGAACCCGTTTCCCCGTGTTTAAGACGGCGGACCTCGGCTGGGTCGGCATGTTGATCTGTAGTGACATGATATTCCCAGAGTCGGCGCGGGCCTTGGCATTGGCAGGCGCGGACATCATCTTTGATCCAAGTCTCGGAGGGGCGGTCTATTCAGGTGATCCAGGCTTGCAAAGAGCTGCCTTTCGTACGAGGGCTGTTGATAACTTTGTTTACCTTGTTGTTGCGATGCGGGGCCACGGGGCAATGATCATCTCGCCGAAGGCGGAAGTAGTGTCGGAGGGAAAAGGTCCAAACGGCATCGCAATGGCAGAGATCGATCCATTTGGCGGGCGCTCGGGAGGCGATGCGGCCAACCATCAAATCGACATGCGGGCACGCCTGTTCCGAGAACGCAATCCCGCTGCCTATGGAATCCTGACGGACCCGAATCCTCCTGTACTCAAGAAAGTTCCAGCTACGACCACAGTCAAACAGGCGGTTCGGATTTGGGATGAGATGCTGACTAGTGGTGCGGAGCGTTTCGACAGGGCCGAAGCGCTGTATCGGCAGGGGAGAGTCACTCGGGCCGCCGTCATCTATAGGGATCTCCGAGCGGAAGTACCTGGAACTTGGATTGCCCGTGCAGCGCAGAAGCGTTTGGCCAGCATTCGTGCGCCTGGGCATAGTCAAAAGAACACAGAGTAACGGTTCGGAATTGGACGAAGAGGCTTAACTGACACTCGCCGCACACTGTAGTTGGCTTCCGTCTGACATAGAGAGCTGTCGCTGGTTACATGCCATGACAAAGTCGAGGCGGACCGGAATCATAAGGCAAAAGACTATGGTTTATCGACTCGTACGGAGGTGCTTACGTGGAGGGACTACAAAGCATTAGCACATTAAGAAAAAGTTGAACCTACCGGCTCGCACGACATGATTGCGAAAGATCAATTATGAAAACGTAGTGCTAATGTCGAATTTAAGGTTATGCCGCCATGATCGGCATAAGACTCGAATTTCTAAGATGAAGGCTGATCCTGCGCGTTGCGCCTAGACGGGGTTTCTGTTATGCGATTGAAAATCTGCGGCATCACCATTGCACTTATGCTTTTCGCAGCTATGGCGTATGGGCAGGACAAGGATGTC
>DASSJE010000396.1:0-4522 GCA_035691365.1 Terriglobia bacterium
ACTCTGGTTTTGTCGCGGCACAAAATCAGTTTGGCGGCCAATCGCTGTGATAGAATGCCGCCACCCGGCCACACACACGTCTTCAAGGAAGGGCAAAGCTCATGGCCCGGGTGCGAATATGGCAGGGCTTTTCCGCGAAGGGATTTCGAGTCCCGCGCCCCGCGACGGATTCCGCCTGCTTCTTTTGCTTTGCACGAGGGTGCGGAGCCCAACCTTGAACTGAGCTACCTGCAAAGGGAGGGACCCATGGACAAATGGACGCGCAGAGGATTTCTCGGGTCGGCTTCGGCAGCCACTGCCGCAACAATGCTGGGCGCCGGTCCGGGGGAAGGCATGCCGCGCGGGGAAACCAGGACGGGGAATGCCAGGATCAAAATCGCCGATCTCAAATGCGCCATCATCGGAAGCAACCCCACAGTTCGGATCGTCACAGACCAGGGCGTATCTGGCTACGGCCAGGCCGAGTCTGTCAAGCCCTATCTCAAGCCAATGGTGCTGTTCTACAAACAGTACCTTCTGGGTGAAGACCCCACGGACGTAGCGCGCATCATGCTGAAAATCCGCCGCATGGGCGCCTTCAAGCCCTGGGGCGCGGCAGTCAGCGCCATCGAAATTGCGCTTTGGGACATCGCCGGGCAGGTGGCCGGACTACCTGTCTACAAAATGCTGGGCGGAAAGATTCGCGACCGCGTCCGCGTCTATGGAAACTCCATCAACAACGGGGGCGCCCAGCGGAGCGCCCGCACGCCGCAGGAATACGCCGAGGTTGCGGCGAAAGTGAAGGAGGCAAAAGAAGGTTATACGCTCATCAAGCAGCCGGTCGCTTTCCATCATCCCGAGATGCTGACGGTCGTTCCGGACGCCTGGTACGACGAACCGCGATCCGGCCCTCCGCACCCCGATTACGGCCTCCTCACGGAACGCGGCCTGGACCATGTGATCGCCTGCATCGAAGCCATGAAGAAAGTTCTGGGCAGTGAAGTCGGGCTCGCGCTCGATTGCGGGCCGGGATGGACACCCAAGGACGCCATCCGCTTTGCCCGCGCCGTGGAACCATTTCACATCACATGGCTCGAAGACCTGATCACCGGCGACTACTACCCGTACCCCAACGCCCAGGTCTTCAAGCAGGTCACCGACAGCACCTCCACTCCCATCCATACCGGCGAAGAGATCTATCTCCGCGAGAACTTCAAGGACCTCATTGAAACGCAGGCAGTGAATGTGATCGGTCCCGACCCGGAAGATGTGGGTGGAATGGCGGAACTGAAGTGGATTGCAGAATACGCCGACCTCCACGGCATCCTGGTGGCGCCGCACGGAATCTTCGACGGGCTGTTCGGACTCGCCGCGGAAGTGCAGATGGGCGCCACCTTGCCGCAGAACTATATCGCTTTCGAGTACCCCGTCGGCCAGCCGGAATGGTGGTATGACATTGTTGAGGGCTTGCCCGACCCTATCGTCAAAAACGGCTTCATCGATGTTTGGGACAGGCCTGGCCTGGGCGTCACATTCAACGTCAAGGCCGCCAGGGCGCGCCTCCGGGACGAGGACCGTGACTTTTTTGACTAGGCCGCAGCGCGAACCCTTGCGCCCGCTATCAGCTCGCCGCCCCTTTTGTCTTGCGTGGGGCACTCCAAATTTTGAAGGGAGATAAATTGTATCGGGAGGAACCCATGGACAAATGGACGCGAAGAGGATTTCTGGGATCGGTCTCGGGGGCCGCGGCAGCAACGGCGCTGGGGGCCACTCCGGGGGAAGGCATGCCGCTCCCCGAAAGACGGACGGCGAATGCCAAAATAAAGATCACAGACCTGAAATGCGCAATCATAGGCCAAAATCCAACGATCCGGATTGTCACGGACCAGGGCGTTTCCGGCTTCAGCCAGGCGGAGACTGCCCCGTATCTCAAACCCATGGTGCTCTTTTATAAAAGGTACCTTATAGGCGAGGACCCGACGGATGTGGCGCGGATTATGCTGAAGATCCGCCGCATGGGAGCGTTCAAGCCCTGGGGCAAGGCGGTCAGCGCCATCGAAATTGCGCTGTGGGACATCGCCGGGCAGGTGGCCGGATTGCCGGCTTACAAGCTACTGGGCGGGAAGATTCGCGACCGCGTCCGCCCTTACGGAAACACCGAAAACAACGCTCCCAACATGACGCCCCGCAAGCCGCAGGATTACGCCGAGCTCGTGGCGACGGTGAAGGAAGCCAAGGAGGGCTACACGCTGATCAAGATGCCCGTCGCTTTTCATAATGCCGCGATGCTGAACGCCATTCCGGACGCCTGGTACGGCGTGCATTGGAAGCCTCCCCTTGCAAATCCTTACCTGGAAAATATGGGGATGTTGACGCAACCTGCCCTCGACCATATCATCGCTTGTGTCGAAGCCGCGAAGAAGGTGCTGGGCAAAGACATTGGGCTGGCGTGCGACTGCGGGCCGGGCTGGACGCCCAAGGACGCCATCCAGTTTGCCCGCGCGATGGAGCCTTATGACCTGGCATGGCTCGAAGACCTCATCACCGGCGATTACAAGCCCTACCCGAACGCGCAGGTCTTCAAGCTGGTCACCGAGAGCACCTCGACCCGGATCCACACTGGTGAAGAAATCTACCTGCGGGAGAATTGCAAGGACCTCATCGAAACCCAGGCGGTGGATGTGCTCGGCTGCGACGTGGAAGATGTGGGAGGAATGGCCGAATTCAAATGGATCGCACAGTACGCGAATCTCCACGGCATCCTGGTAGCTCCCCACGGCATCTTCGATGGATTATTCGGTGTCGCCGCCCAGGTGCATATGGGCGCCGCCATGCCGCAGAACTATATCGCCTTCGAATATGCGAAGGGCGAGCCGGAATGGTGGTATGACATTGTCGAGGGTTTGCCCGACCCGATCGTCAAGAACGGCTTCATTGAAGTCTGGGATAAGCCGGGACTTGGCATCACCTTCAACGTCAAGGCGGCCAAAGCACACCTCAGGGACGAGGACCGCGACTTTTTCGACTAGGTCGAAGGGCAGACTCAACAAAAAGCAAAACCAACCCCGGGCGAGAGGGCCGGTGTGTCCCGCACGGCGGGGCCGGGTGAGGGCCAATTGCGAAAGGAGACGGGTCCATCCCTGCCGGAAACGCTCCCAACAGCGCGCGGCTTCAACCGCTGCTATCCTTTCATTGGACCTTACGGCTCATTGGCGGAGGCGCGCTCGGTTGCCCCTCTTTCAGCATCCCAAACAACTGGAAGAGCGCCTGGGTATTCTTCGCCGCTCCGCGAAAGTGGAAGCCGCAATCGACGAAGGTGGTATTGATCCATTCAAATTCGCCGCCGGAGTAAAACAGGTGGCAGTTCGTCAGCTTGCAGTTGATGAACGACACCTCTTCAAGGATAAAACTCTGGTGGCTGATCTCCTGATTTTCTATCACGGTCATTTTGTTGCTGTCACCTCACGATTTATGCTGACTACACGCCGCCCCGCTTAGCAGCGCCGGACTTCCGCCCGGCCATTTTGCAGTGGTCCCGCCGCCGGCCCATGGCTTTTGAATCTTGAATTTTGAATCGCCTCCGCCGCCCCATGCCGCTCGCCACCGGCGTCGAAAATGCGACGATGTCCGTCCGAAAAATTATGGTGCCGCGCCAAATTCGTCCGCGCCTACTTCATCACAGCGCTTAGCGGGACCGCTGCCCCTCCGCGGGCCCTGCTCAAATCGGCCGCTTCCATAAAGGCCAGTGTTTCCAGCGATTGTTTGGGGTCAACCGGGACCACTCCGGTTTTGAAAAATTTGGCGATTTGCTGCAGAAGCCCTCCGTAGCCTTCCAGCTCTTTCCTGGAATGCAGAACGCCTTTGGGTCCGTACACGGTGATCGAATAATCGTAGAGCCCGCTGCTGAAGCCGCGCATCACACCCAGGCGCCCGTCTTTCCATTTGCCCACCACCACGTCCTCATTTCCGGAGGTTTGCATGCTCACCGTTTCGCACCCCGACCCCATCAGCTGGTAAAGCATCTCCACGGCATGCACGCCGTAGTTGAACAGCGAGGGAACGTGCGGCTCTCTGCTGGTGGGTCCCAGAACATCGTAGGTGAGGACCTTTCCGATGCCTTCCGGGTGCTCAAGCCGCTCGGTCTCGCTCCAGAATCGCAGGCTGGAGGCGGTGAACCAGGGATCATGCGCGGCTTTGCCCAGCTCATAGATCTCTTTCGCGTCCTTGTAGCTCCCGGCCAGGGGCTTGTCGATGAAAACCGGCTTGTGCGCGGCAAAGACAGGTTTCACTTGTTCCAGGTGCTTCCGGCCGTCCACGCTCTCCAGCAGCACAACATCCACCATGGAGCAGAGAGTGGGAATGTCCTTCACAGTCTTCACATGCCATTTTTCCTGCACCTCGGCCGTGAACTTGTCGATGCGCGTATAACTGCTTTTCACGTCGGGGCTGCCGCCTTTGTAAGCGGCCACCACCTGGAAGCCGGGAATGTAGTTTCTGGAGGTGGGATCGTTAAAAGCCTGCGTGAACGCGATCACGTGGGAAG
>DASSJE010000397.1:0-13655 GCA_035691365.1 Terriglobia bacterium
CCTGCTGACGGCCTGACACCTGCGCGGCGATGCGGCTGCGGAGGTCTAAGAAGATCATATGCCCGATGATCAGGTGGGCGTCCTCAACGTGCTGCATGCTGTTTGAGGGGACAATGATGGGGCAATCCAAAAATTCCTTCATCTTGCCTCCGCCAAAGCCGCCCAGTCCGATGGTGATCGCGCCCACGCCCCGGGCGTATTCCAGAGCTTTTATGACATTGCGGGAATTTCCGCTTCCGCTGATGGCTAAGGCGACGTCGCCGGGCTGGAGAAAGTTCTCAATCTGGCGCATAAAAATGTCTTCGTATTGGGTGTCATTTGCCCAGGCAGTTATCATGGGCATGTTGTCGGTAACGGACATGGCCTTGAGGCGCCGGACATTGGCCAATTCCTTCGGGCCGGGGAAGTGAGTGCCCTTGCCGAAATCTGCAACCAGATGGGATGCCAGCGCTCCACTGCCGCCGTTGCCAAACGTGAAGACGGCATGGTCGGACTTGTAGCATTCGAACAGGATGTCCGCGGCCTGGGAAATCTCCTTGAGCGGAAGTTTTTCGAGGACTGTCCTCAATTCGGTCAGGTAAACCGTCAAGTCATTTGATGAGTTCGGCAACGTTTATCTCCTGGTGCGGTCAACGTTAAAAATACATTTATGTAAAGCGAATGTGGGGCACTACTGGTGGTTAAGGCCCATGGCTTACCGGCTGAAATCCTATCCCATGCCCCCTCAAGCTGGTTCAACTATTCTAGTCCATCGATGTATTCGAGTGCCTGCCAGGTATGCATCAGGCAAACTGGCTCATGTTAATATCCGCATCCCAGTGTTCACCTGAAGTTTGCATGGCCTCATAGCTAACTTCCTGTCCTGTGTAAGCGGAGTGCCGGGCCATCATGCAACTGAGGGCCGATTCCACACCTTGTTCGGCCTGGTTATGGAACTTGCCGCTCAGGATGCTCTCCACCCAGGACATTTTCTTTTCCGGATCCGCCTGGGCCAGATTGTCCTCGAAAACTCCGGCAGTCGAGAACTGCTGCGAATTGCTTTTTGCGGCCGGCTGGTTGCCGCTCCACTTCCAGGCGTTCTCGCCGTAGATAGCGACAGGGCCGGAATAGTGCGCTTCTGAGGCGCCTTTGGTGCCAAAGAACTGCCAGCCCACTTCCCACGGGTTGTTGCCAAACTGTGTGGAAGCAAACGACATGCTGATGCCGTTGGGATACTTGAATACCACGTTGTAATGGCCGGCAACATTTCCGTGCTCGGGACGGCCCTTGTGCGAGCATGAGGCCGATGCAACGATGGGATGAGCCTTGAGCACCCAGTTGCACAAGTCAATCACATGGATGTTCTGCTCCACGATAATGTCGCCGGAGAGGATACGGGAGTAATACCAGTTGCGAATAGCGCGTTCATCGGGCGTCGCGTTGGGCCAGTCGGGCAGCTTGGGCCAGGTGGCGTAATAATGCCCTTCGCCGGAAACAATGTCGCCCAGCGCGCCGGCGTGGATTCGCTTCACCTGCTCGACGTACGGCGGAGCATTGCGAAGCTGGAAGCCTACCTCCAGGCTTAGACGCCCCTCGGCGCGGCGTGCGGAATCGAGCACGGAAACGCAGCCTGCCGGATCGACGGACACGGGCTTTTCGCAATAAACGTGCTTGCCCGCCGTTACCACTCCTGCCAGGTGCTGCACGTGGAAATATGCCGGCGTAGTGATAATAATTGCATCCACGTCCTTGGAGTTTGCGATTTCCTGGTAGGCTTTCGGCCCCCGAAACATCAATCGGCGCTCGATTGCCGGAATACCTTTGGCCTCCTGGAACTTGTCATAGTGCGCCTTTGCATTGTCCAGCTTGTCCTGGAACAGGTCCGCCAGTGCTACCAGCCGTGCCTTGCCGGTGTTTACAGTGTAGGTGGCATCTGCCTCTCCGCGGCCACCACAGCCCAGCAAGCCAACCCGAATCGCCGAATTTGCTGCCGTTCCTCGAACGAGTTGCGGGGCCATGATCATAAAACTCGCTGCTGCCGCGGCTGTTCCCATGAATTCTCTTCGCCCTACTTTTCTGCTGGCATCTTCACTCACTTGCTTCCCTCCTTGGAAATATCCATTCCAGAACTGCGGCGCTGCGTATGCCTTCGGCTGATTGAAGGGTACACCTTAGTTTCGTCGGCGCCAGACTTGCCAAACTATCACAATCCTTAATGCTTGGGGAAGGTTTTCGCACGCCGGGCCTAGCCGTGGCATAGCGTCGAGGTCCTGTCTGCCGGGAAGGCCGCAAAGGTCTTGACGGCTACGCGGTCAGGGTTATAATTACGGCTCATACTGGGGACTGGTCGTCATTCTTTCATGGATTGTGAGAAATCAGGGGTATCCCCACGTTCGGGGTCATCGAACGCGGAACGCTTCAGCGGACCCCTATCGAGATTTGCCTAAGGAACGGAGTTGCGGGATGAAATGTCTGCTTTATGTGTTGTTGTTCGTTGTTGCTCTCGGGCTGTTTGCAGGGCAGGGAATTGCCCAGACTCCGGCGCAGCCGGCAGTTTCTGCGCAGGCGGCAACGGCCTTCCAGCCGTCATCCAATGCCCGCTTACAGGAGCTGGAAGCCAAAATCGCAGATGCCCAAAGTGCAGGCGACAACGCCTGGATGCTCGCCTGTGCGGCCCTGGTCTTGATGATGACAGGGCCAGGCCTGGCGCTCTTTTATGGCGGCCTGGTTCGCAAGAAGAACGTGCTTGCGACGATGATGCAAAGTTTCTCGATGATGGCCTTGATCACGGTGATCTGGGCGGTAATTGGTTTCAGTCTCTGTTTTGCTCCCGGCACTTCCTTTATCGGCGGCCTCAGTCACATGTTTCTGCATGGCGTGGGCGGCGCTCCCGATCCCACTTACGCCGGAACCATACCCTTTGGGACCTACATGGTCTTCCAACTGATGTTCGCCATCATCACTCCGGCATTGATCTGCGGCGCATTTGCAGAGCGCATGAAATTCAGCGCCATGATCCTCTTCATGGTTCTGTGGTCCTTTATCGTTTATGACCCGATGGCCCACATGGTCTGGGGAAAAGGCGGATTCCTGAACGCGGCCCTGGGCGGTGCCTTTCCCACGCTGGATTTCGCCGGCGGGACGGTGGTGCACATCACTTCCGGAGTTTCGGCTCTGGTTTGCGCGCTCTACCTGGGAAAGCGTGTCGGCTATCCCAACGAGCCGATGCTGCCGCACAGTGTGGTGCTCAGCTTTATCGGGGCGTGCTTGCTCTGGGTGGGCTGGTTCGGATTCAACGCAGGCAGCGCACTGGCGGCTAACGGGTTGGCTACCAGCGCATTTGTGGCAACAGATTTCGGCGCCGCCGCGGCCGCCATCGGGTGGTCCCTGGCGGAATGGATTCGAAATGGAAAGCCCAGCGTGCTGGGTGCGATCTCCGGCGCGGTTGCGGGCCTGGTGGCCATTACGCCCGCCTCAGGGTTTGTGGGGCCGATGTCGGCATTGGTGATCGGGTTTATCGCTGGAATGTATTGCTACTGGATGGTCTCAAAAGTGAAAAGCCGCTTTGGCTATGACGATTCGCTCGACGCTTTCGGCGTTCACGGCGCAGGCGGTACGATTGGCGCGCTGCTCACCGGAGTATTTGCCACGAGCGCTATCAATCCAATCTTCAAGAATAGCCAGGGCAAGGTTTTACCGGTAGGCCTGATTGATGGCAACGGCGGGCAGATCCTCAACCAACTGGTCGGCGTGCTCATCGCCTGGGGACTGGCGATCGTTGGAACGTTGATCATTCTGAAAATTGTAGATAGGGTTGTTGGACTGAGAGTGCCCGAGGAGCATGAGATCCAGGGACTCGACCTGGCGCTACACGGAGAAGAGGGATACACGTTTGAAGCTTAGTGAGCACGCATCCGGCGGCCCGCGGGAACGGCAAGGCTTAACCTGAAAACGGGGAAGAGGATTTATGAAAAAGATTGAAGCCATCATCCAGCCTTCGCGCCTGGAGCACGTCAAAGCCGCGCTGCAGGAAATCGGCGTGGAAGGGATGACCATTCATGATGTGCGCGGCCACGGTCGCCAGAAAGGCCATACGGAAGTTTACCGGGGCCGTGAATACAACGTTGATCTCCTTCCCAAAATGAAGCTCGAACTGGTCCTGCCCGACCGGCTGGTCGAACCCACGATTGAGGCGATCCTGGCTGCGGCCAAGACGGGCAAGATCGGCGATGGCAAGATTTTTATCTACCCCGTGGAAGAAGCCATTCGCATCCGCAACGAAGAACGCGGCGAAGCGGCGCTGTAATGGCCCGACATGCGAAAGGGCGATAGATTAACTGGGCTAGGTCTGGCTTAACTACCTGGCGACCTTGGCCTCGATGGCGCGCATCATCTCTTCATTCGTGGAAAACTTGAACTCTTGCAGCCCAAGTGACTCAGCCTGTTGTGCTTCTACCTGAATAAGACGGCTAACGTCATCCTTGGTGACGGGTTCCAGACCTTTGGCGCGCAGGTCGCGCAGGATCCCCTCGGTGGGGTTCGAGGGCTTTTCCTCCGCCTTTTCGACGTACTTGAGGACGTGTTCGATTCCGCGTTCGGCGTCAAAACGTGCTTTGCCTACCAATCCTTCGCTGGCCTTGCGTGCCCAGCCAACAACGAAAACACCATCCATCACTTTGCCGGTTTCAGGATTGAAGACTTCATAGGCGGCACGGTCAGGATCGGCCGCGTCGTCATTGGTCACGTAGGAGTTCTTACTGTAGGGCAAACCCAGGCTGGGGTCAGCGAGGTCCCCAATAGCGAAGATGAGGGTGTCCACCTCCAGCAAAGTCTCTTTGTCGGTCGCTTTCGGACGGGTGCTTTCGCCGTCAAGCGCCAGAATGTTTTCACGAATTCGCAGATGCGCGATGCGGCCGTCCGCACCGGGTTCGATCGCCACAGGGGAAGAGAGGAAGCGGAAGGTCAATTTCGAGTCCGGCGTGGTTTCCGGCTGGGATTTCAGCCAGGGAAAAGTGGTTTCCGGCACCTGGCTGACGTCCTGGCCGACGGCCTTGCAGGCTTCCGCAACGCGGTCCAGTTCCTGCTGGAACAGCTTGCGGTCAAGAAAGGGTTCCACATAGTCAAACTCTTTGCTGTCAAACTTGACTTCAAACGGGCCGCGGCGTGCGATGACAACGACCTCTTCGGGCTTGTCGCCCGGCTGGTCGATCATCAGCCAGCGCGCGATGTCGACCATCACGTTGCCCATTCCGATGATGGCGATGCGGCGCCCGACGGAAAAATCCTGCGAAGTAAAAGGCGGCAGCAGGTTATAGTTATAGACGAAATCCTTGGCGGAATAGACGCCCTTCGAATCCTCGCCGGGCATGCCGAGTTTCTTGTTCCCCTGCGCGCCCACCGCGAACACGATAGCCGTGGGTTGCCACTTTTTTAAATCTTCTATGGTCAGGCGTTCGTCGGAGCGGACCCGGACGTTGCCGAAGTAATCGACATTGGGCATAGCCAGGATCTTGGCAAACTGCTTTCGCAGCCCGCCTTTCATATGGAATTTCTGGGGATAGATGCCGTATTCGGCCAGGCCGCCGGGCTTGATGTCCCGGTTGAAAATCACAACACGATGTCCGGCGTTGGCGATTTTACGGGCAGCGAAAAGTCCAGCGGGGCCGGCACCCACCACGAACACAGTTGCTTGATCCATGAGTAACCTCTTTACCTTCCAGCATATGTCTCCCACTCATGACTCGCCGCCCACCAGCCTTTGTGGGGCCTGTTTTCAAAACATGCACCACGAACTTCGGTGTCATTCTTGAGGTGAATTTTAGCAGATTTGCGTGAATCTGCACAACCGGCGCCTTGATCTTCGTCACATTCCTGGCGGGGTGAAGGTCAAAGGTTGGCACGGAGGGTCGGACTATCATACGCGCCAAAGGAAATCACTGAAAGGTGCAGGCCGCCATCGCAGCAAGAGGTGTATGATGGTTACCTTATACGCACACATGCAGAACTGACTTCTGACGATCTTCTGGTTGTCCACTGACGATGCGCTTCCTGAATTTCAACCCTGTTGTTCCAGGCAGCTCTTTTTATTGCTTTTCCTGCCGCCCCCTGGCGGGGAGACGCCCGCCGATCCTTTATTCCCAAAGCTGGAGGTATTCATATGTCCGCCATGAACCGCAGAACTTTCTTCCAGATTTCAGCTGCTTCATTTCTGGCCGAGAATCTGGTGGTTGAGGGATCTTCTTTTCCCTTACTGGCGCAGGAATTGCCACGCGGCATGCGCCGCGAGTTGCAGGACAATCCTCTTGCCTCAGCGCTTCAGCGGCTGGAAGCCATGGTTACCATGCCGCTGACAGACTGGCGTATACACGCGGACAATCTCCCTCACCCGGAAGACCCTTCGCTGGCTGATTCGAGCGGGAAAACAGTCAGGGTACACGAACGCGGAACCGAACGGCCGGTGTGGTTCCGGCGCGTGGTGGAAATTCCAAAGACGATAGGCGGATACAACATCGAAGGCAAGCGGGTGATGCTGGCGCTCCGGTTGAACTTCAACGGGCATGGGCGCGTGAGGGTCTTCTTTAACGGCTCCATGGTGGAGATGACGGATATCAGCACGCAGCAGCCCATCCTTTTGAGCGATCGCGCCAAAGCCGGTGAGAAATTCGTGGTTGCGGCCTATGTGCCGGCCGGCGAAGGCGATGCGGAGATTAGCAGCGCGAGCATCGAGGTAGATTATCCGCCCGAGCAGCCCAATCCTCTGACCATGCTTCAGCAGATTATGGCGGTGCAGGCGGCGTCAAAGGGATTTCCGGAAGGGCAGACGCAGCGTGAAGCGCAATTGCATGCTGCGGTTAACGCCATCGATTTTTCCGCCCTCGATCGCGGCGATCAAAGGGCATTTGACCGCTCGCTGGCGGCAGCGGATGACAAAATGCAGCCCCTTGCCAAATGGATGAGACAGTTCAACATTCTGGCTGTCGGCAATGCGCACATTGACCTGGCTTGGCTGTGGCCATGGACCGAGACGGTGGAAGTTGTGCGCGATACTTTCGGAACGGCGGTGGAACTGATGGACGAGTATCCCGGGCTCATCTTCGCTCAGTCCACAGCCCAGGATTTTTTGTGGCTCGAGAACAAATACCCTGACCTTTTCGAGGGTATCCGGAAGCGGGTGAAAGAGGGCCGCTGGGAAATCGTGGGAGGCATGTGGTGTGAGCCTGACCTCAACATGCCCTGCGGCGAGTCTCTGGTGCGGCAGCTCTTGACGGGCAAGCGGTACTTCCGGCAGAAATTCGGGATAGACGTCAGGATTGGGTGGAACCCGGATTCCTTCGGCTACAGCAGGCAGTTGCCGCAAATCTACAAGCGCTCGGGCGTGGACTATTTTGTGACCCAAAAGATGAGCTGGAATGACACGGTGCCGCTCCCTTACAAGTTGTTTCAATGGGAGGCGCCCGATGGCAGCAGGGTGCTCACTTATTTCCCGCACGACTACGTGAATGGGATCAATCCCGTGCAGGACGCGCAGTATATAGGCGAAGACACGGCGCTCTCCTCAGGCTTTCACACCCAGATGCTGCTTTATGGGATAGGCGACCACGGAGGCGGCCCCACGCGCCAGATGCTGGACGCCGCGGTGCGATGGCAGAAGTCTCCGAAGGCGGCATTCCCGAATTTCAAGTTCAGTACGGCGCAGGAATTCTTTGATGAAGTGGACAAGAATCTCTCAAAGCTCGACCTTCCCGTCTGGAACAATGAGATGTATCTTCAGTTCCATCGCGGAACTTATACCTCCCAGGCCGACACCAAGAAGCGCATGCGGCAGATGGAACGTTTGCTGCTGAATGCAGAGAAGTTTTCATCGCTCGCCATGCTGCGGGGACAGGAGTACGCGCAGGGGCAGTTTGAAGATTGCTGGCGGCGGGTGCTGTTCAATCAATTCCACGATCTTATGGCGGGCTCGGGAATACACATTGTTTACGTGGACGAGGCGGAAAGCATGGAGTTCGTCAAGCTGGCGGCCGGGCGGATTTTGGAAGCGGCGACCGAGACCCTTGCCGCGCGAGTTGATACTCGCGGGCCGGGCGTCCCCGTGGTGGTGTTCAACCCCCTCAGTTGGGAGCGGACGGACGTGGCTGAAGCGCAGGTGCAGTTCCCAGGCAAGGCCGAGTACATAGAGGTCCGCGACCCGGACGGGCGCTCAGTCCCCTCGGCGGTGGTTTCCCGCGAACCATCGACCAACATTGTGAAAGTGCGGTTTCTCGCGAGATCAGTGCCGTCGACGGGCTATCGGGTTTTCCATCTGGTGGCCGCAAGCGCCCCGAGCAAGGACCCCTCAACACTAAAGGCCGACGGGCTGAGCATGGAGAACGAATTTATCAAGGTTGAGATTGACCCCAAGACAGGATGCGTGACCAGCCTGGTCAATAAGAAAGACGGCAGAAACATTTTGCGGCCCGGCGGGCAGGGAAATCTGCTGGAAACCTTTGTCGACAAGCCCAAAGAGTACGACGCCTGGAACATCGACCCGGACTATGAGAAATCCAGGACCGAATTGCTTGCGGCGGAGGGAGTGAAGCTGGTGGAAAATACTCCGGTCCGCGCCGTGGTGCGTGTCAAGAAACGCTTTCAGAATTCTTCTTTCATTCAGGACATCTGCATGTATCCCGAAGTTCCGCGCCTGGATGTGCACATGCACGCCGACTGGCACGAACGGAATACGCTGCTGAAGGTCGCCTTCCCGTTGGATATCAAGCCGCTCACCGCGACGTACCAGATTCCTTATGGAACGGTGGAACGGCCGGCGATCCCTCACGTGCCTGGAGAGCCGCCCGTTCCCTTCACCGAGGCGACGGAAATCAGCTCGAAGCACCCGAAGTATGATCCCCTGCTGGCGCAGGAAGCGGAATTCGAAGTCTGCGCGCAACAATGGGGAGACCTTTCTGAAAATGGGCGCGGTTTCAGCCTCTTGAACCGTGAAAAGTATGGGTATGACACGTTTGAGCCAGGCACAATCCGCCTGACGCTGCTCCGCTCGCCCATTGATCCCGATCCCCACGCCGACCAGGGCTTTCACGAAATGACCTACGCCATGTATCCCCACCCGGGCGATTGGCGTGAGGCGGAAACGGAGTTGCGTGGATATGAACTGAACTATCGGCTTTTTTCTGTGGTAACCAGCGCCCATGACGGCCCGCTCCCGTCCGCGCACTCGTTTGTGCAAATGGAGCCGGGAAATGTGATTCTCTCCGTCATGAAGAAAGCGGAGGATGACGACGCGGTGATTTTCCGCTTCTATGAGTTCGAAGGTAAACATTCACAGGTACGGCTGCGGTTTCCGGAGCCGGCCACCGGCGCCGTGCAGACGAACCTGATGGAGAAGGAAGAGAAGCCGCTCTCGCTTGAGGGAAATGGGAGAGAAGTCAGTCTGCATATCGGCCCGTACGAAATTGGAACCGTTAAGGTCAGGTTCAAAAGGGATGCGGGCGCCGCGCCACCTCCATACGAAGTTTGAAAACTGGCGATTGATCGAATTGCGATTGGGTGAATGAGAAAACACGCCTTGGCAGTGTTCCAGCCATCGGCAACAAGTTGCCGAAAAATATCACCCGTCGTTCTGGGGCTGATTTCTTGTCATCAATCTTCCAGTCTGGCGGCTACTACTTCGTGGACCTGGTGAGTTTTGTGGCAAGCAGGAGGGCTCCTACCACAGGCTGGCGTTTCAGCAGGGCAACGCCGGCTTGCGGAGCAGCTTCGTGGATCATCCGTGCGAAGGCTCGGCGTATCATCGGGCTGGAGTGGAAAATGCCTCCAGAGCAGACAACCGGAACAGCGCGGCGCTTCCAGCGCAAGCGTATGATGATGGTTGTGGCCAGTTCTGCAAGGTCGCCGGCGGCGGCGAAGCACAGGCGTCGCGCAACTGCGTCCCCAGCCTCAGCCTGCTGCTCGATCACGGGGAAAAGCGCGGCGATCTGCTGCGGGGTCAGCGCCATCGGCACCGCTTCCGTAATCGTGCCGATTCGAAGCTCGCGGCAGATGGCGCCTGCCAGGCTTGTCGCCTTGCCTCTGCCATCATGTGCGCGGAGAGCCGCCGCAATGGCCTTCCTTCCCAGGTCATAACCTGAGCCTGCGTCATCAAACTGGTTGCCCCAGCCTCCCACGCGAAGAATGCCGCCGTGGCGGTCACGGCCGAAAGCGATGGAGCCGGTCCCCGCAATGACAATGATGCCCTGTGATTCGCCAAGCGCCGCCTCCAGTGTGATGGCTGCGTCTGTGGTTATCAGATGCTTGCGGGCGGGAATGGCGTCGCGCATCCAGCGAAGCATGCTCCGCTGGATGGTTGCGCTGTCGCCCCCGGCGAGTCCTGCGCAAACTCCGTCGAGCTTTGAGGGCCGGATGCGGGCTTTGCTGAGGGCCTTGCGGTAAGCGCGGGCAAGTTCGCGCTGGGCGTTTGGGATCCCGACTTTTACAGGATTGGAAGGGCCGGCCTTCACGCGAGCAAGCGTCGAGAGATTTTCATCGGCGAGCCAGCAGGTGGTGTGAGTGCCGCCGCCGTCAATTCCGAGGAAGTATTTCATAGGCAGATCAGCCATCATGGCGTCTCAAGGTTTTAGAGTCAAGTGTTGGAGAGCAGGTTGTAAGACCGCGGGCGGATATGCATTACGAGTGCCGCGCAATGTCTCCTGGGCGCTAATTCCTGCCCAGCAGGCGCACCTGCCCCGTCAGTGAACGGCCGCCGGTGCTGCCATAGGTCAGATAAGTGGGTGAATCAATATTGTTGTCAACGGAGTAAGGATTGTGGCGGTCCGTTATATCGTCAAAACCGGCGCGAAGCTGCCATCGAAATCCGAAAAGTGAAATGCGACGCTCCAGCGCCATGTTCAGCGTAAAGTGGGCCGGGTAGCGCAGGCGGTCAGGAGCGCCCACCAGTTCCTGGTTTTCGTTGACGACACTGAAAGGAAATCCCTGGTACCAGTCCAAAGTATAGGCAAGATCAAATTCCCTGATCAAAGGCAGGATCCCATAGGAAACGATGCGATTGGGCGTATCCCAGGGAAGCCGCCCGCCGCCCTGCGGGCTAAAATAGGGATTGAGCACGTTGAAATCAAGCACCGCATTGGAACGTGAGACTGAGTGTGTGAAGGCGGCATAAATAACGTGCCCTCTCTGGAAACGGCGCCGCACGGCTACGTCCACCGCGTCATAACGGTCGCGGCGCGTGCTTTCCATGGGGAATTGGCCTGTGAAGCAGCCCTGCGGCCCCGCGCACGGATTCACATACGTCCACTCGTCGTAGCCGCTCTTCTGGAGATATTCCGTCCGCAAAAAGAAATCGGCTGGAAGTTTGCGCTCGACGCCCACGCTCCAGTTCAGGACCCAGGGCTTTTTAAAATTTTGCCGGTCGATCTGAAAAACACTTTCGACCGGCGGCCGGATCAGGCTGGTGCCGGTTGGGTCATAGAAATAATCGATGCGCGTGCCGGAGCGCGGTTGGGTGTAGAGGTCGATATTGGATTCGTCGTAATAGATTCCCACGCCTCCCACGATCTTCGTATTGTCTTCCGCTGAGGGCGTAAAGCTGGCCGCAACGCGCGGTGAAACGCGCGCCCCAGGGGCAATGCGGTCCCACTCAATTCTGAGGCCAGGGTCAAGCACAAGGCGGTGCGTGATAGACCAATGGTCCTGCCCGTAGACGCCGGTTTCAAAATTGGCCTGGTCGATTATGGGATTTCCTGGAAAGCTGACCGTACGGGAAAGGGTCCCATCCTGGCGCAGGATCGAAATCCCGTGCCGGTTAAAGGATTCGAGGTTCGTGACCCTATCAAAGTCAAATCCCGTTTTCATTTCGTGCGAGCCCCATTTATTCAGGGTGGGAGCAATGACATTTGCGATCACCTGCAACCGCTGCGAGCGTGCCTCCCCTTGCTCAAAGTAGTTGCCGCTCGATCCTTTAGGCGTCAGTACATAAGTGGCGTTTCCCTGCGGCAGCTCAGCCACATGAAAGCGGCTGAAGCCGATTCCATATTCCACCAGGGCGCCGTTGGAAAGGGTGAACTGGTCAATGGTCGAAAAGTGATAGACGGACTGGCTGAGCCGAGTGGTTGTTTCCACCGGGTTAAAGCGCGAGAGGCCGGAGTGGTCACTTCGAAAATCATTGAAAAAGAATTCGCTGGTCAGAATGTTCGAGGGTGTCAGGTTGATCTGGGTTTTAGCCAGATTGCCCAACCGCCACCTTGTGTTGCTGTCAGCTCCGGGCGGAAGCTCATTGATCAGTTCCAGGTCATATTCACTTTCCGGCGCCACAAGGAACCACGCCTTGCCCTTCTTGATGGGGCCGGAAAAACTGCCGTGTGGGGTCCAGCCGTCGAGGTGGAAACCCTTGTGTGTGGCAATCGACGGTAAGAAGTCCGTGCCGGAAAAACGGTAACGGTCATCGCCCATGCCCGTCTCGAGGTCAATCACGCCTCCGGAGGACTTGCCGTATTGCGCGGGGTAACGGCTGCCATAGACAGAAACTGATCTTAATGCGTCCACGGCCACGCGGGCATCAAAGTTGCCGCTTGCCGGGTCGGTGATGTTGAACCCATCCAACTGGTCGAGGATTTGCCGCGTCGGAGCGCCGTTGATATGAAGTTGCCCGGTGGCGTCCTGCACGATGCCAGGAATCAGAGGCAGCGCATAACGAATGTCGCGCGGAACGTCGTAGGGAAGGTTCATGATTTCTGTATCGCTGAGACGGCGTGTGGAGATCGTGCTGGCGGGATTGATGGCGATCGGCGAAGCCACCACATTTACCTTCTGATGAACCTCGCGGACGCGATTCAAGGTGACTTCCGTGCGCTCGACCGTTCCCACGGCAACATTGTCGGAACGGACCGCGTAAAAACCCTCCTTTTGCACGAGCAATTGGTAATTACCGGGCGCCAGGTCCTTGAAGGTGTATCGCCCGGCGTAGTTTGTTTCTCCCTTTGCGGTTCGATGCGTGCCAGGCTGCACCAGGTAAACACGAGCCAACGGCACAGCGAGGCCGTTTTCGTCATTCACGAGGACGAGCAACGTATCAGTCCCGCCCTGGTCCGCCTTATTCTGGCTTGAAGCAGGGTGTGAAAAATGTGGCGCCTGAGGCCCGGTTTGTGCCGAAGCGGCGCTGGAACCTTGTGCCGGATATCCGCCCGGCGCCACAGGTTTAGCTTGTAAGGGGCGGGGAAGCGGCATGGGCACGCCCACACCGGCAAGCAAGCCGAGGAAGAACAACGCCCGTGCTTGGAAGAGGCGGCCCCACTTCCGCTGACTTGCATGTTGGCACATCGGAACTTCCATGAGCGCACATTCCATTCTCTCTCAGTTCGGCGAAAAAGGCGGACTTTTCACCCTGCTGGATTCCGCGTTCTCAGGATTAGCACCTGATCGGCCGCGTTGCTTCAACTTCTCTTCGTTGGGCCAGAGCCCGATCTCCGACACTTGCCGGCCTCTCCAGCCACGGGGCTTCCAGCCTCCGAAGCAAGCTCCGGCGGAATTTCTGCTGCGATTTTGCGCGGCAGCCGCGACGAAAACACTGTCAACGCAAAATAGAAAGTTCCGGTTTTTAGCCAGATAGAAACTTCCTGTTCCAAGGGTGGTTGGGGGCAGGAGTATGGGCTTTACTGGCGGCAAGTCCTGGAGGCCGTAGGCCGGAA
>DASSJE010000398.1:0-2210 GCA_035691365.1 Terriglobia bacterium
TCCCGAAAATACTTGATTGTGATCGCGGTAGTAGACGTAGTCAGGGTAGCTCAAAGCAAAATAGTGCTCGATTCCCGTTCCATGCAAGTTTTGATTCCACACCTCCACCAACTTGCCCGGCTCTTCAACCGCCGGCGGCCGGAACAACAGCGCGTTGACGAAACTGAATATCGTGGTGTTGGCGCCAATCCCCAAGCCCAGCGAGATCACCGCAATTGCCGTGAAGCCCGGATTTTTCACCAACATGCGCAGGCCGAATCGCAAATCCTGGAATAAGTTGCCCATATCTTCTCCCTCTATTGCTGTGAAAAATCTAAAGGGTGAGCGTGTATGGATAAATAAAAAAAGTACTCTCAGCCTTTATGCCTAAATCTTGACCCTTAACTTTTCCATTTGTCACTGGTACCTCAGCGCCACCATCGGGTCCACTTTCGTCGCCCGGCGCGCAGGGATGTAGGTGGCAATCAGCGCGACGGCCACCAGAATGAGCGACACGCCGGCAAAGGTCAGCGGGTCAGACACCTTCACGCCGAAAAGGAGGCTGGCCAGCAGTCGCGCCAGGCCCAGCGATCCTGCCAGGCCGATGGCCACGCCAATCGCCACCAGTGCCATGCCCTGCTTCACCACCAATCCAAGAACCTGCCACGGAGTCGCCCCAAGGGCCATCCGGATGCCCACTTCCTGGACGCGCTGGGAAACGGAGTAGGACAGAACGCCGTAGATGCCCACCGATGCGAGCAGCAAGGCGAGCAATCCGAAGACACCCAGCAGGATTGCGCCCATGCGTGGCGCCCAAAGTCCCTGGTCCAGCAATTCCCCGATCGTGTTCACGTTCACCAGTGCCAGATTGCGGTCCAGCGACTGCACCTGCTCGCGCACGGTGGAAATCACCGCGCTCGGGCTTCCCGCCGTGCGCACGTGGAGCGTCGCAAACGGTGAGAAGTTTTGGGCGATGGCGAGATAGGCGACAGGTTGCGGATCTTCGCCCACGCCGAATTGCCAGGAGTCCTCCACTTCGCCGACTACTTCGATCAAGATCGGTTCATCGATGAAATGAAATCGTTTCCCCAGCGGATCCTCTCCCGGCCAGAAGTGGGTGGCCATGGCACGATTGACGACTGCCACCGGCTTGGTTCCCATGCGGTCAAGGTCATTGATTTCCCGGCCTTTCAGGAGAGGAATTCCTTCAGTCTGAAAGAATCCCGCTGAGACGTCATCCAACGTGGTCAGCGTTCCCCGCTGGCCGCTTTTTGCGTCCTGCCCCTCCAAAAAGATCGTTCTCGCCAGTCCCCCGCCGAGAGGAAAGTTCGAGGCCACAGCCGCCGATTTTACTCCCGGGGCGGTCGCAGCCCGCTCCACGGCATCGCGGAGGTATTGCTCGCCGCGGGCCTGATCGTAATGCTGGGAGCCGAGATCGAAGCCAAGCACAAAAAGATTTTTGGATTCAAAACCGGGGTTAAGCGATTCCGCGTAGGCGAGGCTGCGCATAAAGAGCCCCGCACCCACCAGGGTAATCAGGGCCAGGGATACTTCAGAAATAACCAGCGCCTGGCGGAACCGATTCCGGCTCCAGGACATGCTGCCGCTGCGTCCGCCCGCATTCAGCGTTTCCACCAGATTCGGCCGGGAGACTTTGAACGCGGGTACAAGTCCAAAAAGTATCGCGGTCAGGATGGAGATGCCGAAAGTAAAGGCGAGCACGCGCCCATCGAGCGACAGCGCAATGTCTGAATTCTCCAGGAAACTGGGACGATAGGACCAAAGCACGGAGCGGCCCCAGTAACCGATCAGCAGGCCGGCCCCGCCGCCCAAAATGGCCAGCAGGAAGCTTTCAGTCAGCGATTGGCGGACCAGCCTCGAAGAACCGGCGCCGAGCGCCGAGCGCAGGCACATCTCTTTTTCGCGGCGGGCCGTTTGAGCGAGCAGCAAATTGGCCATATTCACGCAGGCAATCAGCAGTACCAGGCCTACAATGCCGAGCAGCACTCCCCCCGCTTTGGCGATTTGATCGTGCTGGTTGATGCCCAACGCGGCGTCGGCAAGCGGTGAAAGCGTGGCGCTGCGTCCGGAATTCTCCTTGGGATACTGTTTCTCAAGCCGCGAGGCAATGGTTTGGATGGCGGTATTACCCTCCTGCACGCTCACGCCCGGTTTCAGGCGGCCGAAGCAGGTGAAATCCAGAAACCGGCGGTCCTGAAAATTGCTTTCGA
>DASSJE010000399.1:0-2569 GCA_035691365.1 Terriglobia bacterium
CGCACCGCGCAAGCGCCTTTCAAGCGCGGGCAGATGAGCCGTCTGCACGAGCCAGCCGCCAAAATCCTGCAGGCCATTCGCGCCCCTTTCGCGAATTCGCTCACGGTGCACCAGGCAGCAGACATTGACGTTGCCGTCCTCCACGGGGGCCAGCCCGCAATAACCCCCGTGAAAGAAATACATCTCAACCCTGTCCCGGGGCGGGATGCCCTCAAAGTGGGCCTTTGCCCCAATCCAGTCGCCCGTGGCATGAGACGCTCGATGGGCAGGCGAAGACAAGCCATCAATCGCCCACCAGCGCCCGCAGGCGACCAGCAGTGATTTTGCCCTCCGGACGTTTCCGCCTGCCGATTCGATTCCCCACGCGTCCGGATCTTTGCCGAAGGAAACCAGCTTACGCACTTTGCGGATGGATTCACCTTCGTGCGCCTCGGCGCCGGCCGCTCCGGCCGCTTTCCATAAAGCTGCGTCGAGCAGGCGGCGCGACAATCCCAGCGCGGCGTGCGGCAAGCGGAACGTCCGCGACACTCCACGGGCAGAAATAAATTCCGCATCTCGGATGTTCGCGCCACGGGCCGCCGTCTCAGGAATTTCAGATTCCAGCAAATGAAGCGCTTCCGGAGAAATGAATTCGCCACACACTTTATCGCGGGGGAAGCGGTCGCGCTCCCAAATCGCTACACTCAAGCCCTGACGGCGGGCTTCGAGCGCCGCGGCAGTTCCCGCCGGGCCGCCGCCGATAATGGCCACGTCCACGATGCCGGGATGGAGCTTCAGGTTTTCCATAGCACGAGTCCAAGACGATATAACGGCAACCGCTCGACCTCAAAGCCGGCGAAGCCCGCGCGGCCGGCCAGAGCTGCGAGTTCATCCTTTGTGTAAGCCTGACGCACGCTTGCCGCCCCATCATGGCGAGTGATGCGGCTGCGCGCAAAAGGCCAGGCGATGCGGATGAAGGCGAAAGGCAACGGGTGCCGCTCCAGGTCGTTGACCAGCACTGCATCGGCGGCGATCCCGGCTAAACGCCGCAGCAATTCCACAGCTTCATCTCCTGAGAAGTGATGCAGGAAAAGGTTGCAGATGACCACATCAAAACTGCCTTCTACAAAGGGACAATTGAAGACGTCGGCCGCGACTCGTGACGGCTTCCCCGGAGAGTGGTTTCCATTTCGCAGATGGCTGAGGCGGCGGTCGAGCGCCACAAATTCCACGCTCCGGTGGCGGCGAGCCAGCTCGGATTGCAGGCGGGCCGCCAGGCGCGAATCGCCCGAACCGACATCAAGGATGCGGGCGCTTCGGGAACCCCGCCGGGCGAAATAGCGCTCCAGCAGGCGCAGGCAGCCCGATACGCCTCCCAGCCAGCGGTTGATTCGCCACAAATCGTCGAAGCTCTGCCGGATTTGCTCGGGCGTACCGAAGTCATCATCAAGCCACTCCTGTGAAGGAACGCGACGCATGGATGAAAACCTCTCTTAAGCAGCTCGGGAAACAACCAGCGCGGAGTTTTTCGATCCGAACGCAATACAGTTGCAGATGGCGTGCTCAACTTCAATCTGGCGCGACTGGTGCGGCACATAATCCAGGTCGCAGTCGGGATCAGGCACATCTACGTTGAGCGTGGGGGCGAGACGCCCATCGCGCATGGCCAGCAAGGTTGCCGCAAGCCCGGCCGCCCCGGAAGCTCCCTGCGGATGCCCGATCATGGACTTCAGCGCGGAAGCGGGCACACAGTAAGCCCGCTTGCCCAAAGCCAGTTTGAGCGCCCGGGTCTCGATGCGGTCGTTGAGAATGGTGGAAGTGCCGTGAAGGTTCACGTAATCCACCTGGTCCGGACCAATCCGGGCCTGCTCCATTGCCAATCGGATGGCGCGCGCTGGCTCTTCACCGTTCTCTTCCAGGCGCACGCGGTGAAAAGCTTCGCAAGTGGAGGCGTAACCGGAAATTTCTGCATAAATATGCGCGCCTCGGTCCCGGGCGTGCTCGTAACTTTCCAGAACGAACATCCATGCGCCTTCACCCAGCACAAAACCGTCGCGGTCCGCTGAAAACGGACGCGAGCCGCGTTCCGGCTGGTTGTTCCAGGAAGAAGTGAGGATGCGCATGAGGGTGAACCCCTTCATGATCAGCGGCGCCAGCGGAGCGTCGGCGCCACCGCAGACCACCACCTCCGCAGCGCCGCACCGGATATTCTGCGCGGCGTAACCGACGGCGTCGGTCGACGAAGTACAACCGGTCGAGATGAGATGGCTGAACCCTCGAAAGCCGAAATGCATGGAGATTTCACTGGCCAGCGTGCCAATGGTTGCGGAGGGAATGGTGTAGACGCTGCACTGGCGCACATGCCCGGAATAGTAGAGCGCATACTGGTGCTCAACAAACTCCTGACCGCCGCCTCCCGAACCGAGAAGCACCGCCACCTGTCGTTTTTCTTCCAGCGTCATCTCCCGCGGTTTGAGTCCCGCGTCTGAAACCGCTTCACCGGCGGCCGCGACGGCAAGCGGCACGACGCGGCTGACGTTCGCCATATCTTTCTCGCTGATGTATCGGTTGGGTTCAAAACCTACAATCT
>DASSJE010000400.1:0-14764 GCA_035691365.1 Terriglobia bacterium
CGTCGGGCAACGTGTCTTCTGAAGGCTGGCGTGGCTCCTGTATTGCGCAGATTGAACATGTTCTTATGCTATTTAACTTACAGCGATCGACAACTACATTCAAGAAACTCTGGCTGACCGGCTTTATGCGCTTCTCACTTGCCAGAGCGGGTTCACATGTTTACAGGTCATCTCATTTCTGATAGTATGCGCGACGAATGGGGCAAATACCGATCAGAAAGCGTGGGGGCAAGAAATCTGCGCAAACATCTTTTTTATACTGGATTCATTACTTTCGCTTTAACCATCGGAGTCGTTGCGTTCGGGCAGCAGCCGGCCACAAAAACTCCAACGAACCCTGAAGCGGGGACCCAGCACGGCCGCGCCCAACGCCCGGAGGCGTATCCGTCCCGTCCGCCGGCTCCTCCAGCGCAGGTAGCACACGGAAAGCAACTGTTCGAAGCCAACTGCAGTTTTTGCCATGGTTCAGACGCGCGCGGCGGAGAAACAGGACCCAACCTGGTTCGCGCGCAGGTTGTGCTTGACGATCAAAACGGCGAGCTGATCGCTCCCATTGTCCACACCGGCTTCCCCGATAAAGGGATGCCCAAGTTTGAGTTGAGCGATGTGGACATCGCCGCCATCGCGGCATTCCTGCACACCCAGCCGCTTGCCAACCGGGGCGCTCCCACCAGGCTTGATATTCTGGTAGGAAACGCGCAAGCCGGCCGGGCGTACTTTGATGGACACTGCGCCTCCTGCCATTCCGTCACCGGGGACCTCGCCGGCATGGGCGCCAAATACGATCCCAAGACCATCCAGAATCTGGTTGTTTCGGGCGGGGGGCGCGGGTTTCGCCAGCGGGGCGCCGAACTGCCAAAGGTCCCTCCCACCACCGTCACTGTCACGCTCCCTTCCGGCGAGAGCGTTGAAGGCAAGCTCACTCAACTCAGCGCCTTTGTTGTGGAGCTGAAGGAAGCTGACGGCACACATCGCGGCTTTTTGCGAAACGGCGAAGTTCCCAAGGTTGTCGTCCATTATCCACTGCAGTGGCACCTGGATATGCTGCCCAAGTGGGACGACGCGGACATCCACAATTTGACCTCCTATCTGGTCTCGCTGAAATGACGAAAACCATCAAACTTTTTATTGCGACTTCGTTACTGTTTTTGCCCGCCATGTTTCTCTGCCAGGGTCTTGATCCGGCCTCGATTTTGAAGCCCGCCATCAACTCCTGGCCCACTTATGCCGGCGATTATAGCCAGAGGCGCTACAGCCCTCTGGACCAGATCAACGGAACAAACGTTCATACTCTCACGCTGGCGTGGGTGATGCCACTGACGGCCGGGCCGGACGCCGGCGCCCGCGCTTACCCCACCAGCATAGGCGGCGTGGCGACAGATCCAGTCGCCATACCCGGTTCCAGCAGCGGTTCCCCGCGCCTGGCAGGCTCGATCCTGCAAGTGGACGGCATCCTCTACATTTCCTCCCCCGACAATGCCTGGGCCATGGATGCGCTCGACGGAAGGATCCTCTGGCATTACTGGTGGAAATCGCGGGGCGCCACTCACATCGGCAATCGCGGCATGGCTATGTACCATGACTGGCTGTACTTTGAAACGCCCGACGATTACCTGGTTTCGCTCGACGCCAAAACCGGCAAGGAGCGCTGGCACAAGGAAATTTCCGATTTCAGCCAGCAGTATTTCTCGACTACGGCTCCCGTGGTGGTGGGCGATCACCTTCTGGTGGGGACGGGCGACGATCTGGATTCTCCCGGCTTTCTCCAGTCTTTCGATCCCGTAACCGGTGATTTGCAGTGGAAGCACTATACGGTGCCCATGAAAAAGGGCGATCCGGGATGGAAAACCTGGCCCAGCATGGACGCCGCACAGCACGGCGGCGCGCAGGTCTGGATGCCGGGGTCCTACGATCCGGAAACGCATCTCTATATTTTCGGCACCGGCAATCCCACGCCGGCCTATACGGCTAAAGTCCGCGGTCCGAAGACCTATACCAATCTTTTTACCTGCGCGATCGTTGCGGTGAATGTGGATACAGGGAAGATGGCCTGGTATTTCCAGACGTCGCCGGACGACACGCACGACTGGGATTCCACGCAATCTCCGGTGCTGGTGGACGCCCCGTTCCACGGAAGGACCCGCAAGCTGGTGATCCAGGCCGCCCGCAACGGCTACTTCTACGTTCTGGACCGCACGAACGGAAAGCACCTGCTGACCACCCAATTTTCCCCGGCAGCCAATTGGGCCAAGGGAATTGATTCCACCGGCCACGTGCTTCGCGATCCGGAAAAGGACAATACTACACCGGGTTCGCTGGTGTCGCCCACAAACGGAGGCTCTACCAACTGGCCTCCGCCCAGCTTCGATCCGCAGACCCATCTTTTCTACGTCACGCTTTATGAAGGCTACTCCATGTACTACCTGTCACTGAAGAATCCCCGCCTGGTGATGGGACTGGGTGGCAGTGAACAGGATAACGTGGGCTCCCTGGGCGTTTCCATTGCGGCCATTGATTACCAGACCGGCAAGGTGGTCCAAAAGTGGCTCGAGCCCGGATCGAATATCGGATTTGGAGGAGGCTTGACCGGCCTGCTGACCACGGCGGGGCACTTGCTTTTCGACGGCGTGAACGAAAACATCGTGGCTTTCGACGCTGCTAATCTGAAGCCGCTTTGGCACTCGCGCATTGGCCGGGTCCAGAACGCCCCCGAGACTTATATGCTGGATGGCCACCAGTACATCCTCGTCGCGGCCAGCGGGTCCGTTTACGCCTTCTACCTGCAATGATACAGGGGTAGCGCGGACCTCCGGACCTGAGGTCCGCGGATGTTAACGTGTAAGGACATGTGTTTGTCCTTGTTGCACAACTCGAAATCCTGATCCAACTTTATAATTCTCACCCCATTAATGCAGGAGGGAATCATGGCCGATGACGCGAATCGAACGGGAAGCGCGAGCCGCAGAGAATTCCTGAAAAATATTTCGGCCGGGGTTGGCGGTCTGGCGCTGGCCGGCCGGGCGGGCAATGCGCTGGCCGCCGCGGCGCGGCCGGCGGAAGCTGCATCCGACTGGACGGCGCAGATGGGCCTGGAGCTTTACACCGTGCGCGACATGACGGCGAAAGACTACCCGGGGACCCTGGAAAAGGTTGCGCAAATCGGCTACAAGGAAGTCGAGCCTGCCGAAGGTTACAACCACATGCCGCCCAAAGAGTTTCGCGCCCTGCTTGACCGCCTTGGGCTCCGCATGCCCAGCACTCATTCGGGCATCAGCGCGGGAGAGGAATCCGCTGTTGAAAAGCAGCTCGAAGGTTTCCGGATTATGGGCATCCAATACGCCAGCCTCAGTGAACAGCGGCCCCCGCGACGGCTCGTCCGCCGGCCTCCCACCCCGGCGCGTCGCGCGCAAATGAGGGAGCGCCTGGAGCGCCCGCGGACCGTGGATGACGTCAAGCGCGAGGCGGCGCTCTACAATCGCTATGGGAAGATCGCGCAAAAGTTCGGCATCAAAATCCTGCGCCACAACCACACTATGGAATTCCAACCCTGCCAGGGAAGCAAACTCATGCCCTATGACATTTTGCTGGCCGATACTGATCCCGAGGTAGTGGCGATGCAGATGGACATCGGGTGGGCCACTGTGGCGGGACAGGACCCCATCGAGTGGTTCCACAAACATCCGGGCAGGTTTGTCCTGTGGCATGTCAAAGACGCCGCCTGCCTGAAATGCCTGCCGCCTGCAACGGACGAATTCGCCCGGTTGCGCGAGGCCCGGCTGGTCCCTGTGGGTGAAGGCGACATCGACTACAAAAATATCTTCAAGCATGCGGGCCTCGCCGGGATGAAGCATTTCGCCATCGAGCAGGACTCCGCCGCGGCCTGGGGAGACTCTGTCGCCGCCGCCCGAGTCAGCTACGAGCATTTGCGCGCCATGCTCGCGCAACAGCCCTGATCAACACCCAAACCAAAAAGGAACCATCCCCGTCAACAAGGCGATAATCAGGTTTGCCGACCGGCGCGGGAAGGAAAATACAGGCCCGGACGGATTACAAATGAATACGTCCACTTCCTGCCGGGCGAAAAGAAAGCAATGCAAAATGTTCCGAAAGTGCCGGCCATCGACGGCGCAACGGCCAGGACGCAGCACGAGGGCCGGACACGAGTGCCGAACGCCGCAACGATGGCGGGAAAGGCGGATCTGAGCATGAATGTCGAGTAGTTCCGGGTTGGCGAAGTTCATGCCGAACAACCCAGACTGGGTTACAATTCCCATCATTGAAGGTCGAAGAGGCGTCTGCAAATGGAAAAGAGCCTGTGGAGCGGCCAAAGTGGGATTGCGCGCGTCTTTCTGCTGATCGTGCTGGCGCTCGTCCTTTATTTCGTGGGACGAATCCTCAAGCCCTTTTTCCCGGCGCTTGCCTGGGCGGCCATTCTGGCAACTGTTTTCTATCCCGTTTATCAGTGGGTGGAACGCCACCTTCATCGCCGAGAACTGGCAAGCGCTATATGCTGCGTGTTGCTGACGGTGGCCATTGTTCTTCCCGTAGTGGCGATTTTGTTTCTGATGGCCGGTGAGTCTGTCAAAGCTTATGGCACGCTGGAAGACGTGATTGCCCGCGGCCTGCCGGCAAAGATCGCCGCCATTCATAATTCCGCCGCCTATCAGACGCTGGTCCGGCATCTCCATGAGATGGGCATGCCTGAGCCCAACATCGGCGCCACCGCGATGCGCATCCTGCGCGCGGGAAGCGGATTTCTGGTGGAGCACAGCGCCGCAGTCGTTTCCGGTTTTATGAATTTTATCGTGCAGCTTTTTGTGATGCTGCTGGGCCTCTATTACCTGTTCCTGCAAGGACCGCAAATCCTGCATGAGATGCGCAGCCTGATTCCTTTCCCGCCGGAATACGAAGAGCAGATCATCCAGAAATTTACAGGCGTCGTCCATGCGACTTTTACCGGTAGCCTTGCCGTCGCCCTGATTCAGGGAGCATTGGGCGGCCTGGGCTTCTGGATATTTGGCATCGGCGCGCCGCTGGTGTGGGGAGCGGCCATAGCCCTCACTTCGCTGATCCCGATGGTGGGGACGGCCCTGATCTGGGGGCCGGTGGTCATCTTCTATCTGTTGACCGGGTCCGTCCTGAAAGGGCTCCTCATGCTGGTGGTGTTTGCCTTTGCGGTGGGCTCCGTCGACAACATCCTGAAACCCATTCTCATCCAGCGCGGAATGGAGATTCACACTCTCTGGGTTTTTGTCAGCGTCATCGGCGGGCTCAGCGTCTTCGGGTTTCTGGGTATGGTGCTGGGGCCGTTTCTCTTCACCATCCTGGTTGTGCTGCTTGAAATCTACAAAGTGGAGTTCGGCAGCGCGCCTTTGGAGGAACCGGCGCCCTGACCGATCGCAGAGAGATTAGGCAAAAACTGGTCCGGATGTTCGGCAGAGACTGCATATTCGCCCCCGCCCTGCGGAGGGCCGCTCCGGACACAGCATCCGTTTGACGTTTTCCAAATCCAATTGCTAAGATGACGTAGGTTGGATCACCGGAGGGAAAGCTTTGGATCGATATACTCGTCACCAGTTGAAACAGGATGACTTCCAGGAAAAAATGGAAGCGCTTCAGGTTTTTGCGGAAGAGCACCTGAAGGAGATCATCCTGGTCTGCGTGGTTGTGATTCTGGTGGGCGGCGTAGCGTGGTTTTTGAAGGACCACTACGCCCATCAGGAAGCTGCCGCGAACGCAGAATTGCAGGCCGCCATCACGACTTTCCACGCCTACGTGGGCAGCAGCCAGCAGAGCGCTCTGATGGGGGGAGGGGAGAGCTATCCCACTGCCCAGGTGAAGTATCAAAAGGCCCTGACCCAGTTTTCCGACGTCGTCAAGAATTATCCCCGCACCAAAGCCGCCGCGTATGCCCTCATCCAGATGGGGGTCTGCCAGTCGGAAATGGGCAATGAGACAACCGCCGTCAAGACTTTGCAGCAGTCGACAAAAAACTCCGACCAGGAGATTGCGTCCCAGGCCCGGTTTGCATTAGCCGGAGTTCTGGCAAAAACGGGGAAATCGGATGAGGCTGCGAAGATCTACCAGGGCCTCGCCGACCACCCCACTACTCTGGTCCCTCGCGCCACGGCCCTGCTGGCCCTTGCGGACGTTTACCGCGCCAATCAGCCGAAACGGGCCCGCGGGATTTACGAGGAGGTCCAGAAAGAGTTCGGCACTGACACCGTAGTCGCCGAATCCCTGAAGCAGCAGCTCGCCACATTGCCCCAGTAGTCCGCGAGGCCCGGGGTCGCGCCGTTTCCAGCAAATCTTTTCAAAGCGGCCATCACTTTCTCTTTGCCCGGTTCGTGATAAATTCTGAATTAGCGCAGCGCATTTGGCCGCAGGAGGCGGAGTGCGCGGGCATTCGATTTGAGGGCCGCTGCTGATGCCGGAAACCCAAAGGGAAACGTTGGAAACCGACGTGGTGATTGTGGGCGCGGGGCCTGCCGGGCTCAGTTGCGCTTTGCGCCTTGCCCAGTTGATTGCGCAACGTAACGCGGAATCCCCCTCCGCATCCGGCCTTTCAGCGGAGAACATCTATGTTCTGGAAAAGGCCGGCGAAATCGGCGCGCATTGCCTTTCCGGAGCGGTGCTGGACCCACGCTCACTTCAAGAACTGGTTCCGGGTTTTGAATCAAAGGGCGCGCCGCTCGAATCGCCGGTGACAGACGATGCGGTCTATTTCCTGACGTCTCGAGGGCAGCAGCGATTCCCTGTTAATCCTCCTTTCCTTCAGAACCACGGAAACTACATTGTCTCACTCAACAAGCTGGCCAAATGGCTGGGCGGCCTGGTGGAGGCCGCCGGAGTGAGCTTGTTTCCTGGCTTCGCGGGCTCTGAAATCCTTTACGACGGCGGGCGGGTGGCGGGCGTCCGGACGGGCGATAAGGGAATCGACAGGAATGGGAATCTCAAATCCAACTTCCAGCCCGGATACGACCTTCGCGCCAAAGTGACGGTTTTTGCGGAAGGTCCGCGCGGCTCACTCACCAAACAGCTTGTTCGGCAGCAGGCGCTCGACCGCGGTGCGAACCCGCAAACCTTTTCTCTGGGCGTTAAGGAATTGTGGCAGGTTCCCCCCGGGCGCATCAGCCGCGGGCAGGTGATCCACACGGCCGGCTGGCCGCTCAGCGGAAGGCAATTCGGCGGCGGCTTCATCTACGCACTGGAAGAGACGCAGCTTTCCGTGGGCCTGGTTGCAGGGCTGGACTCTGAAGACCCGCGCTCCGACGTTCACAACTGCTTCCAGCAATTCAAGACACATCCTTTTGTGAAGGGGCTGCTCGAGGGCGGCGAGATGCTGCGCTATGGCGCCAAGACCATTCCCGAGGGTGGATATTTTTCGATTCCCACAACCGCCACGGATGGCGCCCTGATCATCGGCGATGCGGCGGGCTTCCTGAATGCCCGGAGGCTGAAGGGCATCCACCTGGCTATCAAAACCGGCATGCTGGCCGCTGAGACGATTTTCGATGCCCTCGTGCGGAAAGACTGCTCGCAGGCGGCGCTGAAGCAGTTTGAAACAAAGTGGCAATCAAGCTCGGTCCGGGACGAACTCTGGAAGGTCCGCAATTATCGCCAGGGGTTCGAGCACGGCTTCCGGTCCGGAGTGATGCACGCAGGATTGCAGATGATTACGGGCGGGCGCGGCCTCCACGCGCGCTATCCGCTGCGCAAAGATCACGAGCACATGAAGCGCCTGGCTGAACTGCCACCTAACGGGCCTGTGAAGATCAAATTTGACGGCAAGCTGACGTTCGATAAGCTCTCGGACGTTTACCGTTCCGGAACGCACCACGAGGAAGACCAGCCGTGCCACCTGAAGATTGCCGATATCGATATCTGCAACCATCGTTGCACGATCGAGTACGGCAATCCCTGCCAGTATTTCTGCCCGGCGGCGGTGTACGAGATGGAAGAGAACGCGGACGGCTCCGGCAAGCACCTGAAGATTAACGCCTCGAACTGCGTGCACTGCAAAACCTGCGACATCGCAGATCCCTATGAGATCATAACCTGGGTGCCTCCGGAGGGCGGCGGCGGGCCGCGTTACGACCAGATGTAAAGGAATGCCGCGCCCGCGCGGGGGATGCCCGTGCTGTCACGGGGAATGAACGGATTCCAGATTAGCTTTATGACAAATACTTCAGAGAAATTCGCAACAAAGGTTATCGGAGAGAACGGTAGCGAAGCCCGCGGCGAGGGAGTCGAGCTCGCGGATAATCCGCGCGAATTCACCCGCTGGCAAAGGTTTCAAATTTTCGTTGCAAGCTGGATCGGTTATCTGGCGGTCCTGCTGATTGGCCGCACACTGCGCTGGCACGTGGACGGTTGGGAAAACTGGGAAGCGGCGAAGGGGGCAGGGAAGGGCATCATCTACACTTTCTGGCACCGCGAAATCTTTTCGGCATGCTGGTTCTGGCGCCGGCGCGGCATCGTGGTGATGACCAGCCAGAATTTTGATGGCGAATACATCGCGCGCATCATCGAAATGCACGGCTATGGAGCGTCGCGCGGATCGAGCAGCCGCGGCGCCGGGCGGGCGCTGGCGGAGATGGCGCGCTGCCTGCGCTCGAGACGCGATGCGGCCTTCACCATCGACGGGCCGCGCGGCCCGAGGTTCATGGCCAAGCGAGGTTCGGTGATCCTGTCGCATTCGACCGGCGCGGCCATTCTATGCTTTCATATCGCTCTCAAGAGCGCCTACGTCTTCAGCAAGACCTGGGACCAGACCCAGTTTCCGCATCCCTTCAGCCGCGCCGCCATCTTTATCGCGCCGCCGATTGTGGTGCCTGACGGCGCCGACGAAGCGGAACAGAACCGCAAGCAGCAGGAGGTGCAGATGGCGCTGGACGATTTGCGCCGCCGAGGCGAGGCGTGGATGGCCGGGGATTAGCCGCCACGAAATTCATCTATTGGTATACTCCAGCGATTCTGCGACCCGGATAATCTCCGAGCGGCCGACACCTCCCTGTTTGCTCCCGCGAATGCCGATCATGAAGCTATCCAATGGAAAGACCAGGACATTGAAGTTGGGGCCCATCTGCGGATTCGTCCCGGCGCCCGCGAAATATTGCGCTTCCACGGTCCTGCTCCCGATGCGCAGCGAAAGTGATTCGGGCGTGCGGCCCGTTGTCCCCCAAAAAGATGTGTCCGTCATCGGCGAGACAAAAACCTGAAGTGAGCAGTTAATCTTTCTGTCCCAGCACTCAGGGTCCTTGTATTGAATCTCAATTTCAGCCTTGCCTGCCCTGAATCCGTCGGCCGGTTGCCGGTTGATTTTCCACAGTTCGTATCCTGCGGGAAGGTATTGCGGAGTTGGAATCACCGCGTTCACCGCGGCAGGAAAGTCAGGCGGCATGTTGGCATGTAAGGGAATTCGAATTTCCCTTTGCGCCCCGAGTGTGACCGAGCTTGCCGCCACGACAAGAACCGCGATGGCCAAGTTATAGATCAATGTTCGCCGCTCCGAGCAAACGGAAGCTAACGGCTTCAAATTGATGGTTGATTGACTTGCGCCCATGCGAGGGATACCTCGTGATGAAAATTGGACGTACCGGGCACTTAAGATATCAAGCTATCAAATCCTTTTCATCTCCAATCGAGTGTTGCTGTAAAGTGAGAAGTTCGCACAACGGCAAAAAGAACATGCGGGCAGGAATTGCTTGCCGGCAACGGTGCGTGCACTAAAAATACGATACTGTAGAACTGCGGAAGAATTTCCAATCCCGTGGCGGAGGAAAAGGGAAATGCGAACCGAATCAGGCGAAAAGCTGGCGCATTATACGGCATACCGCGCTGCGGGGCCGATCACGGTGGACGGCAAGCTCGACGAGCCTTCCTGGGCGATGGCGCCGCGTTCGAGCGCCTTTGTGGACATTGTGACGGGCCAGCCGGCGTGGTTTGATACGCGCGTCGCCATCCTGTGGGACGACGAGAACCTCTATTTCGGTTTCCGGGCGGAAGAGCCGGATGTGTGGGCCACGCTCAGCGAGCGCGACTCAAAGATTTACGAAGACAACGACATGGAGGTTTTCATCGCCGGCCAGGACGCCTACTACGAGTTTGAGATCAACGCGCTCAACACAATCTACGAAGTTTTTTGGATCTGGAAAGACCAGTTGAAGCCGGGCGGCAAGTTCCACGGCAAGCCGGAATGGAATCCGAGCCGGCACAAGATCATGGAAATTGATGGCATAGGCGGGCACGTGCATCCGCGCGGCTGGCGCTACGGCTTTCTCGATTGGGACTACCCGGGCCTGAAGCACGCTGTACACGTGGACGGCACGTTGAACAAACGCGACGACGTGGACAAGGGCTGGACGGTGGAACTGGCGTTTCCGTGGAAAGGGCTTGAACTCTTGGCCGACGGCCGTTCATTGCCGCCGAAAGACGGCGACGTCTGGCGAATCGACTGCTCGCGGTTCCAGCAGGTGAACAAAAAAGGCGAGCGGCTGGAAGTGAGTCCCGGCTGGACGTGGAACAAGCACGGCTTCTACGATTCGCACATCCCGGAAGTATTCACCTACGTTCACTTCTCAGACAAAGTGGTTGCGGAAGGATTGAAATAAAGGTCCCATGCCATACGAGCCGAAGTAGGGCTCTAAGCAACTCCCCAATCGGCTACCGTGCCTGCGCGCGTGCTGCCGGTTTGAGAGCGGCGGCCACGAGCGGCCAGCCCTCGATGACGCTTGGCACGCCGGGCTTCCAGCCCGAGGCTTTCTTGAATCGGGCATTGGAAACCCGCAGGGAGCGCGAAAGGTAACTCCATACGCCTCCGAAAGTGGCCTTTCCCAGCGCGCCCGGGAACCGGAATGGTTTGGGCACGTGGACCGTGTCGGCGAGCGAGTGCAGATACTCTTTGAAGGTAACAGGATTTTCGTCCGCTACGTTGTAGATGCCGGAGGGCGCGTTAAGCGAGGCCAGAACGGCGGCGCCCGCATCCGGGATATAAATGGAACTGATGTAGTGGGAGCCCGGGCCAGGCTGGACAAACAATCGCCGCCTCATCATGCTGATCATGTCCACTGTCTGGTTGGATTCGGGACCGTAAAACCCTCCGAAGCGTAAAACAATTCCCCGGCCTCCGGATTCCGAGAAGCGTACTGCTTCCTTTTCGCCGTCGAGCGCTGAACGGAGGATCCCGCTTTCGCCGTCGTCGGTCGGGCTGTCTTCGGCGATCCACTGCGTCCCGCCATCGGCGTAAACAAAAGCTACGGATTCGTGAACGTAGACCTGCACGCCCTCGGCGATGCCCGCGTCCACCAGAATGCGCGCGCCTTCCGTGCGCAGAAGGTTGGTTTCCTGCCAGGCCGCCCGGCTGCGCATTCTTGAGATGGGAGGAATTTTCGTCGTCAGGCGCAGGATGGCCTGAGTGCCGGCGACGGCCTGGCGGACTTCCTTCGGTTCATAGATGTCCACCTTGACCGGCTCCGCTCCAAGCCCGCGAAGCAAGTCCGCTTTGGGGACGGTTCGGGCCGTCGCGCGGACCTCGTGCCCGGCGCCAACCAGCGCCTTCACACTTGCCTGCCCCAGAACGCCCGTTCCGCCAGCAACAAAGATTTTCATCCCGGTCTCCAGTCTGTTGGGTCCTCAACGTGCAATTAAGCTCGCTCGTTCGTGAATGGCCGGTCCCGCAACCCGCAACAGGTTTCGACCCCCCTAGTTCAAATAGTACGAGCCACTGAGTTGTAAAACAAGTGATCTGTCCCGCCTTCTTGCGCCGGCCCAGCGGCAACGTATACGAAACGATGGTTGGAATAGCAAAGAGGCAGGGTTCTGCAAGGCTCCTGTGGCGGCTCCGGAGGGGCTGCAAGGCCAATAGCGCCAAGTTGGCACCCGCAACGTGCGGAGTTCGGATTGCTTTCTCGGAAGCTGGCAGAGGCCGGCTACGCTAACCGGCCTCCGTGAAACCTATACTATCATTTACAACACGGGCTTGATTTCCCTGATCCAGATGTTGCGATAGCGGATCGGGTTGTGATGGTCCTGCAGAACCAGCGGCCCGGTGCTGCCCACACCGGGCTTGTAGTGCGGAAAGATGCGGTGTCCCGTGGAACCCCAGATTTCCGCGTGGTTCTGCACCAGAACGCCGTTCTGGAAAACCGTGACGTACGCCGGCATCGCGACTTCGCCGCCCTGCCAGATGGCCGGCGTGAAGGCGATGTCGTAGGTCTGCCATTCTCCGGGCGGCCGGCAGGCGTTAACGAGAGGAGGGTGCTGGCCGTAGACGGCGCCGGCCTGGCCGTCGGCGTAGCTGATGTTGTTGTAACTGTCGAGCACCTGGATCTCATACTGCCCCTGCAGGAAGACGCCGCTGTTGCCGCGGCCCTGACTGTTGCTGACCGGCGGCGTGGGCTCTCTCCATTCCAGATGAAGCTGAATGGGGCCGAATTTCTCCCTGGTCTCGATGACACCGGCCCCAGGAACGACCTGAACGTAGCCGTTTTCGACTTTCCAGCCGGCGGGCCCGCCGCTCTCGGACTGCCACTTTGAAAGATCAGTCCCATCAAACAGCACGATGGCGTCGGAGGGTGGCTTGCCGGGAGCTTCCTGGGTGCTGAAGGTGCCCGGAGAAATGACCGGAGGCCGGGGCCGCCGGCCGTCGTGCACATGCCACTTGCCACCGGGCAGCATGGGCGTGTCCTCATATCCGATCGGCTCCTTCTGCTGCTGGCCGTTGGCGCGGACCTGGAAGCCAACCAGCACGGCGACCGCAATGAAGGTAAAAAACGCAAGAAGAACCATAGAACTCTTTTTCATCGCTGAGCGCTCCTTTGGATGCAGGTGATAAAAGCTGAGAGACGTATATTTATCACGATTGGAGAAGAAAATCAGGTGTTGTTTAACTGCGTGCGGGCCTGCCGCCCGGCTCGCCCGCAGACGGAACAAGCGGCAGGCTGCTGCCCATCTTATTCCCCGCGAGCCAGTTGTTGCAGCACAGGGTAGAGGGCTTCGACCTGCTGGCGCGTTTGTTCAGTGTTGCCGGAGCAGTCGATCACAAAATCGGCGCGGCGACGCTTTTCGTCGGCTGGCATCTGGCTGGCAATCCGCCGATCGGCTTCTTCACGGTTTAGGCCGGTTTTTGCCATGAGCCGCTCAACCTGTTGATCTGGCCGGCACCAGGCAACGATCGTTTTCACAAAACGCCCGGGAATTCCGGTCTCGTAGATGAGCGCCGCGTCCACGATGACTACCGCGCCGGGATTTTCGGCACAATGCGCCGCGGCCAGTTGACTGCTGCGTTCAATGATGCGTGGGTGGACAATGCTGTTCAGTTGGTGCAGCCTGGCTGGGTTGGAAAAAACCAGAGGGCCGAGTTTGCTGCGGTCAATATTCCCGGCGGAGTTGAGAACTTCCGGGCCGAACGCCAATAGCAGATCGGGAAAAGCGGCGGAAGATGCAAGGAGCATCTCGTGGCCGATCTGGTCGGCATCGATAATGTGCGCTCCGAGTTCGCGGAACAACTGTGCGACGGTGCTTTTACCCGAGGCGATGCCGCCGGTCAGTCCAAAATAACGCACAGAAACGCTCATGAGTTTTGATCAAATGGAAATGCGACCTATGGACATCGCGGCAAGTTCCCACCGCAAAACAACCGAACCTCTGTGCCCTCGGTGACTGAAAAGCTTTCACACAGAGCACACAGAGAGCCTCAGTGTCCTTTGTGTTGGTTCTTTTGAATCCACAGAGAACACAGAGAAAAACGGCTGAAAACGCGCAGGAGATGCAGAATCTCGCAACGTGGCGAGCGGGGCATCAACCCCACTTTTCCTTCGCCGGCGCGCTACGCCTTCGCGGCGGCCCGCGCTCCCCGGCGCAGCTTGGCCGCCTTGACGGTGTTGGACATCAGCATGGCGATGGTGAGCGGCCCAACGCCTCCCGGCACGGGAGTAAATGCGCCGGCCTTTTCCATGGCGTCCTCGGGCTGAACGTCACCGACGAGCACCGACCCTTTGTCCTTAAGCTTTTCCAGTTGCGCCGCAGGGTCATGATAAATCTTCCGGACTTCTTCTTCGGTTGCCAGACGGTTGATGCCGACGTCGATCACCGTGGCCCCGGGCTTGATGAAATCTCCTGTAACGAATGCGGGCCTGCCCATGGCGGCCACCAGAATATCGCCTTCACGCGCCACGCCGGGCAGGTCCTGCGTCCGGGAATGGCAGATAGTTACGGTCGCATGGTTGTGGAGCAGCAGCATGGCGACGGGCTTGCCCACGATGTCGCTGCGCCCGATCACCACAGCGCGCGCGCCCTTCATCGCAACGCCGCTGCGGCGAAGGATTTCAATGATTCCCGCCGGCGTGCAGGGAATCAGCCCCGGGCTGTTGCGAACCAGATTGCCCACGCTGACCGGATGGAATCCGTCAACATCTTTGGCCGGGTCGATGGCTTCCAGAACAACTTTGGAATCCACCTGTGACGGCAGCGGAAGCTGGACCAAAATGCCGTCAATTTCGTTTCGCGAGTTGAGGTCGTGGACCAGTTGCAGCAGGCGCTCCGTGGTGGTATCGGCCGGCCACTCGATCTTCTCGCTGTAGAGCCCCAGCGACTCGCAGGTCTTTACCTTGCTGCGAACGTAAATCTGCGATGCGGGGTTTTCGCCCACCAGAACAGCGGCCAGGCCAGGGATGATGCCGGCGGCCTTCAACTCGCTGATCTGCCCGCCAAGCTCCTGTTTGATTTCATCACGGATCTGGTTGCCATTGAGAATGCGCGCGGC
>DASSJE010000401.1:0-7325 GCA_035691365.1 Terriglobia bacterium
CGGAAATTCCCTCAATCATGGTCCCCTGGTGAGATAGAGGTTTGGTACTGGTGACGCGTCCCTCAACCCGGTCCTTATGTGGAGTTGTGAAGACTTCCTCCGTGGGCATGTTCGGGATGCAATATCGGCCGTTACCTGCCATAGTGCCTCCGCCGAGCCAAATGTGACCGTCCGCAAGACCTACCTTCAAGTCGGTACCGGGGCCCTTGAAGTGCAGCGCCGCATACCGGCTCTTGTTCATACGATCGGCCCAGGCGTGCAGTTTTGCGTCATGCTTTTTCCAGGCAGCCACTGGGTCCGGCTGGTCGGCGCGTGAGGCAGCAAAAATGGCGTCCCATAGCTGGCTCATCTCCTGCTCCTGCGGCAGGTCGGGAAATACCGCTTTCGCCCATGCGGGTGTGGCGCAGGAAACTATGGTCCAGTTGATATCGTGGCGGGTGATCAGTTCCATCGCCGGGCGATAAGCCTTCGACGTCGCCCTATTGGCGCGGCTCACCTTTTCTGGATCCTCCCCGGAAAGCAGCGCTGGATTGCCGCCGGCAATGGCCAGCCGCGCCGCGCCGTTGCGGTAGGCCTGGGCCATCCCCTCATAGAGCCAAGCAGCGGCTACGTCAAAGCTGGCATCAGGCGCATGGCGATAACGCAGCAGAGTCGCCTCCTCGTCGCCCAACATGGTGGTCACAAGCGAAGCACCAGCCTTGTAGGCGTGCTCCGTGATCCGCCGCACCAGCGGAACGGCGTCGAGAGTAGCGGTCATCACCAGTTGCTGTCCGGGCCCGAGGCCCAATCCAACATGGACAGCGACTTCAGCCAGATAATTAAGTTTCTGTTCAAATTCGGGAATAGAGGCAAATTGCCCTTCAGCAAACGCGGTCGTCGATGTCATGGCATCCATTATGTCCTGCGATGCAGGGTATTGGCAACTGCATGTAGCAATGGATTCCCCGTAATGAATTCTTCACGCCAGCTACATCGCCCTTCATTCCATCAGCAACTTCGTCATTAGTTCAGGATGAAACGGTACCAAAGTTCCATTGTCATGCTCATTCCGTTAATGGTATTTCATATTCAGGGTCCGGATAAGAAAACTAGCCTTTGAAGGCACGGGGCAAAGCGTAAGGGTCCAAAGGGAGGGGGACTTATGATTTGCACGATGTCAGCTGAAGATTTTGACCAACGAGTCAAAACGATCATGATACAGGAATTTGTTGGAGTTCTTGAGTTAGGGCTTTTGTCAGAAGAGTCGTTGCTACCTGTTTTTGCCGGTATGCGAAGCTCCCTCTGCGACGCATTCCCGACCATGTCGGCCGCGGAAGCAGAGTTCCATCTGCAAGCCTTACGCGACCAATGCAGGGAGACAGCCAACAGCATTGTCGCGCTGGCAGACTCCGATTACTGGAATTAGGACGTTTTACGTCTTTAGCAGCTCAACCGGACTGTGACAAGGGCATGCTCTGCCGGTCCTGAAACGTGTGGAAGGTCGAAGCCACGACAATTCGTAATCCGGCTCTGACCTTCCTTTGGTTTGAATGCCGCGGAGCAATTCGACATGTTCCCTGCCACTCACTTTCCCGGTTAGCACTTGCGGATTTTTATCTGTGCCGCGATAAGTATTTTCGGCAGCCCTTCATCCATTCGGAACCACGATTCCCGACTCCAGACCTGCATAGGGCAAATCGTGCATTACCATTGCGTCGTGTTTGGCACACCAAGTGCTATGTCAAAGATAGGTCAGACACGCTTCAACTCCTCCAGAATTGGAGCCCGGGCGGTATGTGTAACATACTACCCGGGCTCCAACTTCATAACTTCTTAAGAACTAATCTGAAATCAATAAGTTAGTTTGTCAATATAACCGCTTATGAATCTCAGCCAAAGGCTGGCGTGGGTGGCTTAATTGATAACTTTCGAGTTTAAAAGCAGGTCTTTATTTCACGTTTTGGGTAATTTTTACTGGATCAGTCTACCCACCCATGTCTAATGATGTTCTCATTTTGAGCCCTTGGATAATTCAACACAAACGTCGAGATATTGGACCTTCTTGTTATTCAGCAACTCGATTGCCTTAAGCCACTGCTTCCAGTAAGCCGGCAGTGCTGAATCGACTCCGGTCCATAAGGTGAGAATTTACAGCGAAAGGTGGTTGGGGAATTTTCGCCGGGTCAATTTGTTCACCCTTGGCTTCCTAATCATGTTTCTGCTCCAACCTGCGTCACACTTTACGGGCCTGCAAGCCCTTCCACTCCTGGCGATAGCCACCGTCAGGATCAAAGGCAACGACCGAGTACCGGCCAGGCTCTCGCACACGAGGCGTGAAAGCTTCTCCATTCATCCGCACTGTGTAAACCACTTCTCCATCCGGCTCTTTCAGGACTCGAATCACCTGGTCTTGTTTTCCTGATGTCTCGATTTTTTCCAGCGTCCACCGGGCGCCGTGCAGGCCATTGTCAAGCTGCTTGACTGTAATTGGCCATCCCGGATAGGGTTTTGCATCGGGCTCCGACGGATCAAGCCATCGCGGCCATACGGCGACTTCTACCTCCCTCGTAGCCCGGTTACACCGCAGGATGGAATAGCCGGTCGCCCGGTGCCGCAAACCTTCCAGCCCGGCGCCGGGATATTGGTAAGGATTCGCCACCGCCAGGACCGTGATGTGATTGCCAAATCGGTCCTGATAATCGCCGGTATTCGATTTGCCGGGTAGCAAGTCCTTTCCGGGATGCGCGGGGAACCAGCGGCGTGGAAAACAATTTGAAATCGCCGGTGTGCAGACCGCATAGACTCCATCGCGAAAATCGTCTACGCCATAATGCGAAGTCGTGCCCAGGTGCTGATCGCCGCTCAGGTGGATGGCGAACCCTTTGCGCCATTTACGAATTGCGGCATTGCGCCCAGTCTGAGGCCAGCCGTCCGAATCGTGGTCAGCCATCATCCAGTCGTTCGGCGGATATTCGCCCACGCGCAGGATCGGCAGTTTTGGATCAAGGTCATCATTTGGATCACCCTTGGGCGTTGTTTGCAGACAGGCGAAAAGCGTCTGCGAGACCGCAAACTTCATCCAGGCGCCTCCTGTCCAATCCGCCGCCCAGTATTCCAGAAAATCAAGCTGCCGCCGACCCAGCAATTCCGCAGTCGGCACGTCATCTTTCAGCGCATCCCAGCGCGGATCTTCAGGAAAACCGTTCATGATCTGCGCCTGCGGACACTCGACTGTTGGAGAAGACTTCCACTTGCGGTCTTCGAGGATGGCAAAACTGATTCCGCCCCAGAGAAGGTGGGTGTAATAAACCGAGATTCCCTGCTTGACGGGCGTTGTGTCGAACGGATCGGGCAGGTGGGAAGTCTGTGTCCGCTGCGCCATGTTCACCCAACGTGGCGGCATCTTGTAGCCGCCCGAGGCTTCTGCCTTGTCAGTATGAAGAGGAAACCGCGATGAGGTCGGTTTGCCACCACATCCCCAGATATTGCCGTGGAACATATCGTGATCGTCCACTATGCAGACCGATGGAATATTTCGCGTCAGGTCGCGGGTGGCCCAGCCAAAAAGGTACCACTTGCGCAGGTAGTCATGCATTGAGGGAACCAGCAGCTCCGGATCGCGCGTCTCCATCACCCCGAAGCCGCCCACTGGTTCGTAAACCTGATCTCCCGTCCAGAGCAGGATGTCGGGCTTGTGCCAGCCCAGATGCCGGGTGAATTCGGCGTGCGGAAAACCCATGTCCCACATGCAGGTCAGCAGGCCCACGGTTATTATGTTGCGGTCCTTGGGGTCTTTGCGGATCATCCCTTCAAAGCTGTGCCGCTGCAGCTTTCCGCTGGCGTCCGGCAGGGTGTAAAACAGACGATAGGAGTGGTCTTTGGAGTCGTCCCACGCAGGGATGCGGAACGCCGCATTCCAGGCATCCGGATCAAGCTCCGCCGTGCCGATAGTCTTCCAGCGATTTCCTCCATTGCGTACCTGCAACCGAACTTCTTTTGAGGCGTTGCCCATTGGCGGACATTGCGCTGACAGCTTCAGCACGCCGCGGCTAACTGTATAAAGCGCGAACAGCAGGGGGCCGTAGGCGCGTTCTTCATGCACATCCACCTTTGTGCCGCCGAGCATCCAGTCGGCAAACCAGAAGCGCATAGTCCCGCCCCGCTCCTGGCCCGGCGGGTAGAAATCGAAGCCTGAGAGCTTGCCCAGTGGGGTTGGCGTGGGTTCAACATTTCCGGAACTTGACACCAGCGCCACACCCCCCGCCAGCCACTCTCTTTGCACCTGCTGGATGGTTTCACCCAGTTTCTTTCCTTCTCGGTCAGCCGCACGAAGCGTAACACGATAACCGCTCCCTGATGGGCGGGCCTCCAGATCCAGGCGCAATTCCTGATCGATTTTTATGCGCGGCGCAGATGCCTTCACATCACCGATAAAGAGGCGCCCTTCGGCCGTTACGCCCACGTTCATTCCACGGCCATGAATGGCGCGGGCACGATAATCGTCCACAAAGCTCTTGATGCCGACGCGGAAGCCGGCAAAGCCCTCGCCGAGCATGCCCGATGCGTCCATCCGGCCAAGCGTCACGCTCATGGCCAAGTCGCCCTCGCGGCCCGCAATCTCATGCGTCAACAGAAATACGTTGCGATCACCCCCTGCCCGAATGCATTCCAGGCGACCGTGACGAATTCGCCAATCTTCGAGCGGGTTAGTCCAGTATTCCGGTCCGGCCCATGTGCGCTCCGCCTGTTGTGGCCAGGCGCTGCGAAAGATGTACTCATCGGCCGCTTCCGCTCGCGGCTGGCCGAGCAGCGAAACCGCTGTTGCCCCCAACGCCGCCCCGCTGGACTCCTTCAGAAATGATCTTCGGTCAATTCGTCGAGCCATGCGTTCAATTCCCCTTGTCGTTTTGTAGCCCGCGTAACTTGTGAAAGCGATACTATTGGTTATTCTGGCGGAACGGCTTCATTTGCTTTGTCTTACTCGCACGTATTTTCCGCAGTCAAATTGGCATGCCCGGCTGGGGAGCATCAGCTCTCTGCAATCAGTTTCTTCAGGTAGGCCATATCTTCACGAATTTCCTGGTCTCTCTGCTCTCGTCCCAGAACCGGCTCAATCGTAACCGGTCCTGTATAGCCAAGCTTCTTGAGACCCTGAATCAGTCGAGGCCAGCCCACCATACCGTGCCCGCACGCAACCTGGCGCCCCAGGTAGCGCGGATTGGAGGGATAGAATCCGTCTTTGGCGTGCACACCGATCACGTACTTGCCGATCACCGCGAGCGAATCCACCGGGCTGCCCTTCCCGTAAAGGATAAGGTTGGCCGCGTCCAGCACTGCTTTCACATTGTCCATTCCGGCGTCCAGAATTGTCCTCAGCAGCGTCACCGGAGTCTCCTGCCCGGTTTCGTTCACAAAAATCTGGCCATTCGCCTTGCAGTGGGTGGCGATTTCCTGCACTGCTTTCACGGTAGGTTCGTACAACGGGTCACTGGGAACTTCCGGAATATAGCCCCATTGGTTGAACGTCACCGGGATGTTCAGACCTTTGGCGAAATCCGAGGCACGCTTGAGATGATCAATCCGCTGCCGACGATAGGGTGACGCAACGATTCCATAAGTCAGCGGGCCCTCGTACAGATCGTATTTCTCCCCGCCCGGTCCTGACGACACCAGGGCGGTGGCTTCAATTCCGTATTTATCCAGCGCTGTGTGCAGCCGCCTGGCCATGTCGGATGAAAAATCTGAGGTGCTGATGTGAACCGTCGGGATCCCAAAATCGTGGACGTACTTCATCACTTTTTCCGGTTCGCTGGTGGCGCTCACCAGCAGTCCCATGCGCATCGGTTCCGGCTGAGCAGCTTTGGCAGTACTGAAATTCCCTCCGCTCGCAACAACCGCCGCAGTAACCGCCTGCAAAAATCGCCGCCTGTGCAGATTTTCCATCAACTCCCCCTTTATGTATTCCACCTCTTGAACGGGACACCGTCGCTTCGCAACTCTGCCTCAACCCCAGCCGGGCGGACCGCTAAGTTTCAGTCCTTTCTCTTTCTACTGCTTAGCGGCGGTCAACTCGACATAATCCGATTCCGTTACTTTGGCGGGCTCAGCCATCGCCATCAGCATATCGAGGTCGAAATCCTTGTAGAGGCTGAAACAGAACACATCCGGCACCTCGTCTGATTTGATGGGTTTCACTAACAGATCAGCGAGGCTGTGAATCCCCTTGTGGATGGTGATGCTGTGGAAGAGCCGCGGCTGCAGCGCTCCCGCCACCAGTGAAACCATCTGCATACGGTAACCTTCGCTCTCAAGGCTCACCTGGGAAGGATGCCACGTCTCCTTCGCCCAGTTGGTGATCGCCACCAGTTGGGCCGCCTCGAGGCCCAACGGCGGGGCGCCCACTGCCGTCATCATATATCCGATGCTTCCCACGTTCTCCTTTGATGGGTTTGCGTCTCCCGTAAAGAGGATGGAAAGCGCCAACACCTGCCTGCCCCTTTCCACAAGGTTGGCAGCCTCAGGAACATGATCCCAGACCTCTCTGTCTACTCCGGGACGACCGTCATCATTGATCATCACGACCATCGGTGCGTTTTCGGGCGTCCAGATGGATTTTGTCCAGACCCCTGTGGCGCTCAAGCCATTATTCATAGTAAAGCGGAAAGAAATGGATTCCACCGTGCTATGGTTGGTGTTTGCCACATACCAGGGGTCCTCAACTTTGACCGGCTTATAATGCACAACCTTGCTGAGCGCAACCCGTTGCTTCCTAGCCCACTCAGCGCGACCGGACGGATCCGCCGGGACGGGAGCATGATGAATTTGGGAAGCAAATTGCCTGGCCAGCCCGAGTATGGTGAGGTTATCTGCCGGCACACCAGCCGCGAGTTCACTGTAACTTTTGATGTAGTTCTCCACCGGAATTTCATCCGGCTTGTCGGGAAGGTCAAACCATTTTGTGAGAAACCGGTAAGCCTGCTGCCGGTTGTCGCGCTGGTAGTTGTGAGCGGAAACCTGTGTGTCAGTGTGAAATTGAAGAGCATCCTCCTTGCCGTAAAGAGCGTAAAACGGTTTTATTGCATCATAAATGTCCGGCTTGACTAACGGTGCTCGAAAGCAGCAGGAGTCTTCCGCGTTGTTGATTTCAAGTGTGGGGCGCGGAGCCCGAATGGCAACTAACGTCTGATAGCCCTGCCCATCCAATAGCCCGGGCGCAAGCTGCTCGTAATCCCCCGGCTCACCGGGGAGCCGTTCCAATCTCCCGTTCAGCGAATCAAAGCCGGCGACAGGAATGGAGACAAGCACCCTTGTGTCCAGCGAACTGAGCAATATGGTCTGGTAGCCAC